>CAVVZW010000068.1:0-10565 GCA_963752265.1 uncultured Alphaproteobacteria bacterium
TGATTCCGTCTGTGACGGTCTGGAACTGGCTCGGCCAACGGATCGGGATCTTGAGCGCCTTTGCGGCGGCATGTGCGCTTGAGGCTATCGGCGTCGCCATCAGCGTCGAATGGGTGACGATATCAGGGATCTGTCTTTCGGCGTTATTGTTAGGCGGAACGTTCATGGGTATTACGGTCTTGGGATTGATGGCCGGACGAATGCTGTCGGCCGGACATCCCCACCGGGCTTTCGCGCGAATGACCGCGAGCTTCAGCATCGGTCAAATGATCGGGCCGACGCTGGCCGGATTCCTGTCAGAGCGGTTTGGAGACTTTCGCGTGGCATCCCTGATCGCCGCCGCAGCCCTGATTGTTGCCGCGGCGCTGACAATCCGGACCGCCTTTACCGTCGCCGCCGATACCCGCCGATCGGCCAAAAACATCGCTCAAATCCAACCAACCAGGTGACATCGTGACAACCTCCCATCCGGCGCTTGCGCGTGCCAAGGCATTTGCCAATTCCATTGATGTTCAGGTGCCGATTCTGCTCGGACCGATGGCAGGCGCGTGCGCGCCGTCGCTGTCCATCGCGGTCGCCAATGCGGGCGGCCTCGGAAGCTGCGGCGCACTGCTGATGCAGCCGGCGGCGATCAAGGCATGGGCGGCGGAGGTGCGCGCCGGCAGCAATGGCGGCTTTGCGCTCAATCTCTGGATCCCAGATCCCAAGCCGCACCGCGACGCCGAGGCGGAAAAGGCCGTGCGGACATTCCTGCGCGATTTTGGCCCCGAAGTCGCCATCGAAGCCGGCAACGCCACGCCGCCGGATTTCGAGGCGCAATGCGAAGCCATGCTGGAAGCCGCGCCACCGATCATCTCGTCGGTGATGGGGCTCTATCCGCCAGCCTTCGTCGAGCGGATGAAGAAAAAGGGGATCAAGTGGTTTGCCAATATCTCCTCGGTGACGGAAGCCAAAGCCGCGCAAGATGCCGGCGCCGACGTGATCGTGGCGCAGGGCATGGAGGCCGGCGGTCATCGCTACGCCTTCGATGCCGCAACCGCTGAAGCCAACATGGTCGGCCTGTTTTCGCTCATTCCCGCGGTCGTCGATGCCGTGCGCATCCCGGTAGTGGCGACAGGCGGGATTGCCGATGCGCGCGGCGTCGCTGCCGCTTTGCTTCTGGGCGCGTCCGCAGCCCAAATCGGGACCGGCTTCCTCCGCTGCCCGGAGGCAAAGCTGGCTCCGGCGTGGGCTGATGCGATCGGCCGGACGTTGCCGGAGCAGACCATCGTGACGCGTGCCTTCACGGGGCGCCCCGGCCGCACCATCGCAACAGCTTATGCCCGCGCCGCGGTATCGTCAGGGGCGCCGAACCCGGCTCCCTACCCCGTGCAGCGCGGCCTGACACAGGCCATGCGCGATGAGGCCGTCAAAGCCAACGACATCGATCGCATGCAGGCATGGGCCGGCCAATCGGGTATGCTCGCCTCCACGCGGCCCGCCGGCGAAGTGGTCAGTCTTTTATGGGAAGGCGCCCGCGTACTGCTGGGCGAGGCCTGAGCTTAAGCGCCTACCTCACCGCAAACGGCGACTGATAGGGCCGCCCGAACGGCACGCCGTTGATCACGGTCTGCACCGGTTTCAACTGCACCTTGCCGTCGCGTTTGTTGTTGCGGGTATCGACGAACGTGACCGGCCCTTCGACCAGATCCATGATCGAGACGTCACCGGGCGCGCCGATCTGAAGCGTGCCGATCTTCGGCGCCCGGTTGATGATCCTGGCAGGCGCGATGGTCGCCATCGCCACCACCTGTTCCAGCGAAAAGCCCATCGCCATGAACTTACCCATGACATTAGGCAAATAGGGTGTGCCCGGCGTATTGCCGGAGAAGACGTGGATGTCGGACGAAATCGTATCCGGCGAGCAGCCGGCGGGGATCGCGACTTCCGCCACCGTGAAATCGAAGCTGCCGCCACCATGGCCGACATCGAAGATCACGCCGCGCTGCTTGGCGGCGAGGGCCGCCGGCAACAGCTTGCCGTCCTGTACGATGTTGGTGAAGGCACCGGCCATGTTCGGCGCGCCGGAATAAGCGTGGGTCAGAACGTCGCCCGGCCGCAGCAGGTTGAGAATGTCGGTCATCAATTGCGGTGTCTCGACGCCGCCGATATGCACCATCATCTTGGCCGGCCAGCCGCACATTTCGCAGGCCTGGATGCCGCGCTTGAGCGGCTCGACGCCGTGCTTGAAGATGACATTCTCCGACATCCGCACCTTGACGCCGATCAGGAAATCCTGGTTTTCCGCGAGCCCCATCGCACAGGCTTCGACCTGCGCATTGTCGATGTTGTAGAGCTCGGCCACCGGGAACGCCGACAAACCATTGTTCGCGATGTGCAGGAACGCGTACATCCGCGCCCGCGTCTGGGCGACGATAAAGCGGCGCAAAGCAGCAAGGTTGTTGACGCCGGCATCGCCCGCCGACACCACCGTCGTCGTGCCCTGGAATTGCACGAGTTCGTCAGCGGGAATACCAATCGCCGAGCCGTAAGGGTAGACATGGCAATGCAGATCGACGAGGCCGGGCGTGACCAGCTTGCCGGAAGCATCGATGGTCTTGGCAGCGCGCGCGGCTGGAATTTCGGGCTCGACCGCCTCGATCACGCCCCAGCGGATGCCGATGTCGCGTTTTCCACGCAATGACTGGCTCGGATCAAGCACGTCACCACCTTTGATCACCAGATCGAACTTGTCGTTCGGCCCCATCGCGGCCATGGCCGGTGCAGTCGACAGTGCAGCGGCGGCCGTACCGGCCAAAAAGCGACGGCGTGACAGCTCGGACATGTGGCGTTCTCCCCCAAGATCAGACGTTTCTTATGTTTTGATGATGCGATAGCGGAAGCGTTTGCGCAAGCCGCAGGCCCCTCTTGCGTCTGAGGCAACTGGTCTCAGCAAAACCGTTGGCATAGTCTCGGCTGAGGGCCGTAGAGCCCGAACAGGAGACGCTTCAATGATCCGCCTTCGATGGCTCGCCGCCGCATTCTGTTTCCTCAGTTATAACGCCGCCTTCGCGGCCGAGCTGCCGCGTGCAAAACCGGAGGAAGTCGGAATGTCCAGCGAGCGGCTGGCGCGCATTGGTGAAGTCCTGAAGGCCGATATCGCGGCCGGCCGCATTCCCGGCGCTGTGATCGCGATTGCGCGGCACGGCAAATTGGTGATGTTCGACGCCTATGGCTGGCGCGACAAGGCCGCCGGTGTCGCCATGACCACCGATACGATCTTCAACATCGCCTCCATGACCAAGCCGATGACGACGGTCGGCGCGCTGATGCTGTACGAACGCGGCCAGCTCCTCATCGGCGATCCCTTGTCGAAATACTTTCCGAAATTTGCGAGCATGCGGGTCGCTGTGCGCGACGCCAGCGGCGAGCCAACGACCGAGACCGTGCCGGCCAACAAGCCAATCACGATCCAGGACCTGATGCGCCATACCTCCGGGATCGTCTATGGCGGCCGCGGCAATACGCTGGTGCACAAGATGTACCCAGCCGGCAGCGGCGACGCTTCCCGCGAATATGACGGCGTCGCATTCACAGACAAGCTCGCTTCGCTGCCGCTATTGTATCAGCCCGCGACCGTCTGGGATTACGGTTTTGGCCTCGACCTGCTCGGTCTCACCATTGAGCAGATCTCAAGCCAAACGCTCGGGCAATATCTCAAAGCCAATCTCTTCACGCCGCTTGGCATGAACGATACCGGCTTCTCGATTTCCGCCGATCAGGTCGCGCGCTACGCCAAGCCGCTGCCGAACGATCCCGACACGGGCAAGCCCCAGGCCCGCAGCCCCGAACTGACACAGCCGCTCAAATTTGAATGCGGCGGCGGCTGCGCCGCTTCCACCGCCGCGGATTACTTGCGTTTTGCGATGATGCTGATGAACGAGGGCCGCAGCGGCGAAGCGCGCCTGCTCGGCCCCAGGACGGTTGCCTATATGCTGTCCGACCAGTTGGGCCCGAACATCAAGAATCTGATCGGCAATGCCGACCCGACGCGCGCCGACTTCGGCTTTGGCCTGGGCCTTGCGGTGCGCACGACACCAGGGGTCGTCAAGATGATGGGGTCGGTCGGACAATTCACCTGGCCGGGCGCCAGCGGCACCGACTGGTGGGTCGATCCCCGGGAAGAACTCGCCGTGGTCTATATGTCGGCAGCGCCCGGCCCCGTTCGCTGGCACTATCGCCAGACGATCAACGCGCTGGTCTATCAGGCGATCGTCGAATAGCGCAGGTTCTTAGTCCCACGCCGGCGCAAAACCCGGATTGACGTAGCGCTGGTTTTTCGGGAGTCCGGCGATCGCTTGCAGGTCTTCGTCGTCGAGGCCGATATTCAGCGCATCGAGATTGGCGCGTTGACTCTCCGCGCGCGAGGCCTTCGGGATTGCCGACACGCCGTCCTGATCGAGCAACCATTTCAGCGCGACCTGGGCCGCGCTGGCGCCATGCTTTTTGCCGATAGCGATCAGCGTTTCGTTGGATGCCGCCCGCCCCTGCGCGAGCGGGCAATAGGCGACCAGCGGAATCGACTTGGCCGCAAGATATTTGCGCAAGGGAGTCTGATCGAGCATCACATGATACTCGACCTGGTTGCAGGCGATCGGCGCCTTGATCTCTTCGACGACCCTCTTCAGGAGCGCGACATTGAAGTTGGCCACGCCGATCGCCCGGGTGCGGCCTTCCTGCTTCAGCTTCATCAGGGTCTCGAACATCGCATCCAGGTTCATCTTCGGCGCCGGCCAGTGCACGAGATAGAGATCGATCTGATCGAGCTTGAGCTTTTTCAGGCTGATATCGAAGGCGCGCCGGATCGCATCCGGCGCCAGATTTTCATTCCAGACCTTGGTCGTGACATGCAAATCCTTGCGGGCGATCCTGGAGGCCGCAATCGCAGCTCCAATCGGCTCCTCGTTGCCGTACATCTCGGCTGTGTCGATGTGGCGATAACCGAGCGCGAGCGCGCTTTCCACCGCGGTGCGACAGACGTCGCCTTGCATGCGAAAGGTGCCGAGCCCCAGACGCGGCAGGCTGATGCCTTGGGTTTGCAACTGTTCCATTGACATGAACTCCGGAGGTCGGCGGCCCCGCTCTGACAAGGGACCTGCGCTGAAATGATTTGAAGTGAAGCTCGGGGCGAGCAAATCGTCCGGCCGCTGATAGCGTGCCCGAGCGACCGCGTTCAAATCAAGATGGCGTCACTAATGGCCCTAGCGTTTCCAGCCGCAGATGCCGCCCGATTTGCAGGGCCAGACCTGAATTCTGGTTTCCCGGGCTTGGGCTTCCACGGGATTGCGTTCGTGAAGTGCAACGAGGGCCCGCGGCTTATGGGCCGCGCGCATGCCGGACTTGGCAGTCCTGATTGCAGTCTTGGCCGTGGGCTTGCTCTCGATACGGACCGGGGCAGTGGCGACGGATTTGGGTTCGACCACGGATTCTGTATTGGCTTGCACGGCATTGTTGCCGCGATCGACTGTCACGTTCAGCGGGCCGGGCGTAAAGCTCGTGGCGGGGCCGAGCGGCTTCGGCGACAGCGCGGCGCGCGAAAGGTCGAGATTCAGGAACTCGTCGGGGCGATATTGCTGCGCGGTCGACAGACCGCTCCATGCGAGAGCCGCGACACCAATGGCAGCGATGAAAAGGTTCTTGAGGACCATCAAGGCCTCCTGAAATGCGCAAAACAGCAATCCTCATTATCTAGGAAGCCTCGCTCGCAATACCAGTCAATATTGCCGGCAAGGTTACCGCTGGAACTAACGCACGGACCAGCTCTGGAGTTTACCAAGCTTTCGATTTAACAAAGTGCGCTGCCGCGTACGTTGGGCCAGACCGGGAGGGTTGTTTGCGACTTCTCACACTTGCGGCTGGCGCTCTGTTGTTGCTTCACACGCCGCTAACCGCGCGGGCCCAGACGGTCTGGGACATGGCGACCGAGTACCCGCAAAGCGCGATGCCCGGTCTCGGGATGACCGCCTTTGCCGCGCATGTCGCCACTTTGACCGACCGAAAAGTAGTGATTCAGCCAAGTTTCGATGCCGCCAAGGGCATCCGGTCCGCCGACATGCTGTCAGCGATTGCAGAAGGCCGGGTGCAGGCCGGAGATGCATTCGCTGGTGCCCTGCAAGGAGAGGACGCGATCTTCGCATTGCCCACGCTGCCGTTTCTGGTGACCACGATTGTTGACGCCCGCCAGCTTGCCGATCTTGCGCGGCCCATCATTGCGACGGCGCTGCAAAGGCGCGGCCAGCGGCTGCTTTATCTGACGCCCTGGCCACCCTCCGGTATCTGGTCGAAGATGCCACTGCGCACCCCTGCGGACCTCGCCGGCCTCTCGATCCGCACCTATGACAGGATATCGCGCGAGGTTTTTACAAGCGCGGGCGCCAAGGCCAGTTCGATCAGCTTCACTGAGCTGATGCCGAAACTAACGGACGGCAGCATCAACGCGGTGCTGTCGTCGGGCGACGGCGAGATCAGCCGCACGCTGTCGGAATATCTGCCCTATTTCACCGAGATCACCTACGCACAGCCGCTGTCGGTGGCGAGTGTCAATCAAGCGGCCTTTGATCGTCTGACACCGGAATTGAGGGAAGCCGTCGATGCCGCCGGACGTCTGACCGAGGCCGAGTCGTGGATCGCACTCGCCAGCCGCCTGACGCAGAACCATCAGCGAATGCGCGAGCGCGGCGTTACGATCGTTTCAGACCCCGCGCCGGCTCTGATCGCAGCGCTGCGACAGGGCGCCGTAGCCGCGCGCGAGGAGTGGTGCACGAAATCCGGACCGGCCTGCGAGAGGATTCTCGGCGTCTTCAAACCCAGCAATCCGTAGCGAGAATGTTGGCGAGCCTGCTGCTCGCAAAAGATGCAGGCGTTGCCGTATTTCTTTGCTCACAATCGATAGTTCAACCGATTTGACGCGTGCTATAGGGTGACCTCATCGGGTTACCATCCGAGAATATGTCGTCCGTTGAAAGGATCACTATGCCCGCCGCGCCGCGTTTGCTGTCGTTCCGTCTCTTGTTTGCCTCACTCGGCGCGTTGGCGCTTCTTGCGGCCGCGCCAGAGGCGCACGCGGACGACAAGGTGCTGCGGGTTGGCACGCTGAAACTCATTCACGGCATCACTCCCTATTTCTACGAGAAGTTCGCTCCACCCGGCTACAAGGTCGAAGTCGTCCCCTTCGAGACCCCTACCGACGGCAAGAATGCGGTGCTGACCGGCACGGTCGATACCTGCGTCCACGGCATTGCCGCGTTTTTGCTTGGCGCTGCCGCCGGTGAACCGGTCGTGATCGTCGCCGCCGCCACAAATCGTGGCATGGGCATCGTCGCCGACGCGAAATCCGACATCAAGACCATCAAGGATTTGAGGGGCAAGCGCGTCGCGATCACCCCGGGCTCGACGCAGGAAGTCGTCATCCTGGAGCGGCTGAAGGCGGAGGGTCTATCGATCAAGGATATCCAGCCAATCCGGCTGTCGTTCAGTGACATGCCGGCAGCCCTCGCCCGCGGCGATATCGATGCCTATGTCGGTGCCGAGCCCGGCCCCGGCATCAGCCTCGCCAACGGCACCGGCCGGCTCGTCGAATATCCCTATTCGACGTCGATCGGCTCGCTCAACATGATCCTCTCGGCGAGCGAAAAACTGATCAAGGAGAATCCCGAGCGGCTCAAGATGATCGTGGAGATGCACAAGAAGGCGACCGACTACGCAATGGCGCATCCCGAGGAGATGATCGAGGTCGCGATGCAGAAACTCGGCCAGCAGCGCGCATCGATCGAAAAGGCGGTGCCGAATGTCGAACTGACCTGGAAGATCGATGAGACCTTCATTGAACGCGCCAAGGCCTATAGCGAATTGATGGTCGAGAAGAAGCAGGTGCGGCAGGCGCCCGACATGGCGCGCGCCATATCAGAACAGTTCATGTAAGCCGACCGACGTGAGTGACCACGCAACCACATTACCCGACACGCTCGAAACGAGCCAACCTGCAACCGCCGCCGCCGTTCGCCGCCGCAATCGGCAGCGGCTGGAGACGTTACGTGCCGTCGTTCTTGGCGCGGGCTTTCCGATCCTCCTGATCCTGATCTGGGACCGCGCTGTCGCCATGTCAGGCACCCGGCTGATCCCGAGCCCGTATCAGGTCGCGGTGATGATGTACGACTTCACCTTCGGCGGCATCTACGACGACGCCTTCAGCGGCACGATCCTGATCCATGTCTGGAAGTCGATGCAGCGCGTCTATGGGGGCTTCCTGCTCGCTGCCGTGATCGGCATTCCCCTGGGCATGATGATCGGGCGGATCAAAGTGTTGCGGCAATTGCTGGATCCCACGATCTCGCTGCTGCGCCCAATTCCTGTCACCGCATGGCTGCCGCTGTCGATGATCTTTTTCGGCCTTGGGCCGAATGCGGCGATCTTCCTGGTGTTCCTTGGTGCTTTCTATCCGATCCTGCTGAACACCATGTTCGGCGTGCGCTCAATCGACCCAAAGCTGTTCGAGGCCGCTTCCATGCTCGGATGTTCCGGCGCCGGCATGTTCCGTCAGATCGTGTTGCCGGCGTCGCTGCCTGCCATCGTCAGCGGCTTGCGGATCGCGCATGGATTCGCCTGGATCCTGATCGTGGTCGGCGAGATGACTGGCGTCCCCACCGGCCTCGGTTCGGTGGTGATGGATGGCCGCACGCTGTCGCGCACCGATCTCGTCATCACCGGCATGATCGTGATCGGCGCCTGCGGGTTCGTTACCGACCGCATCATTGTGGCGATCAGCAACCGTCTTCTGAGCTGGAGCCCGCAGCACCGTGAGTAATGGGCATCAGGGCTTCCTGACCGTCCGTGGCGTGACTAAACGCTTTGCGGTCGGCGACGACGAAGTCGAGGCGCTGGCGCCGGTCGATCTCGCGATTCCGAAGGGCGAATTCGTCTGCATGATCGGCGCCTCCGGCTGTGGAAAATCCACGCTGCTGCGCATCATCGCAGGATTTGAGGAGCCGACCACCGGCGAAGTATCGATCGACGGGAAGCCTGTTACTGGTCCCGGCAGCGACCGCGGCATGGTGTTTCAGGATTACGCGCTGTTCCCGTGGATGACGGTCCGCCAGAACATCAGCTTCGGGCCGCGGCAACGTCATCTCCCGCGCGAAGACATCGACAAGGCGACCGACGAGTTCGTCCGGATGGTCGGGCTTGAGCGCTTTGCCGACCGCTATCCGAACCAGTTGTCCGGCGGCATGAAGCAGCGCGTGGCGATCGCACGCGTGCTAGCCAACAACGCAAATATTCTCCTGATGGACGAGCCGTTCGGCGCACTCGATGCGCTGACGCGCGAACAGCTTCAGCACGAACTGCTGCAAATCTGGAAGCGCACCGGCGTTACGACGATCTTTGTCACGCATTCGGTCGAGGAAGCTGTGCTGCTGGCCGATCGCGTGCTGGTGATGAGCGCGGGACCAGGGCGGATCGACAGCGATTTCCGCATCGAGCTGCCGCGCCCGCGCGATGTTTCGTCACCGGAGTTCAACGCACTGCGGCGCGACATCGCGCGACGGCTAACAAGCCATCTTGTTTTGGCGCGGGCATAACCTCACCCAGGGCCTGATGAGATCGGATTGAATCTGAAACGGCAACGGAGATGAACTCCACCTCCCCTTGGGAGAGGGTTGAGGAGAGGAGCCTCCCTTGGCTCGAAAAACGCTTTAGTCCGGCAAAGCATCCAGATGACAGGCCGCCCATTGGCCTTCCACGCTCTGCCGCAGTTCCGGCTCTTCCGTTCGACAGCGATCGAATACATAGGGGCATCGCGTGTGGAAACGGCAGCCACTCGGCGGGTTGATCGGGCTCGGGACGTCGCCCTTCAGGATGATCGGGTTGCGGCGCGCGGTCGGATCCGGCACCGGTACCGCTGACAGCAACGCCTTGGTGTAGGGATGTCTGGGGCCGGCGAAAATCAGGTTGCGCGGGGCCATTTCGACGATCTTGCCGAGATACATCACTGCGACGCGGTGGGTCATGTGTTCGACGATCGCGAGATCATGGCTGATGAAGAGCAGCGCGAGGCCAAACTCGGCTTGCAAATCCTGCAACAGGTTGACGATCTGCGCTTTGACCGAAACATCGAGCGCCGAGACCGCCTCGTCGCAGACAATCAAATCAGGCTCAGCCGCCAGCGCCCGCGCGATGCAGATGCGCTGACGCTGTCCGCCCGAAAATTCATGGGGCCTGCGGTCCAGCGCATCGCGCGGCAGGCGCACGGTATCCATCAGGGCTGCGACTTTGGATTCCAGTTCCGCGGAAGATTTGGCGAGACCGAAATTGCGGATCGGTTCGGCCAGGATATCGCGCACGCGCAATCGCGGATTGAGGCTGGAGAACGGGTCCTGAAACACGACTTGCACGCGCCGGCGCATCTGACGCAAGCGATCGGGTGAAAGATTATCGATGCGCTGGCCGTCAAGCACCACCTGGCCCGCGGTGACATCGAACAAACGCAGGATAGCGCGGCCGACCGTTGACTTTCCGCAACCGGATTTGCC
>CAVVZW010000069.1:0-32837 GCA_963752265.1 uncultured Alphaproteobacteria bacterium
AACAGATAGGCCGCCAGCGATCCCGATGAAACCGGCTCAAGGCGATCGTCTTCGGCGGAGGGGCCGAACAGGAAACCGCACACGACGAGAAGCGCTGCGAGCGCGAAACCTGAAATCACGTGGAATGCAAACGGGCCGACCACCGGCGGGTCGAACGTCAGGACCGGCAAGGCCCAGAGCAGCGCGAGCGCGATCGTGGTCACCGCGAGCCAGCTCCACAGCCTGATCCGCGCGAGGCCGAAGGCCGCCGCGGCGACGACGGCGAGATAAACGTAGAGTGCCCAGAAGTCCGGATCTTCGGATGAGACTAGAAGTGGCGTGCCGAAGGCGGCGACAATGCCGAGCCCGGCCAGAACAGGTCCGTGAAGCAGCGCCGCGGCGAGCGTGCCGAGCGCGACCATCCCGAGCAGGATGAAGGCGGAGGCCGGCGCCAGAAAGCCGTACAGCGCGTAGGCCGCGTAAACCGTCCCAAACGCGACCGCGGTGCCGGCCGCCGTCAAGATCGCCGGAATATTGGCCATCGCCAACACTTCGATGGCGGAGGTGCTCTCCCGGCGTCGCGTCCATTCGCCGGTGGCGAGGAGCGCGAGCGCAAACGCGCCGCCGAGCAAGGTCCGCACACCCGGCCCGAGCAGGCCAGCATCGATCGAATAGCGAACCATGAAGAAGCCGCCCAGCGCCAATGTCAGCCCGCCCAGCCACACTACCCATCGTGTGCCGACCCGTTCCTCGAAGCCGGGCGAGGCGGGGGGAGGCGGCGGGGGCATCGCCGGTGCCGCGCCGACTGCATCTGCCGCGGCATCGTCTGGAACGGAAGGTGGAGCGTCATGCAGGGGCGCTGCTTGCTCGATCGGGGCAGCTACGATGGCACTCTCGGATACTCCGGCTGGCTCCGGCGGCAGGGGCGCGCCAAGGGGCGGCGGGGTGGGCTGTGCGCGCCATCCGCTGGCCTCAAGCACGTCGAGCCGCGCCCGCAAGGACGCGGCCTGATCCATGGCCTTGCGCGCGATGGCCAGCGCGACCACCGCGATGACAACCGCAAACAGCTCGAACATCGTCCACCCTCCCGGTGCCCCGGTTCAGACATTCGTATCCTGTCGCCGCCGGCCGCACTTAGCTGAGTGTCCTCCCAGCCGGCACAAGTTCAAACCGGCGGAACTTTCGGGGAGCCCACGATCATTCCAGATCGAGGCGGAATGGCCGGCCTTCGGTCGTCAGGGTGCCCGGACCCATTTCGTCCAGCGCGCGCAGCATCCGTCCCTCCCGCCCCAGGGCCTTGTCGGCCAGGCTGACGATCAGGCGGTTTGGCGAGGCAATCGGTGAAGCGGCTCTGATCTGGCGCGCGATCGCGATTTCGTCGCGATGCGGGTTGAGGGCGCAGACCGTGGCAAAGGCGCTCGCGGTCGAGCGGCTGATGCCCGCGTAACAATGCACGACCAGCGGCGCGTTGCGATCCCAGCCGCGCACGAAATTCAGTACTTGCTCGATATGCATCTCCGACGGCGCGACAAAGCCATCCATCGCCTCGGTGATATCGTCCATTTGCACCTTCAGGTGATTGGCGGGAAGCACCGACTCCGGCCGTTGCACCTGGGCGACATTGGCCATCACGGTAAGGACGTGGCTCGCGCCGGTGGCCTTGACGGTTGAGGGAAGGGCGGCGAGAGAGCAGACGTGGATCATGTTTTTCCTTTGCTTTCGGCCCCGATTATAAGGCCGCGCGCCGCGGATTCAAACGTCAAACCCGTGCGGCCCTCATGGGTTCTCCCGGCGGCGCAAAGCGTCGTCCGGAGACACGCGCCTTGCAGTGCGCTCCTCACTATGAGGAGACCTCACCCTGAGGAGCGCGCTTGCGCGTCTCGAAGGATGAGCCACGACAAGACTTCAGGTCACGCCTCCGCATCCCCGCGGCGCAATGCTCCCGAGTTTTGCCAAGCGTTACCCTTGCTAACAGAGAGGGCGCAGGGAATGCCGGATGCATTGGCGCACCCGCAGCCTTGCGTGCAAAAGTAAAAAGCACGCAAGCAAGTCACCACAGGTTCGCCGGCTGCCCCGGCATTCCCTGCGCAATGGTTTTAACGGTCTATTCCGTGATCTCCCTGGCGATCGGGCTTTCTTGCCGCCGGGCAAATCAGGCAGCCTCTCTTGCAAGAGAAAAGGACGGATGCCGTCTTTTGAGAGCAGAAGGTGAGCGAATGACCAGAAGCGCAAATTCACAGGTCGAAGAAGTGGCGTTCGCCGCGTTCGAGTGCCGGAGCGAACGGAGCCCCGGCGACAGATTGCTCTGCCGCCGGAGCCTGCGACCTTTGGGTTCGCCGTCAGGGATTAATTCGCTGCGAACCGCGGGGTCGAGCAGCCGCCGCACACCCAGGGCCATGACCAGTCGGCGACCTTGCCCTTGTTGGCTTCGACATATGGACTCCAGGCCTTTGGCGGCAGCGCCTTGCTCTGATAGACGATGCTGAACTGGCCGTCGGCCTTGATCTCGCCGATCATCACCGGCTTTGCCATATGATGGTTGGGTCCCATCACCACTTCGAAGCCGGATGGTGACTTTACTTTCTGTCCAATCATGGCCTGGCGCACCGCGTCGACATTGGTGCTGCCTGCCTGCTGCACAGCCTGCACCCACATGTGGAACAGGATGTAGGCCGATTCCATCGGGTCATTGGTGACCCGCTTGGGGTTCTTGGTGTATTCGCGCCACTTGGCGATGAAGGCCTTGTTCTCCGGTGTATTGACCGACTGGAAATAGCTCCACCCCGCCAGATGGCCTACCAGCGGCTTGGTATCGAGGCCCGCGAGTTCTTCCTCGCCGACGGAGAAGGCGATTACGGGAATATCGGTGGCCTTGATGCCCTGGTTTCCAAGTTCCTTGTAGAAAGGCACATTGGCGTCGCCGTTGATGGTGGAGATCACGGCCGTCTTCTTGCCGGAGCTGCCGAACTTCTTGATGGTGGCCACTTCGGTCTGCCAGTCGGCGAAACCGAACGGCGTGTAATTCTCCAGGATGTCTTCATCCTTGACGCCCTTGGTCTTGAGGAAGGCGCGGATGATCTTGTTGCTGGTGCGCGGATACACATAGTCGGTACCTTCGAGCACAAAACGTGTCACCTCGCCGCCATCCTTTGACATCAGATATTCGACGGCGGGGATCGCCTTGTTGTCCGGCACCGAGCTGCCATAGAAAATGTTGTACGAGGCTTCCTCGCCCTCATATTCGAGCGGATAGAACAACAGCCCGTTCAATTCCTCGAACACCGGCAATACCGACTTCCGTGACACCGAGGTCCAGCAACCGAATACAGCGGCGACCTTGTCCTTGGTCAGGAGTTCGCGCGCCTTTTCGGCGAACAGCGGCCAGTTGGAGGCGGGATCGACCACGACCGGTTCGATCTTCTTGCCCAGCAGCCCGCCATGGGCGTTTACATCGGCAATCTCCATCAGCATCAAGTCTTTCAGGATGGTTTCGCTGATCGCCATCGTGCCCGACAAAGAATGAAGAATGCCGATCTTGATGGTGCCGTCCTCTGCCTGGGCGGCCGATCCGAACGCGATCAGAAGCGGTAATGCACAGATCCGAAGGTACCTTGCAAAGTTCATGGATCAATCTCCTGTTCAACGCGGCGCGTCGATCCCTGCAAGCTGCTGCATGCAGCCGCCCGTCGATCACCTGGAGCGACGCTCGCATACGGCTGGGCTACCCCTGAGAGCCGCGGCCTGAAATTGCGATGGCTCCATTTCTGCGACGGCATGGATCGAACGAATGAACAGAAACTGGACAGCGGAATGCGGAAGGGATGCTTTACGGGCAGGGATTTGCGCCTGCGAGCGGCAATCTGGGCGTTTTGGAGCCAAAGCGAATACAAGAAGAGTCCAGTTTTCTGGCTCGGCAAGGATCCAGTTTGCCTCGATCAGCCGGCTGCCGTCGGAAAATAGGCGGAAATTCGGCCATCAGCGGCGGGAATCGGCCAAAACTGGACCCATCCGAGGCTTGGCCTTTCCCTTGCATTTCGAGCGTCATGCAATTGCTCATCCTGCTCGATAGTACCAGACGGGAAACGCTCACCGAGCAACTCGTTGAGCAAATCCGCGAGGCGATCCGCAAGGGGCGGATCGCGCGAGGCGCTCGGCTGCCCTCCTCGCGCAATCTCGCCGACCAACTTGGCATTTCCCGTAACACCGTCGTGCGTGCCTATGAGAACCTGATCCTCGAGGGCCTCGTCGAGGCCCGCCCGGCTTCCGGCGTGTTCGTAGCGGACGAGCCGCAACCCGTTGCCGCCGCGATGTCCATTATCAGCGTTGCGCCGAGCCGGCCTTCCGCGGCGCAACCAGCAGTGCCGATCGATCGTGAGATCAAGCGCTTTGTTGGAGCCAAGGAACGGCGGATGATGGTCGATTTCTCACTCGACCAGAGCAATACGGCCATGTTCCCGCTGAAAATGTGGCGGCGGCTGGTACAGGATCATCTTTCGCAGGGCGCAGCTTCAGGTCTTTCGGCGAACAGCGATCCGGCCGGGCTTTCCGATCTGCGCACGGCGATTGCGCATTATCAAAGCGCCGCGCGCGGCTTCATGGTCGATCCAGCACAGATCATCATCACCAGCGGCCGAATCGAAAGCTTTAATTTGATCGCTCGGATGTTCCTGACCTACGACGCGCGGGTTGTGGTGGAGGACCCCGGCTATCTTGGCGCCTGCCTTTGTTTCAAATCGGCCGGCGCAAAGGTCATTGGCTGCGCGGTCGACCAGAGCGGGCTCGTCACCGACCAATTGCCCGAGCGTCCATGCGCACTCGTGCACGTGACGCCGTCGCATCAGTATCCGACCGGATCGGCGCTATCCGCCAATCGCCGGCTTGCGCTAATTTCCTGGGCGCGCCGCAACGATTGCCTGATCGTCGAGGACGGATATGGCGACGAATTCCACGACGAGGGCATGCAGCTGCAGCCGATCCTGCCGGCCGCGCCTGAACGCACACTCTATGTCGGTGATTTTGCCTCCTCGCTCGGCAGCGGGCTGCGGCTCGGCTATCTGATCGTACCGCTGCGCCACGCCGAACTAGCGCGGCTGACCAAGGCGCTGCTCTCCAGCGGCAGCTCCTGGCTCGAACAGTCCGTGCTCGCCGACATGCTGTCGAGCGGCAAATATGCCTCACACGTGCTGCGTGTCCGCGCGCATTACCGCTCCTGCCGCAACGTGCTGGTGGCGGCGCTACGTCGTTATTTCGGCGAGGTGACGCTTGGCGGCGGCAATGCCGGCTTGCAGCTGTTCTGGCAGCTTCCGCCGGGTGTGCCGCACGCACGCATCTTTGAGCATCAGGCGCGCCGCGGCCGCATTGGCGTCTACAGCCTGAAGTCGGCGCCCGTTCATGCCGGTGACGACGGCGACGTGATCCGGCGCGGCATATTGCTCGGCTTCGGGGCCCTCAGCGAAAGGCAGATCGAGAAGGGGATCGCGCGACTGTCTGACATCGTCGATGACGCGCTCGACGATCATCTGACCGAGATCGGTGAGCTTCTGGTCGACCTGCCACTGGAACGGCCTCCGATCCCGACCCCGAAGATTCGCGGGGTTCCGGCCTCAGCAAAAAAACACGAACCGGCTCTAACCGGACGGCGCGAAAGCAAACGAGACTACTGGCCTGCTGTTGATTTCGAACACGGGTCGCTTATGACGTTGCTGAAGAATATCTACCTTTATCCGGTGAAGGGACTGAGCGGTCAGGCGATTCAGAGCGTCGGCCTGACCGAAGGGAGGCCGCTGCCGCATGACCGCCGCTTCGCGCTGGCGCGCCCGGGTGTACCGTTGCAGGTGGACAATCCGAAATGGGCCAAGAAAGGCCTGTTCGTGATGCTGATGCTTGAGGAAGCCCTGGCGAAGGTTCAGACGCACCTGGATCCTGATACGCTCCAGTTCGAGATACGATCCGGCAACCGGACCGTCCTGTCGGTCAATCTCAATGAGCCCGACGCGAAAGCCGCCGTCGAGAATTTTTTCCACGAACTTGTACCCACCTTGCCGGCGCCTCCGACGCTGATCCGCTCGAAGGAGGGGCACTTCATGGATAAGCCCGACAATGTTCTCTCGCTGATCAATCTTGCCACTCTCCGCAGTCTGGAGAAGCAATGGGGCGCGGCCATCGATCCCCTGCGTTTTCGCGCCAATCTCTATGTTGACACCGGCCGGCCCTGGGAGGAGTTCGACTGGGTGGAGAAGGAAATCCGGCTCGGCGAGGTTACCTTTCGCGTCGATCGCAAGAACGGCCGCTGTGGGGCCACCAACGTCAACCCCGTCTCCGGCGTGCGCGATATGGATATCCCAGGGTCGCTGCGCGCCAATTTCGGCCATAAAGATCTCGGCGTCTATCTGACGGTCGCGAAGGGTGGCACGCTCGCCGTGAACGATCCGCTGACACGGCCAGCGGCGTTGGACTCCCAGCCGTCCATCGTGCCGAAGATGAATGCGGGCCTCGGCCGACGCTTCATGTGCCGAGGCTGCTACTACATCTATTCCGAGGAGGCTGGACTTCCAGCGGAGGGCATTGCACCTGGCACTACCTGCCAGCAACTGCCGGAAAGCTGGCGTTGTCCGGATTGCGGCACCGACAAGAGCAAGCTTCGACCCTATGTGAGCTAATCTTGCGTCGTCGGCGACAAGCTGGGATCGCCGAGAGCTTCGATCACGCTGGTCATCCCGGAAATCTCGGATAAAGTCGCGCCGCATGGAAAATCAGGCAACCGTATCGACGGTTCTGGGCGACACTGTCATTGAATGGCTGGCTCAGGAGGCGTTGCATGAATCCGAATCCGCCGCGCTTTATGGCGAATTGTGCCGGCGATTGCGCGGCGTCGGAATTCCTATTCTGCGGGGCCAGGTGGCCTTCCGGATCCTCCATCCGCTCTATGCTGCCAGTACCGTGGACTGGACCGCGGCGACAGGGATCAGTGTCGATTACTTCAGCGCCGAGGATAGCGCGCAGGACCGGTTTCGGCTGAGCCCCATCGGCCATACGTTGACCCATCGGCTGCCGATTCTGCGGCGCCGGCTGACCGGCGAAACGGCACTTCTCGACTTCGAGGTATTGAAGGACTTTCACGCGCTTGGCGGCACCGACTATCTCGTTTTCCTTATCGGCTACGACAAGGTGGGGCAGAACGGAATTATCTGCTCCTGGCTAGGAGACCGGCCCGAGGGATTTACCGATGACGAGATTGCCTCGCTCCAGCGCATCACCCGCCACCTCGCGATCGCGCTGAAGTCGAAGATCGAGCGGAGCGTCGCCCAGAATGTCGCCCACGCCTATCTCGGCAAGCGCGCGGGCGAGGCCGTGCTCAATGGCTTGATCCGGCGGGGTGATGGAGAAAAGATCACGGCCGCGCTGTGGTACAGCGATCTTCGCCGCTCCACG
The DNA here is from genome assembly GCA_963752265.1 of uncultured Alphaproteobacteria bacterium. Lineage (GTDB taxonomy): Bacteria > Pseudomonadota > Alphaproteobacteria > Rhizobiales > Xanthobacteraceae > Bradyrhizobium. The sequence goes on from CAVVZW010000069.1 coordinate 7,411, forward strand.
GAGCTTGCACACCAGCTCTCTACCGAAGATTTCCTCAAACTGCTTGGACGCTATTTCGAAATGACAGCCGCCGCGGTGCTCGACCATGGCGGCGAGGTGGTCTCGTTGATCGGCGATGCGGTGCTCGGCCTGTTTCGCGTCGAGGGCTCACCAGAAGATGCCTGTGGTCGCGCGCTCGCCGCCGCTCAGGAAGCCCGCTGGCGGCTTGGTTCCTTGTCGTCGCGTGCGATCCATCCGGCTCTCAACTTCGGTATCTCGCTTCATCTGGGCGAGGTGATCTATGGCAATGTCGGCGTAGCCGAGCGGTTGCAGTTCACGGTGGTTGGGGCCGCCGTCAACGAGGTCGTCCGGGTGCAAGACCTGACCAAGCAACTCGGCTACCCGATGCTGGCCACCGCTCCCTTCGCGGAGGCCGTCGCCGCTCCCTGGCATTCTTGCGGCGAACATATTTTGCGCGGGATCGAGACCCCGGTGCCGATCTTCACCACGCGCCAGGCCGATCGCTGATCTCCCGAACAGACTAACCCGTGTGATCAAGCAACCCCTGCGGCGAAGCCGAGAGGTGATGAGCTCCCGCGCCAAGCAATTCCTGTCTGCTGCCATAACCGTAAAGCACGCCTACCGCGGTCATCCCGTTGTTTCTCGCGCCGATCATGTCGTGGCTTCGGTCTCCAATCATGATGGTCTGAGCTGGGTCAACATGCATGGCCTTGAGGGCGTAACTCAAGAGTTCGGTCTTGTCAGAACGAGTGCCGTCCAGTTCGGAACCAAATACGCGTTCAAAGTAGGCCCTCAACCCAAAGTGATCGATGATGCGATCGGCGTAGATGACGGGTTTGCTGGTCGCAACGAACAGACGCCGGCCTTGCCCGGCAAGTACAGATAACGTGTCTTCGATGCCCGGGTAGATTTCATTTTCGAAGAGACCGATGTCGGAAAACCGCTCCCGATAAAGCAAAATCGCAGCATCCGCCAGGGTGTCGGTGCCGAGCATTTTTTTGAAACTTGCGTGAAGCGGAGGACCGATGCACCACGTCAGGTCATCCTCCGATGGCGCTTCGCGATCAAGCTTTCGAAGCGCATATTGGATCGAACGGGTAATTCCGGGTTTTGGATTGGTCAGCGTTCCATCAAGGTCAAAATAGATCGGGCTCATCGAAGCTGATGCTCACTGGATTTGCGGATACGGATCATGCGCGAATGCCCTTACTTCGTGGGAGCAAAGCTCTGGTTGCTGAAGGGAGGCTCGCTCGGACGCTGAATGCGGATAAACGGCTTGCCGGCGCCGGCATGGCAAGCGTTGCAGCCGTCGGTCAACTGGTCGAAGGCGGCGACAAATTGGTTGTTGTTCTTTGCTCCGACCGCCTTTTCAAGCCGTTCTATCCGGGGATCTAGGATGGACTTGATCATGTCGGCGACAGCAATCCCGTCGACGGTCGGATGAAGCCCGGCCGCGTCTTCCAGACCCTCCTTGATCTCGTCGATCTCATAGGCCGCGAGGTCCCAGTTGTGGCTCTTGCCTGCAAACCAAAGTTTGGCGTGCCGGATCTGGGTCGCCATCATGAACTCGCCCAGGCCCGGCACGTAAGGCGTCGATGCCGGCTGGGCGGCTGCCAGCACGGCTGAGGCGGCCACAATGACGACGCTGATGACGATCCGCTTCATTCGTTCCTGCTCCTGGAAATGACCTGTGTTGGATAGAGGCGGCCGGCCCGGTGCATCTTACCAGAGGATGGACAGGTTCAGCCACGCCCGCGATGGTAGTCGCCGGATAGCGGTCCGGTCAGCGATGGCACCCTTTGTGTTATCGCGGCTTGGCGATATGTTTCTGATCAGGAGCGATGCAGCTCCCAACAAAAACGTCAGCCGCCGAACGGCTGCGTATCGATGGCCGGGGAGTAAACCCAAGATGACGTCAGGCAATGGTTCAAGTATTTCGCGCCAATCGAAGATCGCGACGGCCAGCGGCTGGATCGGATCGGCGCTCGAATACTACGACTTCTTCATTTACGCGACCGCAGCATCGCTGGTCTTCCCGCAGATTTTCTTTCCGTCACAGAACCCGACGGTCGCGATCGTTGCTTCCCTCGCGACCTACGGTGTCGGCTATGTCGCGCGGCCGGTAGGTGCATTCGTGCTTGGACATTGGGGTGACACCCATGGACGCAAAAGCGTCTTGTTGCTTTGCTTGTTTTTGATGGGTTGCGCGACCGTGCTGGTCGGCTTGCTTCCCACCTATCAGCAGGCCGGAATATGGGCGCCGATCCTTCTGGTCGCGCTGCGGCTGATGCAGGGTTTTGCCGTCGCGGGAGAAATCTCCGGCGCAAGCTCCATGGTGCTGGAGCATGCGCCGTTCGGCCGGCGAGGTTTTTTCGCGAGTTTCGCGTTGCAGGGGGTGCAGGCCGGGCAAATCATGGCGGCGGCCGTATTCATCCCGATCTCCCGCTACATGCCCAAGGAAGATTTCTACAGCTGGGGCTGGCGCATTCCGTTTCTGCTGAGCTTCCTTGTTCTCATCGTCGGCTATCTGATCCGGCGGGAAGTCGATGAGACGCCGGCTTTTGCCAGGGAAAGCGAGGCGGGCGCGGTACCGAGGGCACCGATCGTCCAGGCCTTCAAGACCAGTTGGCCCGACATGCTGCGGGTGGTTTGCATGGCGCTGATGAACGTCATTCCCGTGGTTGCGACCATCTTCGGCGCTGCCTACGCCGTGCAGCCGGCCTACGGAATCGGATTCAAGCCGGACGTCTACCTCTGGATTCCAGTGATCGGCAATATTGCCGCCGTGCTCGTGATTCCATTCGTCGGCAACCTGTCCGACAAGATCGGCAGGAGACCGCCGATCATCGTCGGCGCGCTGGGTTCCGGTCTGCTCGCCTTTGGCTATCTCTATGCCATCAGTATCGGCAATGTACCGATGGCGATCGTTCTCGCCATTCTGATGTGGGGCATCGTCTATCAGGGCTATAACGCTATTTTCCCGAGCTACTATCCAGAACTGTTCCAGACGAGGTATCGTGTTTCCGCAATGGCGATTTCGCAGAACATCGGCACGACGATCACGGCGTTGCTTCCCGCGCTGTTTGCAATCGTCGCTCCGCCGGGCTCGGCAAATGTTCCGCTCATCGTCGGGGCGATCGCCTTTGCCATCACGGCGATCGCGGCCGCCGCTGCCTACTCGGCGCGGGAAACCTATCGGCTTGAAGTGAACGACCTCGGCAATCCGGCCGCGGCGCCGATGGAAAAGCCCGAATATGACCGGCAGCGAGCGGCCTCCCTTGCCGGCGTTGCACCCGCTTAAGCCCCACGCCACAACATGATCGACGGAACAACAAGGCTCATCGCCCATATCGGCTATCCGACGGACGCGTTTAAATCCTCGATGATCTATAATCCGTTTTTCGAGGCGCGAAGGATCAACGCTGCTGTCGTACCGATGGGCTGCAAGAGCGAGGATTACGCCAGTTTCCTGAAACTGGTGTTCCGGCTCAGCAACGTGCATGGCGCGCTGATCACGATGCCCCACAAGGCCGCGACGCTTGAGCTCGTCGAGCAAGCTTCCGTTTCCGCCAGGATCGCGGGAGCTTGCAACGCGGTGAGGATCGATGAGCGTGGCCTGATGATCGGCGATATGTTCGACGGCGAGGGCTTTGTGCGCGGCCTGTCCAGAAAAGGCCGCAAGCTCGCCGGCTCAAGCGCCTTTATCGCGGGCTGTGGCGGCGTCGGCTCGGCGATTGCAGCGTCCATGGCGGGCGCTGGCGTTTCCAGACTTGGTCTCCATGACTTATCCGCGCATGCCGTGAACGGGCTATCCGGGCGGCTTGGGGCTCATTATCCGGATCTCGAGGTGATAGCGGGCTCCGCAGATCCCGCCGGATACGATACCGTCGTCAATGCCACGCCGCTCGGCATGAAAAAGGATGATCCGCTCCCGATCGATATCGATCGTATTGCCGCTTCGACCTTCGTTGGCGAGGTCGTCATGCGAGATGAAATCACGCCGTTTTTGGCCGCGGCCCGCGCCAAAGGCTGCGATTATCAGGTCGGCACCGACATGCTGTTCGAACAGATTCCGGCCTATCTTGAATTTTTCGGCCTTGGCACGGCGACGCCGGACGAACTGCGCAAGATCGCTCAGATCAGCTATTGAACGATCACTACAAGGCCAGCGCCTTGAACCTCGCGAGAAACCGCTTCTCGGCCTTGGCCGCGCTCCAAGGCGTCAGGTAATCCTCACGCACTGCGGGTGACATCTCGGGATCGCGGCCGAACAGGCGTTTTGCCTCCTCTGGCGCGAAGCCCGCGAGCTCCGTTGCTTCGAGATAGGCAGCACCTTTGTCGGCAGCCTTGATCGCCTGGGTGATCTTGTCGGCCAGCACAGCCGGCAGGCCGAAGCGGATGTGGATTGCCGACAGCAGCCGCTTTTCAACAGCTTTGTAATCTTCGCCAAGCACGGCCTTGAACGGCGAAATCATGTCGCCGATGACATATTCGGGGGCATCATGGAGAAGCGCGGCGAGCCGGTAAGCGACGTCGATGCGCGGCGTCTGCTCGCGCATCACGGCCTCAACGAGCAGGGTGTGTTGCGCTACTGAGAAGATATGCGCACCCTTGGTCTGTCCGTTCCAGCGTGCCACGCGCGCAAGCCCGTGCGCGATATCGGCGATTTCGATGTCGAGTGGGGAGGGGTCGATCAGGTTGAGCCGCCGGCCTGATAGCATGCGCTGCCAGACGCGCGCCGCCGGGTTTGTGGCCGATTTCTTCGTTGTCATTTCACTTTGAGGCGGGGGCTGCGGCGCTTTCCGGCACAGCCCTCGTGGCAGAAACAAGTGACGAGATGATCGTTGACCATGCCGGTCGCCTGCATGAAGGCATAGACGATCGTGGGGCCGACGAATTTGAATCCGCGTGAGGAAAGCTCTTTCGACATCTTGATCGACAATGGCGTGGAGACGGGGACGCTGGCCTTGGTCTTGAACTGATTGACCTTGGGCTTGCCGTCGAGAAAGTCCCACAAAAACTTCGAGAAACCAGGGCCTTCTTCCATGATCTTCAGATAGGATCTGGCGCCCGCGATGGTGCCCTCGATCTTTGCGCGATTGCGGACGATGCCGGGATCGTTCATCAGCACTTCAATCTTCTTGGGGGTGTAGCGCGCGATCTTCTCCGGCTGGAAGTCGTCGAAGGCTTGCCGGAAATTGTCGCGCTTGCGCAGGATCGTGATCCAGGACAGTCCGGCCTGGAAACCGTCGAGGATCAGCTTTTCGTAGAGTGCGCGGTCGTCGAATTCCGGCACGCCCCATTCGGTGTCGTGATAGGCGACGTAAAGCGGATCGTCGCCCGGCCACGGGCAACGGGTCTTGCGGTCGGCATGCAGGTGCTCTGCTTTCGTCATGCGACCGTCTGCTTCTGTTGCAGGCGCAATTCATCGGGATCAGCGATACGGATCGAAAGGCCTCCAGCGGTGAGCGGTATCCCGGCGTCCAGTGCTTCACTGGCGCGGTCGATCCGGATCAGCGCCAGCGCGTGACCATCGGCGGCGGAGCCCATCGTCCCGACCGGTTTTCGCCGGCGGTGATTGCTGATCCTGTCTCCGGCGCAGGCCCGTCCAGCAGCAAGCGTACCGTGCGGGTGCGCGCGGTGCCGCGGTGTTGCATGCGCGACACGACTTCCTGGCCGACATAGCAGCCCTTGTCGAAATCGACGCCGTGCAGCCGGTCCATGTTGGTTTCGTGCGGGAAGGCATCGCCATAGATGAAATCAAGACCACCGCGGGGTGCGCCCACGGCAATGCGGTGGGCCTCATAGGCGGAACTATCGACCAGTTCGGCGCCGATCAGACCGGCGGCTTTTGGCGCGAGGTCCGCGGGGAGGAGAATACGAAGACCCAGCTCGGGGTTACGGGGATCGGCGAAGGTGAGATCTGGCTTCAATGCGACTTCGCCATCCCATACGGCGAGCACGCCAAGACCGTTCGAGAGATGGCTGTCGGAGAGATTTTCAATGCCGACCTTGGCGCGCAACCGATAGAAACCGAGCTTGTCGGCGAGGGTTTGCGCGAGCACCTTGGGGCAATCGATCAGGAAACCGCCACCATGGCCTGGCGGCGCCTCGGTGATCAGAAAATCTACGGAGATCTTGCCCTGCGGCGTCAGCAGCGCGCCGAAGCGGCCCAATCCCGGTTGCAGCCGCGTCGTATCTGACGTGATCAGGCCGTTGAGGAAATCACGGGCGGTTTCGCCAGTGACTTTGACGACGCCGCGGTCGGGTAGAAACGCAGCCTTCATGTAAGTTTCTCATGTGACATCTCACATGAGAACGTAAGCCGCCGGAGGCCAGACAACAAGGGCTTGCAAAGGGTTGCGCTTACTGCCTCGCAACGGCGGTGGAGAACTCGCCGTTACGAACGCGAACGACGAGGCCCTCGACGAATTTCGCGACCGCGTCTTCGCCGTAGGTCCGGACCAGTTCGGCGAAGGCGGCAAACAGGCTCGCTTGCGCCAGGCAATCGCCGTCGACACCATCGTGCCGCGCTTCCGCCCAGGCTTCACTGAGATAGCTGAGCGCGGCCTGCTTCTGTTCTTGATCGGGCAGCAGGTCGCGGGCGGTGAAGGGCGCAGGGTGGCTCATGAAATTGAAAGCATCTTTTTGAGGAGAGGAATGATCGTGGTGTAGCACGCCTGATAGTGCCGCCTAGCCAGTTCTTTAGGAAAGGTTAACGCGGGGAAAGGAAGTTCGAATAGCGGCATTAATTCGCGTAGCGCGCCGTCAGGTCGCGCGAAATCTTCAGGCCCTCGTCGATGTAGCGGCGGATGGCGAGCGTCGCCGCCGGCGTACAAGTGCGGTAGGTCTGCTGGAAACCGTTATAGCCACGGTTGAAGCCGGCGATCATGCGCGCCCGGCGGTCGCCGGAGGGAGTTTCGGCATCCAACAGCGCCTGCATCTCGTTGCGCCATTTGCTGCCCTCATTGCTGCCGCAGATGCCCCTGAGATAATGCAGGGTTCCGAGAATCTCCGCAAAGCGCTGCAAATCATTGTCGAACGGCGCAGCCGTCTCTTGCGCGCGCGCAGGGATGGCGAGGCAGCACAGGGCAAGGAGGGCGATGGCTGGAAATCTTGGCATGGGGATGTGATATGCCCCCTCGGAATGCGCGGCGCAAGCTTCTCTCAAAGGCCCAAAACGCGGCGGGCCTGTTGGATGACGTCCTGCAAGCCCGGCGTGATCTTGAGGTCGCCCAACGCGTCCGGTGCGAGCCAGAGAAAGTCGTCGAGTTCCTCGTTGAGGTCGGGCTCGCCCGCGCTCCAGCGCGCCGCAAACGACAGGATCACGTAATGGCCGCTTCCATCAGTCGTCGGCAGGACTTCGCGCCAGGCGGCGAGACCAGCGATCTCGATTTGGAGCGCGGTTTCCTCAGCGATTTCGCGATGTAGGGCTGCGTGAAGGGTCTCGCCGAATTCGACCCGGCCGCCGGGCAGCGAGTAGAAGCCCTTCGCAGGGGATCGTGCGCGCCGCACCAGCAGAATTTTGCCTTCGCGAAAAATCGCCGCACTGACGGCGAGCTGGGGATGGGACGGCTGAGGGACGAGCACCAAAGCAGGATCTCGATGTCTGCGTGAGATAGCAATGTTAGAACACGACCGCTTGGGATCAATGGGTCATGATGTAATCGACGTCGGCCGCGCCGTCGCCGTTGATGACGCCGCCAGCCTGCACCACCAGCGGCTTGACCCAGCCGGTGGCCTGCTCGGCCAGCCGGGCGCGGGTTTTATCCTGTCGCGCTTCCCGCATGGCTTCGCTGACCGCTGAAAGAATCGAGGTGATGGCGCTTGTGATGTTGTCGAAGTCCGTGCGAATGCGAGTGTTGGCCGTATTGTAGGCCTCGATCGCAAGATCCCGTGCCTTGAAGTTGGAAGCCGTAAAATGTTCGGCGTAGGATAATGGTTTCCAGGTCAGAAAATCCTCGGCGCATTCCGGCATATCCGGAATCATCTCCAGCAGCATGACGGCTTCGTTGAAGTGATTCAGATAGTCGGTGGCAAGTCCGGTACGCGGATTGATGTTGGCCGCGCGCAATTCGGCCGCGCGCGCCGGATTGTCGGCAGCCGACGCGGGGCGCGCTGATGTGATAGTGGGTGATGTCATCTGCCGCAGTGTTGGGGTTTGGGGTAAAAAGTTACTGAATAATACTTATTCGGATACCAATAATGTGCGGACGTTTCGTTATCACCTCGCCGCCTGAGGCCCTGCGGCTACTTTTTGGCTATTTCGAACAACCGAACTTCCCGCCGAGATATAATGTTGCGCCGACGCAACCGATACCTGTGGTGATGAGCGAGAACGGCCGGCATTTTCGCTTGATGCGTTGGGGTTTTTGGCCAGCCTGGGTAAAAGATCCCCGAAAATTTACGCTCCTGATCAATGCCCGCGCGGAGACTGTGAAAGAAAAACCGGCGTTCAAGAATGCGATCCGGCGGCGGCGCTGCCTGATTCCGGCCGATGGTTATTACGAGTGGCAATCGCTCAGTGGCGGCAAACGGCCATATTTCATCCACCGCCGCGACGGCGGGCCGATCGGATTTGCAGGGATCGCGGAGAGCTGGATCGGGCCAAACGGCGAAGAGGTCGATACCGTCGCGATTGTCACGGCGCCGGCAAGCGCCGACCTCGCCGTGCTTCATCATCGCGTGCCGGTCACGATCAAGACAGCCGATTTCGAGCGCTGGCTCGACTGCCGCTCGGACGAGGCGGAAGGCGTGACGCCGCTGATGCGCGGGCCCGAACTGGGCGAATTCGTCTGGCATGAGATTTCATCGCGAGTGAATCACGTCACGAACGACGACGAGCAGCTGACCCTGCCGATCACGGATGAACAGCGCCGGGCCGAGCAAACCAAGGCGACGAAAAAGGCGAGCCCGCGCAAATCGGCTACCGCCGATTTCGATGACGGGCAGGGCAGCCTTTTCTGAAAAATTAGCCGTTAAGCAACTGCTTGAGCTTGGTCACGGCGCTGTCGGGCGTGGTCAGCACGGGCAGCTTCGTGGCCTCCGCAACCTGTGCCGCGGCCGGCGCCATGCTGTATTGCGCCAGCGCAATCAGGTCGCAGTCGCGCAAATCACGCGAGGCTTGCACGACCAGGCGATCGTGCTCCGCGCGGTCGCCGCGATCGAGCGCGGCAAGCGCGCCTTCCACCAATTTCGGAACCAATTCGATCGTGCCCGGGAATTCCGGTGGCATCGACTGCAATGTCGGCGGAAAAGTCGAGAGCAAGCCTATGCGATGACCTCGCGCGACGGCCTGCTCGATCATCGCCTGATTGGGTTTGAGTACGGGCATTGGCGCAAGTTCACGCGCCACCGCCTCGATGCAGGGACCGAAAGCCGAGCAGGTAAAAAGAATCGCATCGGTGCCGGTCGACGCGGCGTAATGTCCGAGCGCGAGGAAGCGGTCGGTCATCGTAGGTGTGAGTTTGCCATCGCGTGCGAGGTCCGCCGACAGGCTGTCGTCGACCAGATTCATCAGGGTTTGATTCGGCCAATGCTGTGCGAACGACGCTTCGATCGGAACGATCGAATGTTTCAGGGCGTGAATAAGAGTGATGCGCATGTTTCAATTCTCGTATCGGTGCGGTGGGGTCTTACGCGAAGATGTTCAGCGCCGCATATTGCAACAGCATGATGGTCTTGGCATCAACGATGCGGCCGTCTTTGATCATGGCAAGCGCTTCGCCGAACGCGAGTTCGAGCACCTCGATGTCCTCGCCTTCGGAGGCCAAGCCACCGCCGCCGCTGACGCGCATCTTCGCCTCATATTCGGCGACAAAGAAATGCAGCTTTTCGGTCACCGATCCCGGACTCATGAAGGCCTCGAAAACCTTTTGGACTTCGCCGAGCCGGTAACCGGTTTCCTCTTCTGCCTCGGCGCGAATTCGTACCTCCGGCGATTCGTTATCCAGAAGGCCTGCCGCTGCTTCGATCAGGAGATGGTCGTAACCGTTGACATAGGCAGGGTAGCGAAACTGCCGAACCAGCACGACCGTGCGTTGCGCGCGATTGTAGGGCAACAAGGTTGCGCCGTTGCCGCGGTCATAGGTCTCACGCCGCTGGGTTTGCCACTCGCCGTTGGCGCGCCGCCACTCAAAGGTCGTTGTCTTCAATAGATAATGATTGTGGGAGAGCACGCGCTCTTCCTTGACGCGGATACGGTCGGAGACGGTCACCTCGGTTCTCCAGAAGTTCGATCAGGGGGTGGGTTCGCGGCCATCAAGCCATTTGGCATAGATGATGCGTTCCTGCATCGAATAGCCCAGCGACTGATAAAAGTCTTTCACCTGACCGTTGTCGGCTCGGACAAGAAGCTGCAACTTCTCGATGCCGCGCTCGCGCAGCCAATCTTCCGCCGCATCCATCATGACGCGGCCATATCCTTTGTGACGATGGTCGGGATCGACCGCAAGGTAATAGACCCAGCCGCGGTGACCGTCATGCCCGACCAAAACCGTGGCAACGATCGAACCATCGCCGCGCCCGATCAGGACCGTCGCGTTGGATCCTTTCCGTGCAAGCGCGATGTCGGCGGCTGGATCGTTCCATGGCCGCGTCAGGTGGCAGGCCTGCCAGAGCGCGATGATGCCGGCGACGTCGGCGTCGTCGATCGGTGCGATCGTGAGCGATGGGGCTGGGGTCACGATAGAAGCTCCTTGCCGTCTTCTCCTCATCCTGAGGAGCGGCGTAGCCGCGTCTCGAAGGATGCAGGCCTCATGGTTCGAGACGCGCGTGCCGCGCTCCTCATCGTGAGGGGTTAAAGCACCTTGCCGGGGTTCATGATCCCGAGCGGGTCGAGCAGCGCCTTAATGGACCGCATCAATTCGATCGCGACCTTGTCCTTCACCTCAGGCAGTTCGTCGCGCTTGAGCACGCCGATACCGTGTTCGGCGGAAATCGATCCGCCCATCCGCAGCACAATGTCGAACACCACCGCGTTGACGTCGTGCCAGCGCGCAAGGAAATCGGCGGCGTTGGCGCCCACGGGCTGGCTGACATTGTAATGGATATTGCCGTCGCCGAGATGGCCGAACGGTACCGGCCGCGCGCCCGGAATAAGTTTCACCACAGCCGCGTTTGCCTCCGCAATGAAGGCGGGGACGGCCGCAACGGGCACCGAGATGTCGTGCTTGATCGAGCCGCCTTCGGGCTTCTGCGCCGCCGACATCTCGTCGCGCAATTTCCAGAAGCCTGCGCGCTGACTCAAATTCGCCGCGATCACGGCGTCGTCGACAATCCCCTGTTCCATGCCCTGCGCCAGAATCGATTCCAGCGTGGCGCGCGCGTCGTCGCGCGAGGACGACAGCTCCATCAGCACAAACCAGGGATGCTTGCCGGCGAGAGGTTCGCGAATGTCGATGCCATGGCGGACGCTGAAATCGACCGCGATGTCGGCGAGCAATTCAAAGCTGGTGAGGCTGCCCGCCGCTTCGTTCTGCGAGATCGACAATAGCTTCAAGGCATCCGCCGGGGACTTGAGCCCGACAAAGGCGGTCTCGATCGCGCGCGGCTTCGGAAACAGTTTGAGCGTTGCCGCGGTGATGATGCCGAGCGTGCCTTCCGCGCCGATAAAAAGATTGCGCAGGTCGTAGCCAGTATTGTCTTTTTTCAGTTTGGACAGGCCGTTGAGAATCCGTCCGTCCGCCAGCACCACCTCTAACCCGAGTGCCATTTCGCGCGCTACGCCGAAGGCCAGCGCGCCCGTGCCACCGGCATTGGTGGAGAGATTGCCGCCGATGGTGCAGCTTCCTTCCGCGCCGAGCGACAGCGGAAACAGGCGATCGACTTCGGCCGCTTTTTGTTGTGCGACCTGCAACACCACGCCGGACTCACAGGTCATGGTGTTGGACGCCGGATCGATATCTCTGACCTTGTCGAGCCGTCTCGTCGAGACCACGATCTCGCCGTGATGCGGGGTCTGCCCGCCGACCAGACCGGTATTGCCGCCTTGCGGCACCAGCGCGATTTTTTGTTCGGTGGCAAGCTTGCAGATCGTGGAGACTTCAGTCGTCGAACCGGGCCGCAGGATCAAAGGCGAGTGGCCGTGAAACAGCCCACGCTCTTCGGTCACGTAGGGCGCGACATCGGCGGGCTCCGTCATCGCATACTTGTTGCCGACGATGGCGCGAAACCGTGCGATCAATTCGGGCGAAAGTGGAGCAACCGGCGTTTTGACGATATTCATTGGCGTCTCTTGGGAATCCCCTGGCTTCTTTTTGTCGGCTCTTCTCTATCTACCCATGGCGGCGCGGCGGAGCCGGTCGTTGATGGCCTCTCCGAGACCGTGATGCGGCACGCCCATGACGGCGATCGCGCGGGCGCCTTTGGTATCGAGCGCCCGAAGATAGCCGAAAAGATGGGTGGCAGCCTCGTTGAGATCACCCGCAGCGGATAAATTCATCACCGCTTTTGCCGCATGGGCGCCATTCACTTCGTTTGGGCCGAAAGCCAGCAGCGCCTCGTCCAGATCAACGTGACTGGCATTGAGCCGGACCGGCGTACGTGGCGCGTAATGCGAGGCCAGCATGCCCGGCGCGAGCGGCTGGGCGTTATCGCTGGCGGTATCTTCCGGCGGCCGCTGCAAGCTGTGGCCGAGCACCTGTTCGATCGCCTCGCGCGGCAGCCCGCCGGGCCGCAGCAGCATCGTTTCTTCAAAACAGCCGAGAATCGTGGATTCGACCCCGACCGCGACTGCGCCGCCATCGACGATCAGATCAATCCGCCCCGTGAGGTCGCCCGCCACATGGGCGGCCGTGGTCGGCGAGACGTGGCCTGACAGATTAGCCGAGGGGGCCACTACCGACCCCCCAAAGGCGCGCAGGATGGCTTGTGCGACCGGATGGGCGGGAACGCGGATGGCTACCGTCTCGAGGCCCGCGGTCGCCAGTTCCGCGACCGGGCAGTCAGCCGTTTTGGGCAGAACCAGTGTCAGCGGCCCTGGCCAGAAGGCTTCCGCGAGTTTGAGGGCCGTCGCGTCGAAGCGGGCAATTTGCCGGGCGGCTGCGATATCTGCGACGTGGGCGATCAGGGGATTGAAGGCGGGCCGTCCCTTGGCCTCATAAAGCCGGGCAATGGCGGGGGCCTGGACGGCGTCGGCGCCAAGGCCATAGACCGTCTCGGTCGGGAACGCGACCAGGCCGCCCTCACTAAGGCAGCGTGCGGCCGCGGCCACGGCGGCCGCATCGGCCGGCAAAATCTGCGTTTTCAGGCCCACTTTCACGAGCGACTAAATCCTCACAATCGGCTTCTTGCGGTGCGCGAAAGCCAAGGCTATAAGCCGCGTTCTTGTCGGAGCGTGGCTCAGCCCGGTAGAGCACTGCGTTCGGGACGCAGGGGTCGCAGGTTCGAATCCTGCCGCTCCGACCAAGAAATCTCTTTGGGGTGTTTGCCCCTTTTCCCGAGTGCTTTCAAGCAAGGTTAGCTGCGATATGCGGCAATAGCTCAGCGGGTGCCGGCGGCTGCATGGATGCGGTGCCGCCATGTGGCGGGGCTGCCTTGCCGCTTGCGGGTAGAGGCGCGTAATAAAGTCAAATGCACTTCATCGAACTTGATCGTATCGCGCTACGCTACGAACTGAGCGGCAAGGGCGACCGCACCTTGGTGCTCGTGCACGAAATGGGTGGCTCGCTCGAAAGCTGGGACGAAGTTGTCCCGCCGCTCGCCAAATCGCGCCGCATCTTGCGTTACGATACCCGCGGAGCGGGCCTGTCGCAGAAGGCGAGGGGTGAGCTCACCTTCAGCACAATGGCCGCCGATATTGCCGCGCTGCTCGATGCGCTCAAGATAACCGGCAAGGTCGCGTTGGCAGGTGTCGCCGTCGGTGGCGCGATCGCGCTTCAATTCGCGGCACAATATCCCGAGCGCGCAAGCGCCGTCATCGTTGGCAGTCCGGCCACCGGCATCTCACCGGCTCGCCGTGCGTCGGCGCTCGAACGGCTTGCCGGGATCGAGGCAGGCGGCATGGCGTTCGCCGTTGAGGATGCGATGTTGAATGGCTACGCGCCGGAACTGCGCGGCGACGTCGAGCGCTTTGAGCGCTTCCGGGCTCGCTGGCTCGGCAACGATCCGTCAAGCTATGCGACGATCTGGCGAATGCTGGCGAACGCGGACATGCAGGAAACACTTGGCAAGGTAAGTTGTCCCGCGCTCGTGATCGGCGGCAGCCTCGATCGCGTAAGGCCGCCGCCAATGGCAGAAGAAGTGGCGAAAGCCATTCCTGGCGCGCGTTATATTGAAGTCCGCACCGGGCATTACATGGCGGTGCAGACGCCGGATCTGATCGCCAATTGCTTCGATGAGTTTCTCAGATCCGTCGACGCCTGACGGGCCAGAGTCGGACCACCAGAGCTTCCCTTCATCGTATCAGGATTCCTCCATATGACATCGCAACCCGCGCAGCAGATGCCTGGCGTCTATCATCGCAAGATCGGAGACATCGTCGTCACCACCATCAGCGATGGTTATCTCGACGGCAATCTTGAAGTGATGCGCAATGTCGATCTCGACAAGGCGCATACGATTCTGCGTGAGGCCTTCCGGCCGGCACGGCGAACCAGCGTCAACACCTTTCTTATCCATTCAAAGGGCCGCTTGGCGATTATCGACACCGGATCCGGTAATTATCTGATGCCGACCGCCGGCTTCGTTCAGCGCAACCTGGCGGCCGCCGGTATCGATGCGAAGTCGATCGATACCGTGCTCTTGACCCACATGCATCCGGATCATTCCGCCGGCCTGACCGAAATGCCGAGTGGGCGGCTGTTGTTTCCGAATGCGGAACTCGTCATGCACGAGAACGAGCTGCCGCATTGGTTCGACGACGGCGCCATGGCGAAGGCCGACGAGCGATCGAAGAAACTCTTCTTCCTCGCGGGCCGTGAACAGGTCGCGCCCTACAAGAACCGTACGCGGCTATTCAAACAAGGCGAGGTTTTTCCCGGCGTGACCGCCGTGCCAAGCCACGGGCATACGCCGGGTCATACCGCCTATCTCATCGCATCGGGCGATGATCAACTCATGATCTGGGGCGATACCGTCCACGTGCCGGAGGTGCAAACCGCGTTTCCCGAAGCCGGCATGGGTTTCGATACCGATCTGGCTGAGGCTGCAGCTTCGCGCAAACGCATGTTCGACCGGGTGAGCACCGATCGCGTCCTTGTTGCCGGGATGCATCTGCATTTCCCTGCCTTCGCGCGATTGGCGCGGCGAGGAGAGGGTTACGCGCTTTACCCCGAAGCGTGGGTTCACAGCCTCGATCAGGTTTGAAACGGGCCAGTGAATGAAAGCCGAAGCCTGGAAAAATTCTCCGGAAGCTACTGAGCGTTTCCTGCGCCGCTCGTAAACGCGCTGTCGAAAAGTTGCCCGATAGGTTGCCAGGTTCTGCCGTCGAACTGGACCAATCGCATGTCCTTGACGGGACGGTAGTCCGCCGGGCTCGTGGTTATCGCAATTCCCGGCAGCGTGACCGAGCTTCGAAAGTTCTTCAGCGATTGCGCCTGCTTCATGATATTTTCGCGTGAGAGGTCATCGCCGCATTGCCTCAAGACTTGAGCGAGGGTTTGAGCGACGGCATAACCGAAGACCGCGTAGCTATCCTCCCTGTCGCCTTCCGGATAATATCTGTCCATGAAAGACAAGTATTCTTTCATATCGTCGTCGTCTTTCCAGGCGGGATCGCCGCCGTCCTTCAAAAAAGCCGTCGATATGACACCGATGGAATTTTCGAGGCCGCCCGGCCGCAGCGCATTGGCGATAGAGGCCGCCGCATTGTCCAGTATTAGTACAGGATGCCAATCGAACTCGTTCAAATGCCGGATCACCCGAGCCGCCATCGCCGGCGCGCCGTCGAATACCAGAATCTCCACACCCGAATCGTGGAGGATGCCCAACTGCTGGTCGAGCGATCGGTCCGCCCCATCGAAGGCCGTATCGGCAACGATCATCCGGGCTGCGTCGCCCAAGCCTTCTTCCAGGCCCCTGAATAAGTCCCGGCCGAATTCGTCATTTTGCCAGAGTACGCCGATTTTCTTTTCGGAGTAGTTGGCCTGGATATAATTCGCATAGATGCGCCCCTCGATACGAAACGCTGGCGGCCATCCCATCGTCCAGGGAAAATCCTTTGGATTGGCCCACTGGTCGTCGCCCGAGGCAACGAACAGTTGCGGAATGTGCTTGTCGTTGAGATATTTTCGAACCGACAGGTTACTCGGCGTCCCAAATGAACCGAATACGAAAAGCGCGTTCTCCGTTTCGATGAGGTTGCGCGTGGTGTCCATGGCTTGCAGCGGGTCGGAGCTGTCGTCATATGAAATAAATTCAACGTTTCGGCCGTTTATTCCACCGTGTTCGTTGAGCATCTGGAAGTAGGCCGCCTCTGCCCTCCCGATGGCGCCAAACGCCGCCAGCGCTCCGGTGTACGGCATGACGTTGCCGATACGGATATTGGCATCTGAGGTTTTGAGGACGGGATCACCTGACGCCGCGAATGACCAGGCGACGAAAAGACTTGCGGCGAATGTGGCAATCCATCTGATCATATCCGTCTCCGATCCGCACGAGAGCCCCGCCAGCCAGATGATATGACAGAATAGGAATGTCAGAATCGCGACGCCAGGGGATGACACTGGCCTGCGCATTTGCTCAATTATCAAATACTTGCTCAATTGCTCAAGCGCAGCCGAACCCCTCTCGCTGCGCGCCTCACGCTCATTCGGAGAAATCCATGCCTTTCGATCTGGTCCTGCGCGGTGGTCGCGTGGTTGACCCCTCCCAAAAACTCGATGCTGTCACCGACGTCGCCTTTGCCGGCGGCAAGGTCGTGATGGTTGGAAATGCGCTCAAGGTGGACCCCGGCACCGAGGTGCGGGACGTGTCGGGCTATATCGTCACGCCCGGCCTGATCGACCTGCACACGCATGTGTATTGGGGCGGGACCTCGCTCGGCATCGATGCCGAGGAATTCTGCCGAACCTCCGGTGTCACCACCGCGATCGATACCGGTAGCGCCGGCCCGGGCAACTTCGCCGGTTTTCGCAAGCACGTGATCGAACCCAGTCAAGTTCGCATTCTCGCCTATCTGCACGTCTCGCATGCCGGCATCTACGGCTTCTCGCATCGGGTGATGGTGGGCGAGAGCGAGGAAATTCGGTTGATGAACCCGATCGATGCGGTTCAGGTCGCTGACGCCAACCGCGATCTGATCGTTGGCATCAAGGTGCGGGTCGGACGTACTTCGTCGGGTGCGTCCGGCATTGTGCCATTGCAAATCGCTTTGGAAGTGGCGAACGAAGTCGGCATGCCGCTCATGTGCCATATCGACCATCCGCCGCCGACCTATGAAGAGGTGGTCAGCCTGTTGCGTCCGGGCGATGTGCTGACGCATGCGTTCCGTCCGTTTCCGAATGCGCCATGCACGGCGCAGGGCACGGTCAAGCAGGTGGTTTTGCAAGCGCGCGAGCGCGGCGTGTTTTTCGATATCGGCCACGGCCGGGGCTCATTCGCCTTCAAGACCGCGCGTGCGATGCTCGCCAACGGCTTTTATCCGGATACGATCTCTTCCGACGTCCACATCCTCTGCATCAATGGGCCAGCTTACGATCAGGTCACGACGATGTCGAAGTTCCTGTGCATGGGAATGCCGTTTCCCGACGTGGTCGCAGCTTCGACGGTCAATGCGGCGATGGCGCTGCGGCGTCCCGAACTCGGCAGCCTCAAACCGGGCAGCGTCGGGGACGCCACGCTGCTTTCGATCAGGGAAGGCAAATTCGATTATGAGGACGTCGTCGGCGAGCATCTGATCGGCGACCGCAAGATCGCGTCCGAGGGTGTCGTCATTGGCGGCCGCTGGTGGCATCCGCAGGAGTTGCCGAAATTCAAACGGATCACGGTTTAAACGCTAGTTAAAGAATAGCCGTGATCGGTTTGTTTTGATTGGGGTTTTACGGCGGTTCGCTGGCATACCGTTTGCAAGCAAATGAGACTATTCGCGCCATTGCCTGAAAGGCTCCGTTTGGAGCCTAATCGCGGCGGCTATTTTCGAAAAGCAGGGGGTCTCGATGGATCGCAGGACGGTGTTGAAGGGATTGGCAGGGGCGGGCAGCCTCGCCGCGGCGAGCGGCCTGTCGATGCCGGCGTTGTCGCAAGGCGCGGCCGCACGCACCCTGCGCTTTGTGCCGCAAGCTGACCTCGCCAATTTCGATCCGATCTGGGGCACGCAATATGTTGTGCGTAATGCGTCGGCATTGGTGTGGGACACGCTCTATGGCATCGACGAAAAGTTGCAGCCGCAACGCCAGATGATCGAGGCCGAAGAGGTGTCGGCCGACGGTCTGACCTGGACTTTCCGGCTGAGGCCTGGCCTCAAGTTCCACGATGGCGAGCCGGTACTTGCAAAGGACGTGGTGGCGAGCCTCGCGCGCTGGTCGGTTCGTGATTCCATGGGGCAGATGATCAAGGCGAACGAACTTGTCGCCGTCGATGACAGGACCTTCAAATGGGTCCTGAAAGAGCCCTATCCGAAGATGCTGCTGGCCTTGGGTAAGAACAACACGCCGTGCTGCTTCATCATGCCGGAACGCATCGCCCAGACCGACCCGTTCAAGCAGATCAGCGAGTATGTCGGCTCGGGGCCGATGAAGTTCGTCAGGAGCGAGTGGGTCCCCGGCGCCAAATCGGTGTTCGAGAAGTTCGCTGATTACGCGCCGCGGCAAGAAAAGGCGTCATGGCTCGCCGGCGGCAAGCAGATGCTGGTCGACCGGATCGAATGGGTGGTGATCCCGGACCCCGCGACGGCTGCGGCCGCGCTGCAGAACGGCGAGGTCGACTGGTGGGAAAACCCGCTTCCCGATCTCGTGCCGGTGCTGAAGAAGAACCGCAATATCGGCGTCGATATCGCCGACCCGCTCGGCAATATCGGCGTGTTCCGGATGAATCATCTGCATCCGCCCTTCAACGATGTGAGGGCACGGCGCGCCGTGCTCGCCGCACTCAGCCAGGAAGACTATATGCGCGCGCTGGTCGGCGACGACACCTCGCTTTGGAAGTCGCTGCCAGGCTTCTTCACGCCCAATACGCCGCTTTATTCGGAAGAAGGCGGCGAAATCCTGAAGGGCAAGCGCGATTTCGATCTCGCCAAGAAGCTACTCGCCGAGAGCGGATACACCAACCAGCCGGTCTCCTGCATTGTGGCGCAGGATCAGCCGATTACCAAGGCGCAAGGCGACGTCACGGCCGATCTGTTGAAGCGCATGGGCATGAACGTCGATTTCGTCGCGACCGACTGGGGGACGGTCGGTTCGCGCCGTGCTTCAAAAGCGCCCGCGGGCCAGGGCGGTTGGGAGATGTTTCATACCTGGCACGCCGGCGCGGATTGTCTCAGCCCCGCCGGCTATAACGGCATTCGCGGCAACGGCGACAAATCCTGGTGGGGCTGGCCGACGAGCGCAAAGGTCGAAACTGAAATCGCTGCCTGGTTCGCCGCCAAGAGCCTCGACGAGGAAAAGGCCGCGATCGGCCGCCTCAACAAGGCTGCAATGGAGGACGTCATCTACGCGCCGACCGGCTTCTTCCTGAGCTACACGGCGTGGCGCAAGAATGTGTCCGGCATCGTGAAAGGGCCGTTGCCGTTTATGTGGGGCGTATCGAAGACCGCCTGACGGTTGCAGCAAAAAAGCCATATGGGCTCGTATATCCTCAGGCGCGTTCTGGTCACCATCCCCGTGATGGCGATCGTCGCGCTGTTCGTTTTCAGCCTGCTCTATATCGCGCCGGGCGATCCCGCGGCTGTCATCGCCGGTGATCAGGCGAGCCCGGCCGACGTTGAGCGGATTCGCCAGAGCCTCGGTCTCGACCGGCCGTTCCTGATCCAGTTCGGAAGCTGGATCTGGCGAATTCTGCATTTGGATCTCGGCACCTCGATTTTCACCAACCTGCCGGTCGCATCCATGATCGCGCAGCGGATCGAGCCGACGCTGTCGCTGATGGCGTTGACGCTGGTTCTTACTCTCGTCATCGCCGTGCCGCTTGGCGTCGTGGCGGCCTGGAAGGCGGGAAGCTGGATCGACCGCGTCATCATGGCATTCGCCGTGTCGGCCTTTTCGTTGCCGGTCTTCGTGGTCGGCTACCTCCTGGCCTATGTGTTTGCGCTCGAACTCGAATGGCTTCCCGTGCAGGGATATACGCCATTTAGCGAAGGTTTCTGGCCGTGGCTGCAGAACCTGATCCTGCCCTCGGTCGCGCTCGGCTGCGTCTACATCGCGCTGATCGCGCGCATTACGCGGGCTTCCATGCTTGAGGTGTTGCAACAGGATTATATCCGCACCGGCCGCGCCAAGGGCCTCGGCCAGCCCAGCATCCTGTTCATCCATGCGCTGAAGAACGCCGCCGTGCCCATCGTCACCGTGATCGGCATCGGTGTGGCGCTCTTGATCGGCGGCGCGGTGGTAACGGAAAGCGTGTTCGCCATTCCCGGCCTCGGCCGCTTGACGGTCGATGCGATCCTGCGCCGCGACTATCCGGTGATCCAGGGAGTCGTGCTGATGTTCAGCTTCCTCTACACGCTGGTCAACCTGATGGTCGATGTCACCTACACCCTGATCGATCCGAGGATCCGCTATTGAGCGCCTCGACCACCACAGCGCTCGTACCGCCCGGCCTTGTTATCGCGCAACCGTTGCCGGACCTGATGCAGCCGGTAAAAATCCGGCGCGGCGTACTTGGTTTCCTGCGCAACAACCCGACGGTGGCCATCGGCGGCACGCTGCTCCTCATTCTCGTCTTGATCGGAATCTTCGCACCCTATCTCTGGACCGTTGACCCGACCGCGCTGGCGCCCGCCAGACGTCTTCGAGCACCATCCGCGGACCACTGGTTCGGAACGGACGCGCTCGGCCGCGACGTCTATTCGCGCGTGCTGTTCGGGACGCGGGTTTCGCTCACGGTTGGCTTGTCGGTGGCGTTGCTGGCGACGCTGGTAGGTCTGGCTATCGGCCTCGTCTCGGGCTTTGTGCGATGGGCCGACAGCATCGTCATGCGGATCATGGACGGCCTGATGTCGATCCCGCCGATCCTGCTGGCCGTCGCGCTCATGGCATTGACGCGCGGCAGTGTCGGCAACGTTATCATGGCCATCACGGTTGCCGAGATCCCGCGTGTGTCGCGCCTGGTCCGCGGCGTCGTGCTGTCGTTGCGCGAGCAAGCCTATGTCGACGCGGCGATCGCCAGCGGTACGCGGGCGCCGATGATCATTCTGCGTCACATTTTGCCCAACACGCTGGCGCCGATGCTGGTTCAGGCGACTTATGTCTGCGCCAGCGCGATGATCGTCGAATCCATCCTTTCTTTCATCGGTGCCGGAACCCCACCCACGATTCCGTCCTGGGGCAACATCATGGCTGAGGGCAGGGCGCTGTGGCAGGTGAAGCCGTATATCGTGTTCTTTCCGGCCGCTTTCCTCTCCGTTACGGTCCTTGCCGTCAATCTGGTCGGCGACGGCCTGCGCGATGCGCTCGATCCACGCATGGCCAAGAACCTGTAAACCGATGGCATTGCTCGAAGTCGAAAATTTGCAAACCCATTTCCGGACCCCCGACGGCATCAACCGCGCTGTTGACGGCGTTTCCTTTCATGTCGACGAGGGTGAAACGCTGGCGATTGTCGGCGAATCCGGTTGTGGCAAGTCGGTCACGGCGATGTCGCTGATGCGGCTGATCCCCGAGCCGCCCGGCAAGATTGCGGGCTCGGTTCGGTTCCAGGGCAGGGATCTGCTGCAAATCTCCGAACGCGAAATGCGGGCCATTCGCGGCAACGACATTTCGATGATCTTTCAGGAGCCGATGACGAGCCTCAATCCGGTTCTGACGGTCGGGCGCCAGATCGGCGAGACGTTGCGGCTGCATCAGGGGCTCGACAAGCAAGCCGCCGAAGCGCGCGCGGTCGAACTGCTGACCCTGGTCGGTATCCCGGAGCCGGCGCGGCGGGTGCGGGAATATCCGCATCAACTGTCAGGCGGCATGCGCCAGCGGGTGATGATCGCGATTTCGCTCGCCTGCAATCCAAAGCTTCTGATCGCCGACGAACCGACCACCGCGCTCGACGTCACCATTCAGGCGCAGATCCTGCAATTGATGCTGGATTTGAAGCGCCGGGTCGGAGCCGCCGTAGTCCTGATCACGCACGATCTCGGCGTCGTCGCCGAGGTCGCCGAGCGCGTCATGGTGATGTATGCCGGCCGCAAGGTCGAGGAGGCGCCGGTGGCCGAGCTGTTTCGTTCACCCCGCCATCCCTATACGCAAGGTTTGCTTGGCGCGGTGCCCAAGCTTGGCTCGTCGTTGTCAGGTACGGCCAGACGTCTCGCCGAAATACCGGGACAAGTGCCGAGCCTCAAGCAGCGCATCACGGGCTGCGCTTTTGCGGGGCGTTGTTCGATCGCCACCGATCTCTGCCGCGAGGTCGCGCCTGGACTAGAAGAAAAGTCTTCCCGCCACTTCGCCGCCTGTCATTTTGCGCTTAAAGAGGCGGCCGCGGCATGAACGCGCCCCTGTTGCAGGTCAACGACCTCAAGAAACATTTCCCGGTTCGCGGCCATCTGCTCAGGCGCAATGCGAGCCGCGTCTATGCGGTGGATGGCGTGTCGTTCGAGATCGCGCGCGGCGAAACGCTGTCGCTGGTCGGCGATTCCATATTCTCTTGGTAATCTACAAGGTTCAATTGGAGGATTTCCAGTTGGTAGGGTTTTACAGGATGTTGTAGTATCTGATAATACTACTACTGATACAACCAATGAGGCAACTATAACTACACAACCAACCACCTCTACTACAGACCTTATTACTGCATTAGCTATTAACTTTACACCATTAAATGCTAATAGTACTCTTATTATAGAAGGTCTTATAAACTTATCTACTAATACAAATGTTCACTTAATTGGTGCTCTTTTTATTACTGCTGGAACTGGTAATAGTGCTAATTCAATTGCTGCATGTGCAAGTTATGCGAGTTCATCTATACGATTATTACAGATTGTTATTAAGTATACCGTTTCTGCATCTGCTGTAACTGCACGTACATATCAACTAGGATTTGGTGCTGGTGCCAGTGCTACTACGTACTATAATAGTACAGATGGTGCCACTAAGTTATTTGGAGGAAGTCTTGGTACACCTTCTTGGTTGAGAGTTACTGAAGTACTATGAGTAAGTTTAAACAAACATCCTTCAGTGGAGGAATGAATCTTTTATTAGATGATACTCGTTTGCCTGTATCATTTAAATATAAAGAGGGTGATACTCCGTATGATATAACATACAATCAATATCGTTTGGGTCTTAATATTCGCACTAGATTTGATGTTGTATCTCCTATACAGTCTTCTATAACTGACACAAGCGCTCCTCCTGGTATTAAACAGGGTATAATTAACTTTGGAAATTATATTATAATTTTTGTAGAAGGGCTAGCATACTTTAGACTAACAGGAAGTCCTGGGTGGACTCCTATTTCTGGCTTTAGTATGTCTGAGGTAGCTCCTAGATTTTGGTTTATAGAAATTCCAGTTAATACTACTTTATATGCTAGATTTGCAGGACAAGCAGTTACAGGTTCAACAGTTGATGGAGATGTTACTACATATACCTTTGGGCCAGCTAATGCTAGCTTACCGATAAATCAAATTAATACAGTAAATGCTACTACAACATTTGGACTTAATCCTGGAATACTTGTGCAAGACGGTATTAATCAGCCTCAGTTTATTTTTATAAATGACTCTAATCAACTTCAATGTAGTACTACACAAACATACGCTCAATGGTCTTTACCAGTAGACGCAAATGGTATTCCAACAGGAGTTGATA
The DNA here is from genome assembly GCA_963752265.1 of uncultured Alphaproteobacteria bacterium. Taxonomy (GTDB): domain Bacteria; phylum Pseudomonadota; class Alphaproteobacteria; order Rhizobiales; family Xanthobacteraceae; genus Bradyrhizobium. The sequence goes on from CAVVZW010000069.1 coordinate 31,305, forward strand.
ACAGGGAGTATGTTCCAATCGGGACGTATATGGCGTACTTTAATGGAATACTCTTTATAGCAGACCCTACATTAACATATCTATATAGAAGTGTTTCTGGCAGACCATTAGATTTTGTAATTAATGTTGATGAAAATGGACAGAAGTCAGGAGATGCAACTACAACAAGCTATTCAGTTGGCGTGTCTGGAATATCTTGTCTTAGAGTTACTCCAGGAAATGCTCTATTTGTATCAGCCAGTGGAGCTAATTTCTTGGTTACTCTTAACCAAACTCCAGGCGCGCCAATGATATTTGGTGAATATACGTTTAATAGACAAGTTTTATTTACTGATACTTGCATTACTGATAGAGGTATAATTGATATATCTGGCGGGCCAAATAATCCAAACTCTGGTGATACAGTATTTATAGATTCTACTGGAATAAGGTCATTTAACGCTATTGAGACACTGGAGAATGAAGGACGTAATAGTGTGTTTAGTTCATTTATTCAGTCTTTATTTACTGGCATAACACAGTCAGCAATGGTAGAATCTACTGACTCTATAGGATGGTGTAGTGCTGTAGGCTTTAATGATTACGCCCTCTTTAGTGTTAATACTGTATTTGGGTATGTTATAGTTGTTTATGATACTATTAATGGAGTATGGCAGTCTCTCGACATAGCACAACTTGGTAATCATGCAGCTAAACAGTTTGCAGCAATTACTACTCCTGAATTAGCTCTCTATGCTATTACGGATGATGATAGAGTTGTGCAATTATACTGCGAGGATGAGTTTGATGTTTCTACGATTAGGTTTGGTGCATTGTGTAATCAAGATTTATCTAAAGAACTAAAGATGATTGACTTTCGTTGTATACTAGATGCGTTTTCTGAGAACTCTAGTGTTACTGTGTCTGTGTTTACTAATAATCGTTATGATTGTTCGTTAACACAAAACCTTGAGTATGTTCCTTCAGTGACTAAATATACTGGCCCAAATGTAGGTAGTGATGTAGGAACACAATCTAATTCTCTTTACTTTCCATTTACACAGTCAACAACTGGATGGAAGACTTTTGTAACATTAACATGGACAGGTGGAGGAAGTATTAATTCATGCGCTGCATTAACAGCTGACTCTACTCCAATTGTTCCATTAAGAACACAAGCAGTTGTATCATAATATGAGTGTTTTCTACATGTTAGAACAGATGTCAAGGCAGATGGGATTACAGCAAGTTGATTCTACTCAACGCGCTTTAATGCTAAAGTTCTTAAACCCAGCAGCTAAAGAACTCTTTCACATCTCCGATATGTCTGGTTGTTTGGGAGAAGAATTGTTTAAGGTAAATAGTAATCAGACAATAGCCTTTCCAGATTATATGGGACAAATTAGAGCTATGCGCGATGGCTATAATAGAACCCAGATTAAGCTGTCACAAATGCGCCCTCTATATAATCAATACAGTTGGGAACAAGCTTGGAGAAATTGGAGAGTAAAAGGTTTACATCCACTTCAGACATCTCTTCAGAATCAATCTCAA
>CAVVZW010000070.1:0-3489 GCA_963752265.1 uncultured Alphaproteobacteria bacterium
CGACGGTGGACCTTCCGATTGATCTGCCGTCCTCGACGGCAACACCACAGAAGAAGCCGGACAAGCCGGTCTATGTCAGTATCAAACCGGACCTGACGATCGCCATCGGGGAAAACCCCGTCAAGCGCGCCGAGCTTATCTCGACGCTCGATGCCGCGGCAGACGCTAATCCGGAACGTATGGTTTTCCTGCGCGCTGACCGTGCCGTGGCCTATGGCGATTTGATGGATGTGCTGGAACTGTTGCGCCAGGGAAATTATCGAATGAAACTGGTGGCGCTTGAAGGCGTTGCCGAGGCCGCAACCCCGTCCGCTGCACCTGTCGCGACGAAACCCTGATTGCGATGACCGAGCTTGCAAACGAGCAACGGCCCTGGCGGCTTTGGACGATCGCCGCAGCGGCTGCGCTCTCGTTGCACGTCGGCGGCGCAGCGCTGGGTTGGGCGCATCTGCGGCCCGACGGCGATTCCGACGGGCTCAGTGCGAATGTGAACACGATCGATATCGAACTGACGTCGCCGGTCGTCGAAGAAACCGATCTACCTGCGGGGCCGGACGCCGATGCCTCCGTGGCTTCGCCTGCGCTGGCCGAGCAGAAGGCCGAGGTCAAGCCGGTCGATACGCCGAAGGAAACGCCGACGGAGACTGAAAATCCCGATCGCGTGGTGACTGAGAACGAGCAGAAGAAACCGACGGAGGATGATCCGAAGGTCGAGAAAGTGCAGACCGCGGCCTCGCAGGAATCGGTTGCACAGGAGGCAAGTGCCCGGCAGCGGCTCGCTGACGCGCGCGAGGGCGACGTTGCGGCTGCGCCCAATATCGGGATCGGCAAGGACAATCAAAAGCTCACCGGCAAGTGGGATCAGCAGATCAGCGCCTATTTCGAACTGCACAAGCGTTATCCGAAGGTCGAGAAGACCAAGGCCGCAAAGGTCAAGGTGAACCTCGTGCTCAATCGTCTTGGTCATGTGGTGTCGCTCGCCATTCTGGAATCTTCGGGCGATCCGCTATTTGACGAGGCCGCGCTGGACATGATCCGCCGCTCGGACCCGGTGCCGCGCCCGCCAGCCGCGCTCACCGACGACACGTTCAGCCGCAGCCTCGAAGTGGAATTCAAGGCAAGAAAATGAAAAACGCCGGCGATTCCTTCGCCGGCATTTTTGTTTGTCAGTGTTGTTTAGTCCATAACTCGCTCAGCTCTTTTTCACCATCGGGCAAACGCTCTTCTCGAGCGGCAGGAAGGCCTCGTCCGCCGGGATGGTGGCGATCAGTCTGTAATAGTCCCAGGGGTACTTCGATTCCGACGGCTTCTTGACCTCGAACAGATAGGCCGGATGGATCTTGCGGCCGTCCGCTCGGATCGCGCCTTTGCCGAACAGGGGATCGTCGGTTGGAATTTCCTTCATCTTGTTGACGACCTTGACCCCGTCATGCGGATTGCCGCCGAGCGCCTCCAGTGCCTTGAAATAATGGATCAGTGACGAGTAGACGCCGGCCTGCACCATGGTCGGCGGGTTCTTCTTGAAGCGTTCGTTGAAGCGCTTGGTGAAGGCTCGCGTCTCGTCGTTGAGATCCCAATAGAAGGTCTCGGTGAAATTGAGGCCTTGCGCGACATTCAGCCCGAGCGAGTTGACGTCGGTGATGAACATCAGCATGCCGGCAAGCTTCTGTCCGCCCGCGACGATGCCGAATTCCGCTGCTTGCTTGATGGCGTTAGTGGTGTCGCCGCCGGCATTGGCGAGGCCGACGATTTTCGCTTTCGAACTTTGTGCTTGCAACAGAAACGAGGAGAAGTCGGAATTATTGAGCGGATGTTTCACGCTGCCGAGCACCTTGCCGCCATTGGCCACGACCACCGCGCCGGTATCGCGTTCCAGCGCTGCTCCGAACGCGTAGTCCGCGGTCAGGAAGAACCAGGTATCGCCTCCCGACTTCACCAGCGCCTTGCCGGTGCCGTTGGCGAGCATGTAGGTGTCGTAGACCCAGTGCACGGTGTTCGGCGAACACTGCGAACCCGTGAGGTCGGAAGAGGCTGAGCCGGAGTTCAGGTTGACGACGTTCCGCTCCTTCGCCACGTTGGCGACCGCAAGCCCAACGCCGGAGCTTGCGAGATCGACGAACACGTCGACCTTTTCGACGTCGATCCACTGCTTCGCGATGTTGGTGCCGACGTCCGGCTTGTTCTGGTGATCCCCCGAAATGACCTCGATCTTCCAGCCTTTGGCCAGAAGTCCGGAATCCTCAATCGCCATCTGCGCGGCAACCGTCGAGCCCGGCCCGCCGATATCCTGGTACAGGCCGGACTGATCGCCGAGGGCTCCGATCTTGACGACTTTGTCGAGCTTTTCCTGCGCGAGTGCACTGCCGGCGAAGCTGGCGGCGAGCACCAAGGTAGCGATCGATCGCTTCATTTCCCCCTCCAAATGTTGTTTGAGCCGTGCCTGCATTGGTTAGTGGCTATTATGACCCGCATTCCCTCCGTCGCCTAGCAGTCCGGCGTAAAGTCGCATTCGGCCCGGCGGGCGCGGCCACGACATGAGCAGGGAGATCTGCAAAAAGGGTGTCGGATATAGTTCGTATACGTTAATTAATTTTGCGACATGACGCGATATGAACTAGACATTTATGCAAAAAATACTAAGCTTATGTTTATGAAAAGTCGGTCTCCAACGGCCCTTGTCGCACCTGTCAGGCCAGCTACCGAGCTCCGGCGCAGCATCACGCGCATGGCCCGCTTGTTGGGCGCCAGCATGCCGAAAGGCGAGCTGTCGCCGGCGAGGCTCTCGGCGCTGGGTATCTTGCGTCGCGAAGGTCCGATGACGGCCAGCGCCCTGTCGTCGCGGTTGGGCATCCGGCCGCAATCGCTCACGCGTATTCTGGCAGACGTCGAAAGCGCGGAATTGTTGACCCGCACACGTGACCCGGACGATGCGCGCGAACATATTCTGACGGTGACGCCCAAGGCCGTGTTGCTAATGCGTGATGAAGGCGTGCGGCGCGACAAGTTGATGCGGCAAGCCATGCAGCGGGTGCTGACGCCGGTCGAAATCGAGTTGCTGCTGCTCTCGGCGAAGCTTCTGGACAAGCTCGCCGATGGCTGGAGCAGCGTAGACGCCGAAACAGCTCCTCCTGATTGAGAGGTATTGCGATGGACCTACGGATTTTCAAGATTGCAGGCGTGGTGCCTTGTCTGGCTCTGGCGTTTTCCGCCACCGCTCTCGCCGGACCGGCAAGCCGGGCCGAAGCACTCCATGTTCTTGACCGGATCTCCTACGGGCCTCGTCCCGGTGACATCGATCGCGTCATGCAGATCGGCGTTGAACGTTATATCGACGAGCAGCTCCATCCCGATACGATACCGATGCCCGAGCCGCTGAGCCGACGCATGGATGCGCTCTCGCAGGGCGAGATGTCGCAAGCCGACCTGATCACGACTTATCGCCGCGTCATAGCAAGCACCAACTGAACCAAGGAACAGGCACATAACATA
>CAVVZW010000071.1:0-19266 GCA_963752265.1 uncultured Alphaproteobacteria bacterium
GCCGCCACCATGAAAATGATCAGCAGCACGAGAATGACGTCGATAAACGGCGTGACGTTGATTTCATGCGTCTCGCCGAAATCGCCGTCGTCATCGAAATCCGTATCAGCGAGCGAGACGCCCATGCCCTACTCCGCGGCGCGTGAATTCGCCGGCCGGGGCGAAGAGACGTGGGTGCGGTCGAGATCGCGCGACAACAATCGGCCCGCAGCACCTGACGAGCGGCCAACGAGTTCGAGATAGCCTTTCGTCACGCGTGCGAAGTGATTGTAGATAATGACGGCAGGAATGGCGGCAACCAGACCAATCGCGGTTGCCAGCAGCGCTTCGGCGATACCGGGGGCGACGACAGCGAGGTTGGTCGTCTGCGATTTCGAAATGCCGATGAAGCTGTTCATGATGCCCCATACCGTGCCGAACAACCCGACAAAGGGTGACGTCGCGCCGATGGTGGCAAGCATTCCCATGCCTAGCCGGATCCGGCGGGCTTCCGCACGCACGATTTCGGCAAAACTCGATGCCGCCCGTTCCTTGACGCCAGCGTCGCTGGAAATTCCGGCCGACAGCCGCGCTTCGCGCATGGCGGCTGCCAGCAGCGAAGAAAGTACGGTGCCGCTCGCGCCAAGTGCAAATTGCGCCTCCGCCAGCGACCTTGAATCCGCAATCATGCGCAGCGCGGCGCGTAACCTGCGTTGGACAAACGTCAGCTCGATCATCTTTGCGATGAAAACCGTCCACGTCACCAGCGACGCGAACGCAAGGCCAATCATGACCGCCTTGACCAGGATGTCGGCCGAAAGAAACATCGACCAGGGCGACAACTCGTGCAGCGTGACTTGCATCGCCTTTGGCTTGGCGGCATCGGCGGCTGCGACTGCATTGTTGGCGGGGAGCGCCGGAGCGATGGCCGCCCCGCTGGATGTCGCAGCCGGCGCCGCCGTGGTCTGCTGAGCGAACGCAACCGTCCCCATCGACACAAACGTCAGTACAACGCCGACTTTAAGAATGGTTCTAAACATTCCCACGACTTTCCCGGATCCCAGTGCTGTGTTGGCACCCTGCTTCAAAAGCATTTCTGGCGCCGCGTCGAGTAGCTAACGCGTGAGTTAGATTTATTCCAGTCGTGGTTCCGGTCGTGGATGGGCTATTTGTCATCATCTTCTCCCAGATTTCGCGCGGGGGACCGTGGCGTGTCATGCAGATACGATCGGATACGATCTGAGGTTTGCCTGATGCTCCGAAAGTCTGGAAGAATTCTAGCCGTTTCAACCGTCGTTAGACCGGTTCCAAAGATCCGAGGCGGAATACTTCACCTCGATTTTGGTTCTCGATCGGTCGGACAATTCATCTTCGTAATCTGGGGGACTGATGTCGTTTCTGCGTGGCACCGTAAACGTTGGGCTTGCTCATTCCAATGAGGATTCCGAACGGACAATTCTCCACACCGAAACCGCGTTCCGCGCCAGTCACCCAAAACGCGCCGGGATGTATCGATACTCGTCTGCCATACTTAGGGTTGTGATTGCGTCCGGTCCGATTTATCTGGCGAATTCACACGCCGTCTTGGCGCAAGCGGCCGCAGCGCAAGAACTACCTTCGGTCGTGGTCGTCGATCCCGGGCAGAAACCCAAGCCGAAGCCCGTCAAGCGCGTTGCTCCAAAACAAACCGCCTCAAGCCGTGGCAGCGGACAAGCGAACCAGCCTGCCCAGGACGCTGGCACCAGTGGAACGACACCCGCGCAGGCGGCACTCGATCGCCAGATGCAGGGCTTCGATCAGCAGCGCGATCACATCCTGACCAGACTTGGAGCGTCCACCGACACGATCGACCGGGCCGCCATCGTTGCGGGCCCGCAAGGAGAAAACAACCCGGTCGACAAGCTTGTTTTGCAGTTCCCAGGTGTCAATTACAACTCGGCCGCCTCAAATCCCAATTTCCACATCCGTGGCGAGTACGCCAACGCGCAGACGCGGATCAACGGTTTCGTCCTGCCAGAGGGCGTGTCGGGCCTCGGCCCCGTGATCGACACCAATTTCATCAACAGCATTTCGCTTTTGACGGGCGCGCTGCCGGCGCAGTATGGGCTCCGCACGGCAGGTGTTCTCGACATCACCAGCCGCACGTTTTCAACGCCCGGCGGCGAGGTCAGCATCTATGGCGGCAGTTACGGCACGGTCACGCCAAGCTTCAATTACGGCGGCAGCGTCGGCAACACCCAGTACTTCTTCTCCGGCCGCGGCAACTTCAACAACCTCGGCATCGAAAATACGACCTCTTCGCTCAATGCGATCCACGATCACACCGACCAGGGCAAGTTTTTTGCTTACGTGTCGACCGCGATCAACGACACGCAAAGAGTCAGCGTGATTTCCGGCGCGTCCTACAGCACGTTCCAGATTCCGAACAATCCCGGCCAGACGGTATTTCCGGATTCCAACGGCGTTTTGCCGAACGGTCTCGGTGCAACCACGCTCGCCAATCTCGCAAATACTAATCCAAGCTCGTCAGTGCTGAACGAGCGAGAAATCGATCAGTACTACTACAATATCGTTGCGCTTCAATCGCACGGCGAGATGATCGATAGCCAGATCTCGGTGTTCTCCCGCTACGCCAACGTGCATTTCATCCCCGATGTGACCAACGACCTCCTGTTCAATGGCGTCGCCTCTGATGTTACCCGCGCCAGCCAGATGTACGGAACGCAGTTCGACGCGTCGTATGACGTGAACAGCGCGCACACGTTACGGTTCGGTTTCATGGCAACCGCGGAAAAGACCGACGTTTCCAATTTATCGACCGTATTCGCTGTGGACCCCAACACGGGTAATCCCACGGGAGCTCCATTCACTGTCAACGACACCAATTCGCTGCTGGGCTGGAATCTCGGGGCCTACGTTCAGGACGAATGGAAGCTAACCAAACAGCTCACCCTCAATTACGGGATACGCTTCGATCAATTGTATCAGTTCGTCGACGCCAACCAGTTCTCACCACGCATCTCGCTGGTTTACAAGCCGTTCGACGGCACCACTTTACATGCAGGCTATGCGCGCTATTTCACACCGCCAATGCAGGCACAGGCGACGCAGTCAAACCTCGCCCTTTTCAACGGAACGACCAATCAACCCGATGTCCCCAACAACGACCCGGTACAGCCGGAGCGATCGCACTATTTCGACGTCGGTATCGATCAGAAAGTACTTCCCGGCCTGACGTTGGGGCTCGACGGCTATTACAAGATCGCAACCAACCTGATCGACGACGGCCAGTTCGGTCAGGCCGTCGTGCTGACCCAGTTCAACTGGGCACGGGGATACAGCGAGGGTGTCGAGGCCAAGGCGAGATATCAAAACGGCAACTTCTACGCCTATGCCAACATGGCGTTCAACATAACCCGCGCCACCGATCCTACCTCGAACCAATATCTACTCGATCCCGACGAATTTGCTTTTCTGCTGACCCACTTTCACTACACGGATGACATGCAGATGTGGACGGGCTCGGCGGGGGCCGCCTACAAGTGGGATCAAACGGTATTTTCGGCCAGCCTGAAATACGGCAGCGGTTTGCCGACCGGCTTTGCCAACTCCTCGTTCAACCAAGCCTACACAACGGTCAATCTCGGAATTGCCCGCGACCTTATCCTGTCTCCCGGCGCCAAGCCTCTCACGGTACGCTTCGACGTGGTCAATCTGTTCGACAAGATTTACGAACTCCGCGACGGCAGCGGCATCGGCGTGTTCGCTCCGCAATTCGGCGCGCGCCGCGGATTCTTCGTCGGGCTCTCGCAGAAGATCTAAAGAAACGGCCTGGCCGCGCGACCATTTAACGTCGCGCGGTCACTCGGCGGCGACGTTACCGGCGGGCTCGGCCAGGGTCTTGATCCGGTCCTTGACGTCGCGCAACGTCTGAAGGCTGGTTTCGAGCGCCTCCGCCGGCACGTCCTGAAAGACGTCAGTTGCAATGGCATTGCGCAGGCTGTCGAGGTCGTCGGCGAGCTGGCGCCCGGACGCCGTCAGGAACAGGCGATTGGCCCGCCGGTCCCTGGGATCGCTGCGGCGTTCGACAAGGCCATGCTCCACCAGCCGGTCGAGCAGGCGCACCAGCGAGATCGGCTGCAGTTCCAGCACATCTGCCAAGTCCACCTGGGACAGACCCTCCTGTTCGCGCAACCGGAACAGCACGATCCACTGCGCGCGGGTCGTTCCCCTGGTCTTGGCGCGGCCGTCGATATAATTACGTAAAAGCCGAGATGTTTCGACCAGTTGCGAGACGATCTGCTTCTTTAGGTCGAGCGACATCGGCCCTGGGACCCTTAGATTGAAAATTGTTTAGAATTCTCAAGCCTTAGTGTGTTTACACATAAAGTGCACGCGTATTATATTTGTGATGTCTATGAACGACAGGCAAGACTCGCTACTTATATTTTTTTAAGTCTGAAGGCAGACATGAACAAATCGCGGACAACGCGTTGGATTTTACTGGCCTTGGTCGCCGCTGGGCTCGGATATTACGGCTGGCACCGCTTCCACGACGAAGCCCAGGAAACGGCAGCCAATAACGCGCAAAAGGCGGCGCGAAGCGCGGCGGTGCGGGTGAGCGTCGCAACCGTCGAGAAAGCGGACTTCCCGGTTTACGCGACAAGCCTTGGAACCGTTCAGGCCTTCAACACCGTCCTCGTTCGCTCCCGCGTCGACGGACAAATCGACAAGATTGCGTTCACCGAAGGCCAGGTGGTCAAGCAAGGCGACCTGCTGACCGTAATCGATCCCCGCCCCTATCAGGCTTTGCTGGATGCGGCCAAGGCCAAGAAGGATCAGGACGAGGCCAATCTCGCCAACACCAATCTCGATTTGCAGCGCTTCGTCAAATTGGGCGAGTTCGCCACCCGCCAGCAGCTTGATACCCAGCGCTCCAGCGTGTCGCAGTTGACGGCCCAGATCGCCGCCGACGTCGCTGCGATATCCAATGCTCAAACCCAGCTCGACTATACCCAGATCAGCACCCCGATCTCCGGCGTCGTCGGCCTGCGTCTGGTCGATGTCGGCAATATCGTCAACGCCTCGCAGCAGACCGGCATCGTCACGATCACGCAGATCGAGCCGATTGCGGTCATCTTCACCGCACCCGAAAACCAGTTGCCCGACATCAAGGATGCGCAGGGCGCCACACCGCTCAAAGCCATTGCGCTGACAACCGACGGCAAGCGGTCGCTGGCGGAAGGAAAGCTCGCGGTGGTCAACAATCAGGTCGATTCGACCAGCGGCACCATCCGCCTCAAAGCCGTCTTCGAAAACAAGGACCACGCGTTGTGGCCGGGTCAATCGGTCTCCACGCGGCTTCTGGTCAAGACATTGAAGGATGCAACCGTCGTCCCCGACGATGCGGTCCAACACGGCACCGAGGGGCTTTACGCCTTTGTCGTCAATCAGGACAACAAGGCTGAGCTGCGCAAGGTGAAGGTCAGCCAGTCGATCGACGGCCGTTCCGTGATTGAGAACGGCGTGTCGCCAGGAGAGCGGGTCGTCGTCACCGGCCAGTTCAAGGTTCAACCGGGCTCCCTTGTCAGCATTGTCGTGGCCAATTCGGACCCGGCACAATCGAAGGTGCAGTCGGAATGAACGAGGGGATGCACGAGGGGATTTCCGCTCCCTTCATCAAGTACCCCATCGGCACCTCGCTGATGATGGCCGGCATTCTTTTCGTCGGCCTCGTGGCCTATCCCCTGCTTCCCGTCGCCCCGCTGCCGCAGGTGGACTTCCCGACGATCCAGATCACCGCGCAGCTCCCGGGCGCGAGCCCAGAGACCATGGCGTCGTCGGTGGCGCAGCCACTGGAACGGCAGTTCGCGCAGATCCCGGGCATCGCCCAGATGACGTCGACGAGTTATCTCGGCACCGCTTCGATCACCATCCAGTTTGATCTGAACCGCAACATCGACGGCGCCGCCAACGACGTGCTGGCCGGCATCAACGGCGCCGGCGGCCAGTTGCCGAAAAACCTCCCGACCCCGCCGACCTACCGCAAGGTCAATCCGGCGGATTCGCCGATTATGCTGTTGTCCGCGACGTCGGACACCCTGCCGCTCACCACCGTCAGCGACTCCGTCGACGCCCAGCTCGCGCAGCAGATCAGCCAGATTTCCGGCGTGGCGCAGGTCACGATCGGCGGTCAGCAAAAGCCGTCGATCCGCATCCAGGTCGATCCGGCAAAGCTGGTCGCCAAGGGCCTCTCGCTCGAGGACGTACGCAACCAGATTGCGATCACGACGGTGGACAGCCCGAAGGGCAATGTGGACGGCGAGAAACGCGCCTTCACCATCTATGCCAATGACCAGATGCTGGACGCCAAGGACTGGAACGACGTCATCGTCGCCTATCGCAACGGCGGTCCGTTGCGGATTCGCGATATCGGCCAGGCGGTAACGGGACCGGAAGACGCCAAGCAGGCCGCATGGGCCGACGGCAAGCGTGGCGTGTTCCTGGTGGTCTATAAGCAGCCCGGCGCCAACGTCATCGATACCGTGGACAAGATCAAGGCGCTGCTGCCGCGACTGGTCGCCGGCATTCCCGCCGCGATCAAGATCGGCATTCTCAGCGACCGGACGCAGACGATCCGCGCCGCGGTCGAGGACGTTCAATTCACATTGCTGTTGACCATCTTTCTCGTCGTGATGGTTATTTTCGTCTTCCTGCGCAGCTTCTGGGCAACGGTGATTCCGGCCGTGACAGTGCCACTCGGCCTGCTCGGCGCCTGTGCACTGATGTGGGTGTTCGGTTATACACTCGATAACCTGTCGCTGATGGCGCTCACCATTGCGGTCGGCTTCGTGGTTGACGACGCGATCGTCGTGCTGGAAAACATCACGCGTTATATCGAGGAAGGCGAAAAACCGCTTGCTGCCGCCTTCAAGGGCTCCGCTGAAATCGGATTTACGATTTTGTCGATCAGCATCTCGCTGGTCGCCGTGCTCATTCCACTTTTGCTGATGGGAGGCATCATCGGGCGGCTCTTCCGCGAATTTGCGGTGACGCTGGCGATGACGATTTTCGTGTCGCTGGTAGTGTCGCTGACGCTCACGCCGATGATGTGTTCGCGGTTCCTGCGCCCGCACAGCGAGCATCAGGCACACGGGCGGTTCTATCAGTGGAGCGAGCGCGGCTTTGACGCCATGCTGCGCTCCTATGAACGCGGGCTCGAGCTTGCCTTGATCTGGCGGCGGACCACACTGGTCATTTTCTTCGCGACGCTGGCGCTGTCGGTCTATCTGTTCATAATCATTCCTAAAGGCTTCTTCCCGCAGCAGGACATCGGTCTGATCACCGCCACGTCCGAAGCCTCGCAGGATATTTCCTTTGCCGAAATGGTGCGGCAGCAGGAAGCCCTCGGTGCCATCGCCCAAGCTGACCCGGCTGTAGCAACGGTGGCGATGGTGATCGGCGGCAACGGCCGATCCGGCAACAACGGCAGCGTCTACATCACGTTGAAACCGCTCAATGAGCGCGACGCCAACGCCATGCAGGTCATCGCCCGCCTGCGCCCCAAACTCGAGAAAGTCCAGGGCTCGCGCCTCTATATGCAGGCGGCACAGGACGTGCGCTTGGGCGGACGGCCAACCCGGACGCAATTCGAGTTCACGCTTCAGGATGCCAACCTCGACGAGCTCAGCGAGTGGGCGCCAAAAGTCCTTGCGAAAATGAGGACCCTGCCTGAGCTGCGCGACGTCGCGACCGACCAGCAGTCGAACGGCACCACGTTGCAACTCAAGATCAATCGCGACACGGCCTCGCGCTATGGCATCCAGCCGCAATTGATCGACGACACGCTGTACGATGCATTCGGGCAGCGCCAAGTCACCCAGTACTTCACCCAGCTCAACAGCTATCACGTGATCCTGGAGATCCTGCCCGAACTGCAAGGGAACTTCGACGTCCTCGACAAGCTCTACATCAAATCGCCCACGACCGGCGATCAGGTACCGCTGTCGGCGTTCGCAAGCTGGAGCAGCGTCCCGGTCCGCCCGCTTTCGATCAGCCACCAGGGTCAGTTCCCGGCCATCACCATCAGCTTTAACCTGGCCCCGAACGCTGCGCTGGGGCAGGCGACCGAAGCCGTACAGAAAGCAATGGCTGACATCGGCACGCCGTCGACGCTCAATTCGAGCTTCCAGGGCACCGCGCAGGCGTTCCAGCAATCGCTTGGGACCGTTCCGCTGCTGATCCTCGCCGCGCTCGTGGTCGTGTACCTGATCCTAGGCATTCTCTATGAGAGCTATATCCACCCGCTGACGATCTTGTCGACGCTTCCCTCGGCCGGCGTCGGCGCGCTCGCGATCCTGATGGCCTTCGGCTACGACTTCAGCCTGATCGCCCTGATCGGCATCATCCTCTTGATCGGCATCGTCAAGAAGAACGGCATCATGATGGTCGACTTCGCGATCGCGGCCGAACGCGACGAGCACCTGTCGCCGGAAGAGTCGATCAAAAAGGCCGCCTTGCTGCGTTTCCGCCCCATCATGATGACGACGATGGCAGCGCTGCTCGGCGGCGTGCCGCTAATGCTTGGCACAGGCACCGGATCGGAAATTCGCCAGCCGCTGGGCTATGCGATGGTCGGCGGCCTCATAGTCAGTCAGGCGCTGACCCTGTTTACGACCCCGATCGTCTATCTCTATCTCGATAATCTCTCGAATGCGTTTTCCAATTGGGGCCGCTCGAAGAAGGACAATTCACAGGATCTCTCGGGCCACGGCGCCGTCAAGGAAGCCGCTGAGTGATCTTCTGATAGCGTGCTGCCCCACCGCGCCAAACTCTTTCCGGAGACCTGTCGGTGAAGCTCGGAAGATCCGCGATAATCGCGTCAATCGCCGCACTCGCTGCAACGGGACTTTCTCTCGCCCAGCAGGCGCCCAAGGAAACACCGAAGGCCAAAGGCCAGCCTCAAGCACAGGCGACGCCAACGCCGTCCCCCTCCGGCACGGCTGCTCCGGCGCAGCCGGGCTGGGCCGCTCGTTGCGGCAGCACAAGCCGCGATGCGGAGCTCGAATGCGCGATCGAGAATGCGATCCTTTCGAAGACCGGACAGCCCGTGGTGCTGGTCAATATCCGCGTGCCCGGCGATACCAGAGCGCCGATCATGCTCGTGCAGATGCCGCTTGGGCTCAATCTGCAAGCCGGCGCGAAATTCCAGATCGATGACGGCAAGAGCGTCGATCTTCCGATCCAGACCTGCGAAAACCGGGGTTGCTACGCCAACGTGCCTCTGTCGGCAGAAACGGTGAATGCTCTGCGCGCAGGGAAGCAGCTCAGGATCATTTTCCAGGATCAGGCGAAGGAAACCATCGCGATCCCGATGCCGCTCACGGATTTCACCGCGGCTTACGAAAAGATCAAATAGGTTTCAGCAAATCCGAGAGCGCTTCGCTCGAAAACGCTACGTCATCCCGAGATAGGCCTTCTGCACCCGCGGATCGCTGGCCAGATCGGAAGCCTTGCCCGACAAAACACTTTTGCCGACCTGAAGGACGGTCGCGAAATCGGAAACCTCGAGGGCGAGTTCGATCGATTGCTCCGCGAGCAAAATGGTCAATCCCTCCCGGTGCAACCGGCCGAAAGTCTCATACATCGCTTCGACCACGGCCGGCGCGAGGCCAAGCGACGGCTCATCCAGCATCAGAAGCTTCGGATCGCTCATCAGTGCGCGGCCGACCGCGAGCATCTGCCGCTCGCCGCCGGACATGGTGCCGGCGCGCTGGCGGCGTCGCTCCGCCAGCTTTGGAAAGATATCGTAGACCCGCTCCAGCAAGGCAGCCGCGCGTCTTTTGTCATGGAGCGGGGTCGCTCCCAGCTTGAGATTATTCTCGACGCTCTGCTGTACAAAAAGCCGCCAGCCTTCCGGCGACAGCGCAAGTCCTTCGCGCACGATCGAAAAGGCGCTTCGTCCGCCGATCGGCTGTCCGCGAAATTCAATTCCGCCCGAATGCACCGGGATCAGGCCCGCAACGGCGTTGAGAACCGTGGTCTTGCCGCCGCCGTTGGAGCCGAGCAGCGCGACCACACTGCCTTCGGGCACGTCGAGCGAGACGTCTGCGACACCGATCAGATCGCCGTAGCGAACCTCCAGATGTTCGATCCTGAGCAGCGAAGCCGTCACGACGGGGATCCCCCCGTCAGCTCAATCGGGGTGTGCGAGGCTGCCGCCTTGGCGGCACGCTTGCCGAGATAAGCCTCGATGACATCAGGATTGGCCGTGACCTCGCGCGGATTGCCGCGCGCGATCTCGCGGCCCTGGTGAAACACCAGAACGCGCGTTGCCAGCGACATGATCACTTCCATGATGTGTTCGACAATTACCAGAGTCACACCAGAACGATGGATGTCGCGCACCAGATCGATCGCCAGCCGCACTTCGCTTTGGGTCAGTCCCGCCATCGCCTCGTCCAGCAGCAGTACCTTGGGCTCGGTCGCGAGCGCACGTGCAATTTCGAGCCGCTTGCGGCCGGGCGTTCCCAACGACCGCGCCGGCGCCTCCGCCAATCGGCCCATGCCGACCCGCTCCAGCACCGCGCGGGCGCGGCTTTCCGCCTCAGCGCGGCGTGGGGTCCGGAGAAACGCCCCGATCATCACGTTCTCCAGGACCGACATGCCGTCGAAGGTCTGCGGCAGTTGAAAGGTGCGGGCGAGCCCCATCCGCGCCCGCGCCTCCGGCGCAAGCGCCGTAATATCCTGCCCTTCGAACAGCACCACGCCCGACGTCAAATCGAGGTCGCCGGTCAGGCAATTGAAAAAGGTGGACTTGCCGGCGCCGTTGGGGCCGATCAGGCCGAGAATATCGCCCTGCTCCACCGTGATGGACGCGTTGTCGACGGCCTTGAAGCTGCCGAACGTCTTGGTGACCTGACGCGCCTCAAGGAACATGCACGGCACCTTTCGACGCAGCTTCGGCCGGTATTCCCTTCGCAGTCCAGCGCGACCATAGCCGCTGGACGAGCGCAAGAATGCCGCCGGGCTGGAAGCGTGCGATCAGCACGATAATCGCTCCATAAACGACAAAGGTCAGGCCCGCGCCCTTGCCACCCAGGAGACTGTTGGAAATCTCTTCCAGCGGCACGAGGATCGCCGCCCCCACCAGCGGTCCAAACAAGAGGCCGGCGCCGCCAAGGGCTGCCATGATCAGCATCTTCACCGAAATCAGAATGCCGAGTCCTGATTCGGGATCGACGAAGCCGAACATCATCGCATAAAGCGCGCCGGCAACGCTGGTGAGGCCGGCGCTCAACATAAACGCGTAGAGTTTGGTGCGGCTGGCCGGCGCGCCAAGCGAACGCGCGGCGCGTTCGGAATCGCGGATGGCGCGCAGATAAAACCCCATTCGGCTGTTCGTCATCCACCAGGTGATGAAGAGCGTCACCGCGAGGATCGCCAGGAACAGGTAGTAATACGGCAACGCCGAAATGAAAGAGAGATCGAAGACGTTGCGCGGCACGGTCGGTCCGCTCAAGCCGACGGCGGCGCCGAGATATTCGGTGTTGGTGACGATCAGCCTGACGAGTTCGGCAACCGCGATCGTCGCCATGCTGAAATAGTGGCCCGACAACCGCAGGGTCGGGACACCGATGACGGCGGCGATTGCGGCACTGACCACGATGCCGATGGGGATACCCAATAGCGGCGACCATCCGAAATGGGTGTACGCGCCCATGGCGGCGTAGGCGCCGCAGCCGAAGAACACGACGTGGCCGACCGAGACCTGGCCGGCATAGCCGCCGACGATGTTCCAGGCCGATGCGGCAATCGCATATAACAGCACCAGCGCACCGAGCCTTTGCTGAAACGGCGTCGAGAACACCAGCGGATAGGCGATGATGACCGCGATCAGGACCGAGAGCCACACCAGCCGACGCATCAAACCCTGCCCATCAAGCCCTGCGGCCGGAACCAGAGGAAGCCGAGGAACAGCGCGTAGACGACCATATCCTTGTAGACGGCGCCGATCAGATAGGCCGACAAAGACTCGATCACACCGATCAGAAGCCCCGCGACCAACGCTCCTTGTATGCTGCCGAAGCCGCCCAGCGACACCGTGACAAAGGCAACGAGGCCCAAGGTCTCGCCGACCGTCGGCACGATATAGAAAAAGGTTGCGATCAGCGCGCCGGCAAGGCCGGTCGCGCCCGCGGCGATCGCCCAGGCAATCGCTTGCATGGTGTCGGGACGAATGCCCATCAATTGTGCGGCGGTGGAATCCTCGGCGACCGCCAGCATTTTCGACCCCAACGCCGTTCGCGTCAGGAGAAAGTGCAGACCGAGCGTCACGACAAGCGCAACCGCGCCCGCGAGCAGCCGCGAAGCCTGAATACGAAGCCCCCAGAATTCGAAGGTGCCACCGACGAGATTTTCGGGCAGCGACGAAAAGTTCGCGCCGAACCACCAGAACACCGAATAGCGCAGCAACAATGCAAGCCCGAAGGTGCCGAGGATCTGGGCCAGCATCGGCCCTTTCATGATGCCGCGGATCAATGCGAAGTAGACGGCCACGCCAAGCGTCGCGAGCACCAGCACCGCGAGCGGCGCCCCGACCCAGGGCCCTGCCCCGAACAAGGTCCAGACCACAAACGCCACATACATGCCGAGCATGACGAAGTCGCCATGGGCAAAGTTGACGATGTTCATCATGCCCCACACCAAAGTGAGGCCCGAAGAAAACAGCGCGTAGACGGCACCGAGTAGAAGACCGCCTGCGATCACCTGAAGAAGCGTGGAGGACATGCGGTCAGTCGAGTTCTTGGGTCGGGTCTCGGGGATCAGATTTCAGCGATCGTCAAAGAAGGACTTTAAGCAGCGTCGCCACCGCCTCCAGAGAAATCTCACCAGCCTTTATAGGGGAGCATCGGCGCCTTGTCCGAGCTGCCCTTCGGCCAGACCGCGACATAGTTTTCGCCGTCTTGCAACTGGATGATGAGGCTCGAGGCCAGGACGTTCTGACCCTTTTCATCGAACTTGACGCCTTTGTACCCCATCATCAACTGATCTGGCTTCAGGTCGGTCGCCTTCAGCGCAGCCTGAATCTTGGCGGGCTCGGTCGAGCCGGCGCGGTTGATAGCCTCGCAGAGCACGAGAAACGCCTGCATCGCGCGCCCCGTCGTGTCGTCCATGTCGTAGCCGGTCTTCTTCTTGTACATGTCCGCGATCAGCGCGGTGGGCGAACCGGCGGGACCGACGCTCCAGGCCGAGCGGTTGAGCACGCCTTGCGAGATCTTGCCGACCGCCTTGACGAAGGATGGATCGGAATAGCCGGAGTTGTCGGCCATCAGGATCGTCGGCTTGAAGTCGAGCGCCTGCATCGTCTTCTGATAGAGAATCGCATCCGTCGTGTAAGCGATCATGATCACGACGTCGGGCTTTCTCTCCTTGAGCCGCAGGATCTGACCCTGCACGTCGGTGGCGTTGATCGCATAGGGAATATCGAGCGCTATCGACTGGCCCTTGTCGCTGAACGTGCTGGCGATGACGTTAGTGACAGAGACGCCATATTCGGTGGTGTCGTGGACGATCGCAATGCTGTCGGTCTTAATGCCGGAAGCCTTCATGTCGGCCAGGAAATCATAGTCGATCTTTGCAATATCCGAGGCGATCGGAGTGGTGCGGAAAAACCATTTGAAGCCGCGCTCGGTCAGGTTAGCGGCGACCGACTCGCCGTTGACGAAGGGAATTCCGTATTTTTCGGCGATCGCACTCGCCGTCAGCGTAATGCCGGATTGGTAGGCCCCGGTCAGGGCAACCACCTTCTCTTCCGTGATCAGGCGCAGCGTCTGGTTCTGTCCCGTCGCGGGGCTGCCCTGGCTATCGCCGAACACCACTTCAATCTTGGCGCCACCGAGGCCGGCGAGCCCTGCACTCCCGGCGAGCGGAAAATTGCCGAATTCGGGATGGGCGTTGTTGATGATATCAAGCGCAACTTCGATCGCGGCCTTGGTATGCTCGCCGGCACTGGCCGCGCCCCCTGAGAGCGGCAGCACAGCGCCGATCTTGACGGTCTTCTCCTGCGAAAACGCGCTACCCGTCAGCCCGACGGAAACCGAGGCCACACACAGAAGCCCCGTGATAGTCTTGAAATTCATGCTGGATCGCCTCCGGGAGGTCTCGCCCGATGTCAGGCGCCTGAAGGCCTGACCGCGCGTGGCGATACCCCTCCACATCCCCTGTTTTCCCTGAGGTTTAAGCATTGCATGCCGACCTGAGAGGAGCAATGCGCGGTTCGGTCGCCGCATGCGGTCTCCGGCTTGCCAACAACGGGACGGAGCGGGTAGAAGAGCCCGATGCCGCCGGGGCGATAGCGAATGTTCACCCGCGGCACTCAGTTTACTCTCTATCTAATTGATATCTTGGGATAATTTGGGGAATGGTGTAACGGTAGCACAACAGACTCTGACTCTGTTTGTCTAGGTTCGAATCCTAGTTCCCCAGCCACTCTAAACTCTTCAATTCATTCGGTGGCTTCCCCGCCCCCCTGAAGCCACTGATCGCCGCGGCGTCGGCGGTATCGTTCTGAGCATTCTTCTATAGACCCGACCCATCGCTGCTATTGGCGCATGGAGATCGCCAGACGGTTGAGCGCATTCATCAGCGAAATCGCGAATGTCAGATCTGAAATCTCGACATCGCTGAAGTGCTCCTTCAGCGGTTGGAAATATACATCGTCCGCGGCGGTCCGGGCGATATCCGTGAGAGCATCGCTCCAGGTCAACGCCGCCCGCTCGCGCGGCGTGAACAAGCTGCTCGCCCGCCAGCCCGAAAGAGCGTCGATCCGCTGCTCCTTCTCGCCCCGTTCGCGCAAGCACTTTGCGTGCATCATCAGGCAGAACGCGCACCCGTTCACCTGAGAGATCCGCAAATAGACCAGCTCGATCAGATCGAGCCCGACCGGGCTCTTTTCCAACCCCTTCTTCACGGCGCGAATGCCATTCATCAATTCAGGGGACAGATCAAAATATCGCAGGCGCAAGTCACTCATGTCGGGTCTCCGGCTTCGCCGTCGAAGGTCGACGAAGGCCATCTTTTCTGGCGGGTGGGACCTGAAGCATCGCCCGTTCCGGCCGGCCGTCGCACTCCGCTTCTTGCCTTCGAACTCTTCGATCGATTTCAGAATAGCTGACTGGAGGCGACGCTGTCGTTGCCACAAGACAGACGGACAATACGGGACCAGAACTTTCAAATTGAGAACAAGAAACGGAGTTCTCAAACCACTCGGCCTCTTAAACCACCTGTGGACGGCAACTGCGGGAGGATACAAATGAGGTTGATACGATTTGGCGAGGGACGCACAGGCATTTTGCTCGACCTGCCAACCGGTCCTCATGTCCTGGATGTCGTCGCAAGTATCGGCGCCCTATCGCCCGAAGATCCTATCAGCAACGAAACTCTGAAAGACGCCCTCAAAGACAGCACCTGGGGTGCTCTTGTTCGGCATTGGGACAGCGCGCGGGTCGGACTGGGAAAGCTGGTCGAAATGGCCTCCAGCACCCCGCGCCATCCGGATTTGACGATCCACCGATGGGTAGAGGTCGACGCCATGCCGAAGTCCGCCAAGGGCGGCGAGATCGTTGCGCTTGGAATAGCCGAAGGCCATGACAATTTTTCGTATTGCGTGGAGTCTTCGCGTGACTGCGAAATCGCAAGCTGCATCTATTCGGCCAGAGGCGGCTATAGAGGCTGATTGACGCCGGGTGCGCGTCCTGGCGGACGCGGCCGTTTCGCTGCCGAACGGAAAGCGGGTGGTTCAGGTTGCAAAAAAGCGCGAATGAGGGAGCAGGCGCCGTCAGGCTCAAACCCGTGAGGCAAGCTGATGAACACGAAATCGCAAGCTATATCCATTCGGCCGAAAGCGGCGGTTGAGCAGACAGCAGTTGAGCTTGATCCACGCTGGGCGCGAGTCCTGACGCGCGATCGTTCGGCAGACGGGAAATTCTGGTACTCGGTTGCGACCACGGGAGTTTATTGCCGGCCGTCGTGCCCTTCGAGAGCCGCAAATCCCGGTAATGTCGGTCTTCACGACTCACTGACCGAAGCAAAAGCGACCGGCTTTCGCCCGTGCAAACGCTGCAACCCCGATGGTCCGTCAGCAGACGTCGAGAACGCCGCGATCATCGCCAGGGCATGCCGTTTGATCGAAGGGGGTGAAGAAGTCCCCTCATTGACCGGTCTTGCGAAGGCGGTCAACCTGAGCACCAGCTACTTCCATCGCCTGTTCAAGAGTGTAACGGGTCTTACACCGAAGGATTATGCGGAGGCCCATCAGGCTTCCCGCGTCCGCGATGGGCTCGCCAAGGGGCACAGCGTAACGGAAACCATGTACGACGCAGGTTTCAACTCCAGCGGCCGGTTCTACGAAAAATCCAACAACATGCTCGGCATGACGCCCACGCAGTATCGCGCCGGCGGCGCAAACGAAGATATACGTTTCGCGGTGGGGCAATCCTCGTTGGGGGCTATCTTGGTAGCGTCAAGCGACAAGGGTGTGGCTTCGATCCTGATCGGCGATGATCCGGACGAACTTGTGCGTGACCTGCAAGACCGTTTTCCGAAGGCACGGCTGGTGGGCGGTGACAAAGAATACGAATCGACGGTCGCCCGAGTAATCAGCTTCGTCGAGGCGCCACGAATTGGTCTGAACCTCCCCCTCGATGTGCGCGGCACTGCGTTCCAGCGCCGCGTATGGCAAGCTCTCCAGGACATCTCGGTTGGGCAAACATCGTCCTATTCCGAGATCGCTCGCAAGATCGGCGCGCCAAACTCCGTTCGCGCCGTGGCCGGCGCCTGCGCGGCAAACAATATCGCGGTTGCGATCCCCTGCCACCGGGTGGTGCGCAATGACGGCGCGCTATCCGGTTACGCCTGGGGCGTCGAGCGGAAGCGCGAACTTGTCGCCCGCGAGGCAACCCAGGCGTAGTCGCAGCATGGTGCTGTGAAGGGCCGATTTGAGTCCGGCGTCCGCAACCCGCCGGCGATTCGAATTTGAAGGCAGAATTCGGAGCGCGCGGCGATGCAAGGCATGCTCGTATTTTCCAAATCAGTTCGATCCTTTGGAAAGCCGCATGAGATGGCGACCGACGATGGGCTCGGTGCGACGCGGAGGCATAGAGCCGGCGGCCCTGACCCGGTCGCATGGCTGATGCCGGACGCCGCCGACCGTGACAAGAACTCTCGTCGCCGCGTACGTCAACAGCCTGGTCCGAAAAGGTCGCGCCGACTTAAAGTTGCTCGGTAACGGCGATGTTGAGCTCCGCCTGAAAAACGGTCGTATTTTTCGTCTTGGCGACGAGGGATTGACGCGCGTCGCCTAAGTCGCGATTTGCAGACGGCCAATCGGTGCACCGCCATGGTCGAAGGGCCAAAGCGGTCGCCCGCCAGCCCTTCTCGATTTCAAAGCAAAAAACGGAGTTTTTGCCTCGGGCATTCCGGTCAATCTCCCGTCTTCACACAAAGGAGAGACTAGAAATGAATGCCCCCCACATCGTCTGCGAGCCATCCATCCTCTATTTCGGCACGCCAGTCGTGCTGATCAGCAGTGAAAACGAGGACGGTTCGGCCAATCTCGCTCCTATGTCGTCGGCATTCCAACTCGGCTGGCGTAGCATCCTCGGTCTGAACGCTCTCTCCAAGACCACACTCAACATGATCCGCACCGGCCAGTGCGTTTTGAACCTGCCATCAGTGGACAATGTCGCGGCGGTCAATCGTTTGGCGTGCTTGACCGGCAGCAATCCAGTTCCGCCCGTAAAGCTGGCCAGGGGCTATACCTACGAAAAGTACAAGTTCGAAACGGCCGGGCTGACGCCCGTCCCGTCATTGACGGTGACACCGCCGCGCGCTTTGGAATGCCCGGTCCAGATGGAAGCCGTCGTCGCCGCGAAACACGACCTGATGGAAGACGATGATGTCGCTCGTGGCAAAATCGTCACCTTCGAAGTCCGCGTGACACGTGTTCACATTCATCCGGATATCTTGATGGATGGCCTGATCAACCGGATCGATCCCGACAAGTGGCGGCCGCTGATCATGAGCTTCCAGCGATACTACAGCCTCGGCGAGGAAGTTCATGAATCGACACTGGCAAAGATCCCCGAGGAAATCTACCGGATGCCCGATATCGCCAGGTCCCGGACTGCCGAGCTGGTGAATTCCTGATGAGGGAGCGCGGCATGAACAAGATAAAACCTCCGATTCAGAAGCACGAAACGGAGCGCTGCCACGACGCCGCTTGTTTAGCGTTGATGCCGGAAGCTTGACGCTTCTTAGTGACAAATCGAAACAAACAGAGAGACAAGACATGTCGAAGGAAGATGACAACAAGGCCATCGTCGGCCGATGGTTCACGCATTTCTGGGGCAAGACCTGCAATCTCGGCATCGTCGATGAATTAGCCGCACCCGACATGCTGTTGCAGTATTCGCTGCACGAACCTCGCCGCGGCCGCGATGACATCAAGGCTTTCATGACCGACTTCAGGAACGCGTTCCCGGATCTCAACTTCTGGGGCGCAGCCGACCTGATCGCGGAAGGCGACTACGTCGTCGGCCGTTGGGAAGGCGGCGGCACGCATACCGGTCCCGCTTTCGATGACTTCCTGATCGGGGGCCTACCGGCTAATACTGGCCGGAAGATGAAGTTCACGGGGACGACCGTGCTCAAGCTAAAGGACGGAAAAATCGTTGAAGAAATCGGTCTCGACGACGGCGTCGCAGCCTTGACGCAGCTCGGCCTCATCAAGAAAGCGGCCTAATTCGCCGGCTCGCAACGACCCAACAACCGCGTGGAAGATGTGAGGCGGCACTCCGAAGAGTTCCGCCTCACATTGCATTCGCGGCGCATTCCATGGAGAATTCGTTCATGCCATCGTCATCCCTGATGTCGGGTTTCCCCTCTATCGAGTCCGATCAGGTGACGCTGGCAAACTGGCGCAACGCGCCGTACATGAAATGGGCATTTCAGCACGTGCGGGAAATCGTTCCGTCGGCTGACATCGCGAATTCGCCAGACAGCGTCTGGCAGCTGGAGTCCGCGCAGAGGGATTTGTCGTCCTTCTCCTTCCAGCGCGGCGACGAAACATATTCGCTCGATCGGCTGATCGCAGATACCGACACGGACGGCCTCGTAATCCTGCACCGCGGCAAGGTGATCTACCAGCATTACGCCAACGGAATGACAGCGAATACGCCCCACATCCTGATGTCCGTGTCCAAGTCGTTGACAGCAATCGTTGCGGGC
>CAVVZW010000072.1:0-5740 GCA_963752265.1 uncultured Alphaproteobacteria bacterium
GCATCGCTATTTCCTCCACACATGACGGGCACGACAGTTTAACGGAGAGGACACTTATACTTACTACAGATTGCGTCTCGCGACACTATCTGGGCGTCCATTGCGATTTCGAAGCGCCAAGGCCCCCTTAACGATTTTCTCGATGCCTGCATTAGTTACAGGGTCGATCCAACGTTTGATCTCAATGTTAAGACTCTCGGATGAGCTATCGACCAAAGACCGAATGAGCGATTTATCTAAATTCATACGTCCCAACCATTCAAAAGCTTCGGCGAATATGCGCGCGCCTTTTGGGCAGCGCTCGCCGGCACATGAATAGCACCAATTCTTCCTGCCGCGCTGCCATCTACCATTGCCAGCGTGCTCAACGGAGAGCGGCAACCCAATATCTAATCCGCTGCCTTCAGGCGATAGCCGATGCCGGTTTCGGTCAGCACAAATTGCGGACGCTCCGGATCGATCTCGATCTTCTGGCGGAGCTGGCGCACATAGACCCGCAGATATTGCGCGTCCGTCATTTCGTCCCAGAGCTCCTTGAGCAGAAACCGATGGGTGAGCACCTTGCCGGCATGCTGCACCAGCACCCGCAGCAGGTCGTATTCCTTCGGCGACAGTTTGACCTCGCGCTCGCCGACCTTGACGATGCGGCGCACCAGATCGACGGAAAGATCGCCGGCGCGAAACACCGGCCGCTCGCCATGGACCTGCAACTGATGCCGAAGTGCTGCGCGCATGCGCGCCAGCAATTCATCCATGCCGAATGGTTTGGTGAGATAATCGTCGGCGCCAAGGTCGAGCGCCTGAACCTTGCCTGCTTCGTCGCCGCGGCTCGACAGCACCACGATCGGAACGCTGTCGTTGCGGCCGCGGATCATCCGCAACAGGTCATGTCCCTGGATGTCCGGCAGGCCGAGGTCGAGAATGATCAACGCCGGGTCCTGGCTAAGCAATTCCAGGCCGGTCTTGCCGTTCGGCGCCTCCAGGATTTCGTAGCCTTGTGTGCTCAGCCCCATCCGCAGCAATTTTCGGATCGGCGGCTCGTCGTCGATGACAAGAACCTTGATCGAGATCGGACTCATGCGGCGGTATCCAGTGTGCTGGAGGCGGCGGGTGGAATCGGCAGCCGGACGGTCAGCACCGCGCCGGAGCGGTCGCTGCGGTTGTCAGCGGCAATCGTGCCGCCCATCGCTTCGACAAAGCCGCGGGAGATGGCGAGCCCAAGTCCGGTGCCGGGGCGAACATGGTCGCCCTTCTGGGCGCGGTAGAACTTGTCGAACACGCTTTCCAGTTCGGAATGCGGGATGCCCTCGCCTTCGTCGATAATCTGCAACGTGACGAAATCCTTGTCCCGCCAGCCACGGATCGAGATCGTGGTCTCCGGCGGCGCGTATTTGGCGGCGTTGTCCAGCAGATTGAACAGCGCCTGCTCGAACAACACGGCATCAAGTTCGAGCATCGGCAAATCGGCCTCAAGCTCCAGCGACACCTTGTGATGGAGGAGAATCTTGTTAGCCCGGCGCAGCGCACTGCCGACGATCTCGCCAATGTCTTGCCGCGCGGTATTGGGCTTGATGGCGCCAGATTCGAGCTTGGTCATGTCGAGCAGGTTGGCGATGAAACGATTAAGCCGCTCGGACTCGTCGATCACGGTGGCCAGAAGATCGCGTTTTTCGGTGTCCGTCAGCCCGCCAGCGAGGTCGCGAATGGTGGAGGCGGCCCCCAGCACCGAGGCGAGCGGCGTTTTGAGATCGTGCGAGATCGAGGTCAAGAGCGCTGAACGCAAGCGATCCGAACTCGACCGTGCGCTTGACGCGGTCCATATCCTCCACCAGCAGTACGCGCTCGATCGCGAGCGCGCCCTGATCGACCAGCGCGTCGAGCAAGCGGCGCTGATCCGGGGTCAACAGCGGTCCGGTCTTGTCGTCGTCGATGCCGATGACGCCGATCAGCCCGCGCCCGGTTCGCATCGGCAGAAACAGCCGCTTGGCGCCGGGCAGCGTATCGGAGCCGCGTCCCGCCGGGCGGTCATGGCTCCAGGCCCAGTTGGCGGCGGCGAGATCCGCCTTGTCGAGCTGATCCTCTGGCGGATAGCCCGCTTTCACGGTGAGCACGCCGCTCTCTGGCAACAGCAGCACCACGCGCACTTTCAGCATTAGCGCAGTCTGATAGGCGGTGGCCCAGAGCACGTCGTCGAGCGTGGCGGTGCCCGCCAGTTTGCGGCTGAACGCGTAGAGCAGTTCGGTGGTTCTGATACGGCCAATCGCCGAGTCTGCTTGCGTGCGCACCCGTGCGGCGACGTTCGAAACGAGGATCGCGATCAGCATGAAGAAGAAGAACGCCGCCACGTTGGTGGGATCGGTGATCGTGAAGGTATAGATCGGCGGCAGGAAGAAGAAGTTATAGCAGAGCGAGGCCGCAACGCTCGCAAGCAAAGACGGCCATAGCCCGAAGCGAACCGCAACGCCGACCACCGCGGTCAAGAACACCAGGTCGACATTCTCGATTCCGAACATCGGCTGAATCAGCTCGGCCGCGCCGAGGCCGACCGCCACGATCAGGAGCGCCATCAGGTGGGGTCTGGGATGGAACGGCTCCCGGCGCTCCGCCGTGCGCACCGTCTTTTTCGGGACCGGATCGGCGGCGAGTTCCTCGCCCGCAATCACATTGACGCTGATATTACCGGCACGGCGGACGAGATCGTGCACCACCGATCCCCGCATCAGCTCGAACCACCAGCTTCGCGCGGATTTGCCGATGATGATCTGGGTGACGTTGTTGGTTTGAGCAAAGCCGATGACGTCGTCGGCTATCCGCCGCCCGACCGCGGGAATGGTGATGGCTTCGCCACCGAGGGCTTCGGCGAGCCGCAACGTATCGGCCAGACGATCCCGCTCCTCATCGCTCAAACGAAGCGAGCGGCGCGTCTCGATGCTGACGGCCGTCCATGGCGCGTGCAGGCGATCTGCCAATCGTTTGGTGTAACGCACAAGACCTGCCGAGCGCGGATCTTCGCTGATACAAACGAGAATGCGCTCCCCGGCAGCCCAGGGTCCCGCGATGGCATTGGCCTGCATATGGGTGAGCAATTGCTCGTCGACGCGCTCTGCCGTGCGCCGCAGCGCCAGCTCACGCAACGCGGTCAGGTTGCCCGGCGAAAAATAATGCTCCAGCGCGCGTTCCGCCTGTTTGGGAACATAGACCTTGCCTTCCTTCAGGCGCTGGATCAGGTCGTCGGGCGTGAGATCAATCAGCTCGATGCCGTCGGCGCGGTCGAACACCAAATCGGGCACGGTTTCGCGCACCCGCACATGCGTGATCTGCGCCACCACGTCGTTGAGGCTTTCGATGTGCTGGATATTCACGGCTGTGTAGACGTCGATGCCGCGCGACAGCAGCTCCTCGACGTCGAGATAACGCTTGGGGTGCCGGCTGCCGGGCGCATTGGTGTGGGCGAGTTCGTCGACCAGCGCGAGGTCGGGGCCGGCGCGCGATCAGCGCGTCGAGGTCCATCTCCTCGATGATCTGTTCCTTGTAGGCGACGCGTTTGCGCGGGACGACCTCAAGCCCGTGCAGCAACGCCTCGGTCTCGGCGCGGCCATGGGTTTCGACAACGCCGACCACGACATCAATGCCGGCCTTCTGGCGGGCATGGGCGCTTTGCAGCATTTCGTAGGTCTTGCCGACGCCGGGAGCAGCGCCGACGAAGATCTTCAGCCGGCCGGCCTCGCTGTTTTCGCGCCGGGCTGCCTCCAGCAGGGCCTCGGGCGAAGGGCGTTGTTCGATATCGCGGCGCGGCTGCTGGACCATAGGGACAATATAGTCGTTGGGCCGGGCCGGGCCTAGTGGAGCTAGGGCTTGGCCGCCGCATCCAGCGCCAGATTGAGCGCCAGCACGTTAACCCTGGGCTCGCCGAAGATCCCGATCAGGCGGCCGGAGGTGTTCTCGGCCACGAGCTGCCGCACTCTGTCCTCGGGCATGCCTCTCACCTTCGCCACGCGCGGCACCTGGAACAGCGCGCCTTCCGGCGAGATGTCAGGGTCCAGTCCGCTGCCGGACGTCGTCACCAGATCGAGGGGAACGCTCGCGCCGGGATTTTCCGCCTTCAACTTGTCCACGTCTTCCTTGAGCCGGTCACTCAGCGCCTTGCTGGTCGGGCCGAGATTCGAAGCGCCGGAATTGGCGGCATTATAGGGCGCGGGCACCGTCTTCGTTGAATCGGCCGGATCCGGCGCAGATGTCGCCGAGGGGCGGCCGTGGAAATATTTGTCGTCCTTGAACTCCTGCCCGATCAGCGCGGAGCCTATGACCTTGCCGTCGCGCTCGATCAGGCTGCCCTGCGCTTGCCGCGGAAAGATCGCGCCCGCAATTCCGGTCATGGCGAGCGGATAGGCCAGACCCGTGATCAGCGTCAGCAGCAGCAGGACCAGGATCGCCGGGCGAATTTCTTTAAGCATAGCTTTTCTCCAGAGTGTCTTTCGTCATTCCGGGGCGATGCGAAGCAGCGAACCCGGAATCTCGAGAGTTCCGGGTCTGGTGCTAACGCACCATCCCGGAATGACGGGGCTAGGCAAGATGCAGCGCAGCGACGACGAGGTCGATCGCCTTGATGCCGATAAAGGGAATGATGATGCCGCCCAAGCCGTAGACCAACAGATTGCGGCGCAACAGCGCGCCGGCGCCGATGGCACGATAGGCGACACCCTTCAGCGCCAGCGGAATCAACGCCACGATGATCAGGGCGTTGAAGATGATTGCCGACAGGATCGCGCTTTGCGGGCTCGCCAGGTGCATGACGTTCAGCACCGCCAGTTGCGGATAGAACGCCAGGAACATCGCCGGGATGATCGCAAAATACTTGGCGACGTCGTTGGCGATCGAGAACGTGGTGAGCGCGCCGCGCAGTCGGATAGCTTGCCATCAGATGGTACCAGCGTCGATGTGACGATCGATTGGGATAAAGTTGAGGCGGTTCAGACCCTCGCAGACGTTGATGAGACAGATGCGATTAAGATGCGCACCGCCGCGACTCCAGGTGCCAGTGCCGGGACTACCATAACGTTGCGAAGCCTTCGACGAAAGTGGACTCTCGTCGGAGCACGGCCGTTTTCTTGAAGAGCTTCAAGCGTTTCAGCCGCCGCCTTCCCTGACCAAGCCAATCCCGAGAAACGTCTGCAAACAACTCTTGTTTGGTACTCCACGCGTACGAGATATTTCCGAAGCCGACGGCCAGCGCTTTACGGTTCAGCTGGAAGGTGAACTGGCTCCGCCCGATGATTATTGGACGTCGATGGTAGATGCCGCGAACTGGATTATCGAAATCGATGCAGATCAGCGTACCCAGCATGTTCGCTACTCGATTGCGCCAACAGCACTCACATTAAGCGACAAAACGGTCGATGCTACTCTACGCGAATTTACAATGCCTCATCCATCTCCGAAGCAGGGGCCGTCTTCCAAGCACGAATTCTGAAAAAGAATTGGTGCTGCTCGTGGCGATGTCACAAAGATGTGGACGGGAAGGTCAACGGGTGTTCGCGTTTTCATGGAAGGATTTAGAGTTCTGCCGTACGGTGAGCTGACTGATGACTCGGCTTCAGCTTGACAAGGAAACCGCGGAGCGTGGTCGGGCGGTCACTCGATCTTGGCTCGAACCTGTCCAGCCAGTTAAATGCTGCCGAAAGTAGGCATCCAGAGGCGGGGTTGATCCATCTTCCGAACAAGCACTACTTCGTGTGGTTTC
>CAVVZW010000073.1:0-16045 GCA_963752265.1 uncultured Alphaproteobacteria bacterium
ATGAGTTGGCGAGCAACTTTAGAAGACGGCAGTTGTGGCGCTGTTGGCATGATTTGGTTCCGTATCGTTGATAAAAGGAGGCTGGCCCGCCGGTCTGTCGTTCAAGCAGCCGACGGCCAGCCCTTCACCGCGCCTCGGCTCCAGAGTCCAAGCCGTGTCGCGGAATGCGTGTTGTTACAGAATGTCGCTCAGATCGGCGTCAACGTCGGCCTCGAGGCGTTGCCGAACGGCGGCCCGACTGGCGCGCGGCCGCTCCGACGGTGATCTCCGACTCCTTGTGTCGCATGAACACGTCCAAGTCGCCGTTTCCGAGCGAAGGCAGCGCGAAGCGAGGCACCTTGGGATTTTCTACAATCAACCTCACGTCACCGATGTTCGCTTGCGCGACTTGCGCATATCCGACCAAACGGTCGTGCAGCCGACAGGTTTCGTTAAACGCGCGCTCGTAAGATCGGGCCTCATCGTCTGCCAAGGTCGCGATCGTGCGGTTCAATTCCGCATTGCGCTTGTCACGAAGTTCAGCGGCCTGCGATCGAGCAAACTCCAGCATTGCTTCGGTTGATGGCAGAGCAACCTTCGCAGCGTTGGCGGCCTTCTGTGAGGTCTCTGCGAGGACTCACCAGTTTGGCGATGTCGCTTTCGGGATCCGCCCTACCCGCAGAGAATTCGGCCAGAGCCACACCACCATCAGAGTTGATCGCGTCTTGTAAGTTGCGCTGATTGATTTCAGAACTCTGAGATGATCGAACCAAGCCGAGCCACGCGCTGTTCAAGATCTACAATAGCCTCGTTGGCGCGCTTCAATTCGGCGTCAACAAACCGAAGGCGTTCGCGGCCGGTGTGCTGGACGGTGCGGGGCGCTTCCGGGGGCGAACCCCCGGACGACTTTTTCTTTTGGGCGCTGTTTAAAAACATTAGGCACCCATCCGCTTGCCGGCCACGATGATCCCATGCGAAGCGAGCGCGTGCTTGAATCGCATGCGGTCATCCAGACCAAGCGAACTATTCTCCAAGACGTCGTTGACCTTCTCCAGCGTGACAGCCTGTCGCCCGGCTGCGATGCCGGTAACGGTCAGATCACAGTCGGCCTGTTCCAACAGCTGCAAGCACGCCTTGAGATCGAGGCGCGGGGGCAGATGCGTGATGGGCTTGGTTTCGTGAGGCGTATTCGTGTTCGAGTGGCTGGCCATCACAAGCGAGACTCCGCTGGAGGATGGTTCGCGCACTGCTTTGATGGTTCCTGGAAATGGGGTCATTACTTCTTCTCCTTGTCGTTTGGTTACGAGATCGCGGCCAAGACCGCTTTGATCTTGGTTAGGTTCGTTGCGTCGGCCTGTCCTGCCGTAGGATGCCCCGCGATGATTTCCCGGAGGATGGCGCGAAGATCACGAGTTTGGGCCTTTGCAACTTCGATCAGCGTATCGAGACGACGGCCTCCAGCATGGAAGGCCGCGACGGCTGTCGGCGTGAATTCGATCGCGAAAAGATCTGAGAGAGTTGCAACAGCTTCGTTGTCGAACTCGCTGAGGTTCGATGGATGGATCAGCCGGCGATGCGTCGCCTGCTTTTTGCTTATCGCTTCGCATTGTCATTCCCCTGAACCGGGCGCGGCGACCATTCTCTCTGAGGCAACGCGCCGCCCGCATCGTTATTAGATCGAGCGGTGCCACTGGAATGGTGATAAATCGGCGCATCCGGTTTCACATCCGGTGTGCCGTATTCATTGATCTTTTCCATTTCTGGAATCTCCTTGTTTGAGTGCTTAGGTTTGGTTTCCGCTTGCCCATAGTGGGCTCGGCGGTTCGCGATATCTGGCCAGGTTCGACAGATGTCGATCGTGCCTTTCTCGATCGAGAGTCAGAACAGAAATCTTGAATTCGTGGCGGTCGGATACAAAGCTGACCGCCGATCGTTCGGCCGATAGCCGCTTTCGATGCTTGCGAACAAGAGTTGCGGCTTGTTGATTTTGCTGCTGGCCAGCGTCAGCGCGCCGGCTGCAGCATTGGCAAGGTCGTCGTGGTGGCCTCTGGGGTGGTCGATCTTGTCGCGACCTCCGGCGACTTGTTTTCGCTCCAGTGAAGCGAATTGCCTTACGAGGTCGCGATCATCCAGAAGTCTGATGCAGCCCGACAGAAACATGGGCAAGATGTCGGCGTAAATCGCAGAGCGGTTGCGCTCGGAGTGCCGATAACTGATTCCGTGCGCTGCGAAGGCGTCAACAACGAGGTTAGCAGCGTAAGCATCTCCTGTAATGCTTGAGAGTCCAGACGACCTGACGACCGCGGATATCTTAGCTATGGCCTCGGTCGTTGACATCGGCGCCTTTTCCTCGATCAAGCAATCGAGCACCGCGACGCCATTTTCAGAATGAGCTATTGCCGCAGTGAAGGAATCCTTCGCGCCACCGCTCGGGTCGCAGAACGCCACGAAACTAGATATGATATTCGGCGGCCGAACGATGACGTCATTATCGACTGATGCCTCTAACACCTCCGCACCGATCCAACCGGAAATGTCGTCGCGCCACTCGGCGAGATACTCAGCTCGCTTCGCTGCGGGATCCTCCGCGATCTCTCGATCGATCAGCTCCTGCGGTACTGTTGGATTTAGGGTTCGCGTCGGCGCCTGAACAACCAGAACATCGCCGTCCTGGCCAAAATGTTTCTTGTACTTCGAATAGAGCAAGCCTGACTTCCGAAATGGACTTGAGATTCCAATGATCATGGAACCGGGCGACAGGCTGGCCAGCGCCGGCGTGATCGCTCGATACAACTCCTCGTCCGGAGCGCTGCTCAACTCGTCTTTATAGAACGCACACTCGTCGAAAATGGCGAGCAAGACAGCCCTGCCCCGGATGCTCCGGAAGTTGTTCGTAATGATCTGGATGTCGACGTTGTTGGTCAGCTCGAAGCCGAATTGCGTTTCGCGCTGAAGCATTCCGGCCAACATCGGTATCTCAACGAAATAGCTTCTGATGTATTCCAGAATGACTTTGCTCTGGTCCCGATCTACCGCGATGCAAGCCACGACCGCCCGTTCGCCTGGCCGCAGCCGGTGTTGCTGGTTGAAGTTCGCAGCGACGAATGCCGCGATGAAACTTGCTACCGAGTCCTTGCCGCCACGTCGGCCGACGATCGCCCAAAACTCACGGACCTGAGACGTCGGCGCCAGGCGGTCGCCAGCGACAGTCTGAAAGAAGCGGGTCTCGGTCTCGGTCATCGTTTGGCCGAACGCGGCCTTGAGGATGGTGCGCCAGTTGGACCAGCTGTCACCCGGAAAGAATTTGCCGAACATGTCCGGATCATCGAAGACGGTGATGATGTTCGGAGGTGCGACCGCGACGTCACCTGCTTTTGGTTTGCGCTTGGTCGCCATCAATCTTCCTCGGTATCATCGGATTGCAGGGCGGCTTTGCTGGCCCAATAGTCAGCCATCGTCGGGACTGCAGGCTTCTTGTCGGCCGCCTTGGCTGAGATCGCCGCCAGCGCGCGGCGGCTAGCGCCAGCCAGGCGGACAATCTCGCCGTCATCGACGGGCTTGCCGGCGACAGCATCCGCAGTCAGCTGCTCAGTGCGGAGCATCAGGAGAGCGGCCTGCTGGATCAAGGCGTGGTCGGCTGCGCTAAGTTCGCCACCGATTTGCGCCTCGAAGGCGGCGACAATAGCCTTGTGGCGGCGAGCGCCAGCCGTCCGGCCATCTGGCCCCGATCCGCGTCGTTTCCTCGCCGCTTTCGGCAGGCAACCCGGCGTATCCGGGGGCGATCTCATACACATCTTTATGCTTCTTCGGCTGCGACCAACCGGCCGAGGACGGTTTCAATCGTCTTCGACAACTCGAAGGCCGTAATGATGTCTTGCGGTGGCGAGTCCGGATTGAGCTCAGCAACACGGACTTCAATCGCCGCCGCAAGCGACGTCAGATTCACGGGAACCAGGATTGCTTCCATTGAGGCATCTCCAAAAGCAGAAAGCCACCTCGGCAGGACGCCGGGCGGTTGGGTGGAACTGTGTTGTGTCGGTCTGGTCGGGGTCGGTCAGATGGCGCTGTGCACCTCTACTATAATACGCGCGGAGAAGTGACTTTTTCAGTAACCTACTGATTTCGTTGTATGTTAAGTGGATTATCCCGGTAAAGGTAATAGACCACTACGGGATCGTCATGCGTCCTCGCGGACCTTGGCCTTGCTGGTCGGGCCGATTGCCTTAGAGGCTGCCACGTATTCGGCGGCTAGACCGTTTCGGGCCGCGTACATGGCTGACATCGGTGGCGGCTTGGGCGAACTCGGGGGCCTTCGGTTCGTAAGTCGGTCCGGGATCGCCTTCGAATTCGATCCAGACCTCCTTGCAGACGCCAGATCGAGGCACCTCGAACGTGAAGAGCGTCCCTTCGGCGGTATCGGCGGCAACCCCGACACGGTCAATGAGGTACCCTTCTCCCGTCTCGACCCACATGGAGAACTGCCTCGCGAGTGGCGGCAACGGTTTTGAATGGATGGCCATGACTCCTTCAGCGGTGGCGACGAAATTGACATCCAGCCCTAACCGATCCGCGCTGCTACGCATGGCGCCGGCGGCATGGCGATGGAGGCTAAGCATACGATCGGC
Source organism: uncultured Alphaproteobacteria bacterium (assembly GCA_963752265.1). Lineage (GTDB taxonomy): Bacteria > Pseudomonadota > Alphaproteobacteria > Rhizobiales > Xanthobacteraceae > Bradyrhizobium. The sequence goes on from CAVVZW010000073.1 coordinate 4,605, forward strand.
GTATTCGCCCTGCTGGTTGGTATTGAAGACCCTGTCGGCCTCATCTCGCAGCTTTTTGCGGTAACGATATTCGTTACTGCAACTGTTGTTATTGCCCTGACAGAATTTGGCGTCAGCGCGGATGCCATAGCGAGGCAGATCCTTGCCACATTGCAGGCAAGACCCCTTGATCGGATCCGGCAAGGCGACTGCAGCCTGTGGCCGGGGTTTGGGTTTGCCGGCTTTCAGTATGGCATCCGCCGGGCCATCGCCATTTTCCTTCAGTGACCCGCCGCGGCGGATAGCTCCATCGCGAACGAGCCTCTTTGCCGTACGTTCGTCCTTCGGAGCGTCCCGAGGCGGACGGTAGGTGCCCATTATCCTTTGAAGTTCGCGGCTTTGCTTCCACGTAGGCAAAGTGTACCAATTCTTCTTGCCCTTCTCGATCGGAGCAGGAACGATCTTAATGCCACCGATCACGTCCCCACCACGTTTCGCGCCCGAGTCCCAGCCACCTTTTGCGAAGCGTCCGATGGGCTCATCTTGAGAGAGCGCAACCAGCTCGCCCGCCAACTCTAGCTCATCGATCTTCGCTTCACGCTCGACATCCTTCACGCCATCCTCAAGTGCTTCGAGCCTGAGATGCTCTGCTGCCTCCTGGCGAGCTTCGAGCTTCAGGCCTTCTGCGGACTCCGCAGCTGCCTCCAGTTCGATGTCGTGGTCGGTCGGTGGGGTCGGTTCGTCCGGAAAGGTGGGGATCTTTGGCACTAGTGTGTATTCCCTCAAATAGTGGGCGGGTTTTTACTGGAAACGAAATTTGTGAGGGGTCGTCGAGCCGCCAGGGCGATCGATTTTGGGTTCACGATTCCTAGTGTGGGACGACTCGGCACATCGATTGTGACGACCGGTCAACATGACCAGTGACAACGCGCCGAGATGTCGACGCATTCGACACGTCAATCAGGACGATGACGCGCGAGATATCGAACGATTGAACCTCGATCGGGCCAGTGATGCGCAGGTAAACATCACCCATCGCAAAGACCACGCCGACCACAGTACGCTGATCGAGATGCCATGCGAGGTTTCCACACCCCATCTGTTCGATATCGACACGCGCCAAGGTGGCAGCAACGAGCGCTGATCAGATTTGCTCAAGCACGCGCGCTCACCTGCACAGCGGACCAAGTGCGCTGCCCACGTGCTGTACGGAATGCAAACCTACGTTCAACACAGCTGCGATGGCCCTCAGGCTTATGTGTCCTGCCTCCTGGAGCGCTTTGATGGTCGGGGCGATGTCGGATGCCCGAGCGTCGGCATGCTGCTGTACGACCGCGACAGCCTTGGCACGGGCCTTAGCTGAGCCGTGGACAACATCGCCATAGATCGGCTTGCCCTTCGCATCCTTGCCGATGATCTTGCGGCGCCGACCGCCAAGATGCTTACCTCGTCGCTTCGCGAGCGGCCAGCGCATCCTTGGTTCGCTTGCTGATCAGCTCGCGCTCATGCTGCGCTACTACGGCGCGGATGCCGAGCGTCAGCGGCGTCATGTGTGGGTCGTCAACACAAACGAACTCGACACCTGCCTTCTGCGAGCCAAGCAGGAAGTGAGCGTCACGGCCCAACCGATCCAGCTTGGCGATGATCAGCGTTGCCCGGTGAAGCCTGCACGCCCGGAAGGCATTGGCCAGCATGGGCCTATTGTCGTCGCGCTTGGCCGAATTCCACCTCGGTGAACTCGCCGACGATCGTCCAATCAACCCCGTTGAGGTGCGTGGCGACGGCTTGCTTCTGAGCCTCGAGGCCAAGGCCAGACTTGCCCTGCCGGGCCGTGGAAACACGGTAGTAGGCAATGAATTTTCCGCTGTTCGTCGCCATCGCGCCCTCGTTACAAACTGTCCAACCCTCGTTGGATGGTTTGTAACAGACGCCAATGAGGAGTCAACTGCCGGACATCCGGCATGAAAAGGCCCGACGCTGAATACCGGGAAGCACAGCGCCGGGCCAGTTAGCTTGGAGAGCCTGAAGTGTGGGGGATCAGGCGAGAAATGTCTTGCAAATGGCGTGCCGGAGCCTGGCAGAGCCGTGCGGCGGCGCGAAATTTTATTTCAGGCGCGGGTTTATCCGTGCCGCGCTCGTTCAGGCCACGAGGAAGAAGATACCTTCTGACGCATCCGACGCATCCGACACGTTTTCCTTATTCCTCTCTTCCGTACGCGCGCATACACGGGAGAATCGAGGAGGATGCGTCGTATGCGTCGGAAGCGTCGGGCCTCATGGCCGCTACTCCGGTTTGAGGCGGATGAACCGCATCGCCCGCGTCCCGTCCGGCTCCCGATCGAGCTTGAAGCCTCTCTTCCTCATGGCTCCCCCGAACCCCTTCTTACTGCCAGGAGACTCCCCTGCCTTTGCGCAGAAGCTGCTCCAGTCATCGTAGAGGTCGGCTGAACGGTCCCAGAGTTTCGGATCTCCCGGCCTCACGTCGCACCTGTCCTCAACCCATTGCCCCATCAGGTCCTGCTCCGAGAAATAGCTCTTCGTGGCCGCCTGAACGGTCTCCGATCGGACCAATCCCTGAGCCTGCCAATCGAGGCAGCCCTTGATCATCCAATTCAGGATGCCGCCGGCCTCTCGGAAAAGCTTCTCCTCTAGTTCGCGGTCTGGCGCCGCCGGCGTGATGATGAATGGCGCGATATTGAAGCGGCGCTTCGCTGCGTCATCCACGTTATGGAGATCCGGCATGTGATTGCCGACCACAATCAGCTTGAACGCGGGTTTGTATTCGAAGAAGTCTCGCCCCATGAACCTCGCAGCGATGGTGTCGCCACCGGTCAGCTGTTTGATCCGGGCCTCGGCCCAAGCCTTTCCGTCTTCAGTTTCGGATGCAGTCACAAGACGAGCACCCCGAAGCATTGCCAACTCTGTCGGGTGCCTGTCGTTCTTGGATGCCGTGAATGTATCCATCGCGGCGGTGCGCGCGTAGTCACCAAAGATGCGCGTCATGATGTTGAGAAAAACACTCTTGCCGTTTCCGCCTGGTCCGTAAACGAAAACCAGCGCGTGCTCGCTGGTCACGCCAGTCAGGCAATATCCGCACCACTGCTGCAAGAACCGGATGAACTCCTTATCCCCGCCGGTAGCTTCGTTCAGGAATTTCATCCAGAGCGGACAATCCTCATCGAGTGGCGCGACTGCCGTGACCTTCGTGATTCCGTCATCCTTGCGGCTCGGGCGAAGTTCGCCGGTACGGAGGTCGACGGTTCCGCCCGGCGTTCCGAGTAACCACGGGTCGGCATCCCAGTAAGCGTGTGTCACCGCAACCTTGGAATTGTTTCGCGCGAAGCGTTCGATGCCGGAGGTAAACGCGGTCTTGTTCAAGCTCACGATTTTTGCCGCCTCTTGATTCTCAGACAGCTCTCGCGCAAGTACACGCGCCATTTGCAACACTTCGCCGGTTTCGTCCTTGTGCCAGTGCGTGACCTTGAAGGTGTACCAGGTGCCGGTCGTGTGGCAGTAGCGCAGAACGTCTCCGTGACGATCGACGAACTCTGTGGCTGCTGAGTTTTCCGTAACGACGTGGTTAGCCAGAATTGATGGCTCGAGACGGGTGCGTGAAAAGGGTGCGTTCATCGAACGGCCCTCCAAGCGTCGTTCAGGTCGTTGCCGATGTCCGGCGTTACAATGTTCACAGGCTTGCCAGCGGCAAGATATCGCCGCGCACAAGTCTCCACGTCCCGCTGGCTGGTCGGATCATTCTCCTCAAGGATTGTGATCTCTGACAGGCTTTTCAGCACCGGGAAGGTACGCACCGCGCCGCTGGATCCGAGCGCCCAAACGGGACCGAGTCCCGCCATCCGGCCCGAAAGCACCGTCTCGACACCCTCTCCGATCGTCAGGCTGGAGCCAGGCGAGTCCAACTTGATGGCTGCATTCCTCGCAATCCCGAGCATCTTGCGGTCAATCTTCTCGCCGGTCTTGCGATCAAGGAATGTCCGATGAATGCCGCAAGGTTCGTTGGTGACGATATCGCGCAACAAGCACACCATCCCCGGCAACCGGATCCCCTGATCGAAGAAGAGCGCGCCGTGATAGCGGATGACGTCGCTACCAATGTCTCGGCTCAACTCGAGGCCGCGGTGCTCGCGAAGATAATGCTCCACTACCGAACCAAATGGCGCTCGCGACTCCGACCAGATCTGGAGTGCCAAGGTCTTCCGCCGCTCTTGGTCGGGGTCAGGACCTGAAGGGATCGCCCTCGACAGCATGCCGCGGCCTTGACCGCGCTCCCACGGACCAAGACCGAGCCGCTCGCGGACGTGGTCACGGCATGCGAGCGGATCATCTCCAGCATGACTGAAAACGACGAATCCGTTGGGCGCCCCCGAGTCCAACTTGATCGAAAGAGATCGATCGCCGTGGCTGTGACCTGGACCGGGAGCACTTACGCTATCGCGGCCGGCGACGTCGCCGCCGAGAGCATTAGCGATAGTTCGAGGGGATAGTGGAGTTGACACAAATATAGCCTCTTGAAGTCCCGCAGCCATTGCCAAAGGCAAACGGGATCGATCCGCGCACGTCGCGGGCCGTACTGTTAGGGGCACTGATCTTCGGAATGACGCGGCCGAATGCGGACACGCGTCATCGTCCACCGCGCGAACGCGATGAGTGGTCTGCTTAGCGATGTGAAATTATGGGTGCCGCGAGTTCAGGCGGCCTGCTCTTCAATCGTGGCAGCGGCATCTCCTGGCGTCGACCAGAAGCAGCAGCGTTCAGCGCCATGACTTATTGGCCACTGAGAACGTGCGAGAATTCTCGTTACCGTCAGGGTAGATCTTGATGTCTTGTTGACCCTTGACTAGGCCCTTGTGGCGCAACCCTGCCAGCGCCCGCTTGACAACGGTGTGCTGGGCGTCGTTGCACGTTCGGTTTCCGTGCCGGTCCCGTTTGATCTGGTAGACCTCGGCCACGATGTTGAAGGTGGTCGGTTTTGTGTCGGCAACTCGTACATTTCGATCACACGCAGGCATTCCCGCTGTATCCACCCGAGCCCCCTAGACATCGGCGCCTCCATTTAAGTGTTCCTCAACGCGCAGCCTGCCCGTTTGAGGAACACTTATGCTAGATCCGACGTCAGGCAGTGCAGCGTAGTAGCTATCAATCGAGTTGAGATCGATGATGACCTTGCGGCCGTCTTTCTTTGCGAGGATGGGCGCCCGCCCTGCATCATCTCGTTCATTTTCGTTGATCCGACCTTCGCATAGCGCATCGCCTCCAGTCGTGTCGCCCAGCGGTGGAGACTGAACTCATTGGAATGTTCTGCCTTCAAGTTCATGGTGCTCCTTACTCAAACGACAAAAGCCCCGGACGCAGATGCGTTCGAGGCTGGGCTGTGTGGGCTGCGTAGAAATGAAAAAACCTCCACCGGGGGGCCGGGGAGGTCAGGTAGGGTGGGATAGAAACCACTTGCGACGGTGACGTTTTACCGTCGATCCACCGGAGAGGTCAATTAATCGCCTTGATCATACTGAGACTGCGACACGTTGCTTCACTGCGTCTCATCGTAACCAATGTGGCTCACCCGATGTCAGATTCCTCAATCATTGATCACGGCAACACGAAAATTTTCTGCCGGATCATCAGTGCAAAACACGTTTTACAATTCGGCACGATGTTCCGTTCCCGTTCACTGTTTTTCGGGAAATCACTGTAAAACGCATGTGCCTGATAAAACTACTAGAACCGAGCTAAGTGACTTGCTCAATCAGGACGTGCTCGCTTAGATGGAGGAAGGTGATACCTCCGGGAGCGAAAGCCGACAAAACTCAGCCTCATTCCAACGATACAAGATGCATTAAATTCGCGGTATTAGCTGCGCGATAGTGAGCTTTTGGAGTTAAGCGGTTGACTGAAGGCGACCCGACCGAACACACGCTTGCGACCATCGCCAGCATCCTCGATCAACCGGCTTCCCCGCCAGAGGCCGCGAGGACGGTTGCTGACGAAAAGCCGGCATTGGGATCCGAAGTTGATGGCTACTCGAAAGTTGGTCCGGGGCCGATGGAAGCCGTCCAATTCAAATGGACCGTTCGCCGCGAGGGTGATGACACGTATTTCGTGGATGAAACCATCGGCGAGACCTCCCTTCCGATCACCAGCGGGCCGATGTCCGCCGATGCGGCAGTTCGATTTGTCGATGATCAGGCGAGCGAAGCGCGACAGCGATTTAAATCGTTGCGGAACGAAATGGCCGGACGCGCCGCTGCGGCCGACATCCTTCGCAAAAGCGGCGGCGGGGGTTGAAACAGCCGCTCGTCGAGACATCAGCGTTCACCCGACGGGCCGGGCCGGCTTTCCAAGAAAGTCTCTTTTGGCGAGTTCGACGCCGCAGTGGCGCAGGATGTCGTAGGCCGTCGTAACGTGAAAAAAGAACTGCGGCACGCTGAAGGTCAGCAGCAACGATTGCCCGGTAAATTGTCGCGTTAGTCCGTTGCGGAATGTAAAGACGATATCCTTTTCTTCAGTGCCGTCGATTTGCGATGCCGGTATGTTCGCCATGAAATCCTTCACTGTTGCGATGCGCGCCTTCAGCTCCGCAATATCCGGCTCGGCTTCCGAAAAGGCGGGAGGGTCTATCCCTGCAAGGAGGGCGCAGGCCGTTACCGCATGCCGGTTGGCTTCGCCGACCTGACGGATCAGGTTATACATATTGGGGTAAAGGCGCGCGTTGAGCAGAATGACGGGATCGATTTTCCGGTTTTCGGCGTGAGTGGCTGCGATATCCATGAGATCGGAAAGGCTGTTCAGAAAATGCGTGAAAACCCCGACCGAGGCTTGGTGCATTGAGATGGTCACGTTCACGATCCTCTTCGCGCTGAACAATTCGCTGAAAGGTGGCATTTGCCCGCGTCTCTGTGCAATCGGGCATTTGGGCCGAGAGTCCGGATCAAGAGTAGAATGATGCGCCGGGTTTTCTGTTTTGCCGTCGTCTATGCGCTTTTTGCGCCATCGGCACACGCCCAGCAACCGTCCCGGCTTGAGGGAATCGTCAAACGCGGGACGTTGCGGGTCGGAATGACCGGCGACTATGCGCCTTTCAGCAAGTTTGACCCGGCGACCTCGACCTTCCGTGGCTTCGACGTCGATATGGCAGATAACCTCGGCAGGGCGCTCGGCGTCAGGGTCGAATACGTTCGGACGGCGTGGACGCAACTCACCCAGGATTTCGAGGCGGACCGTTTCGACGTCGCGATGGGAGGCATCTCGATCACACCGGAACGGGAGAGCAAGGGGAATTTTTCAACGCCCATCATGCAGGAAGGCAAGACGCCGATCGCGCGGTGCAAGGACCTCGGCACATTCGAGACCTTGGCCGATATCGACAGGCCGGGCATACGCGTAATCGTCAATCCCGGCGGGACCAATGAGCGATTCGCCCGTGCCAACATCAAAAATGCCGAGATCAGGGTCTACCCTGACAACGTCACTATTTTTGACGAAATCGCCAAGGGAAACGCCGACCTCATGATCACGGACGCGTCGGAGACGCGGTATCAGCAAAAGCTGCATCCCGGCGTGCTCTGCGCGGTCCATCCGGACCAGCCCTTCGACCACGCGCAAAAGGCCTACTGGCTGCAGCGCGATGCCGCGCTGAAGGCGTTTGTCAATGACTGGATCAGGCAGGCGCGCGACGACGGCCGCTTCGCCAAAACCTACGCGGTGTGGTTCGAATAGGTTTTGGACCATACGGTTTTGATTGAATCAAAACCGAGTTCCGGTTTTTTTGTTTCGACGCGTTTTCTACCGCAAATAAGTCTACGCAATCTGCGTAAACTTGATTGCTATGCGAACCGGTTTCCCACTTCGCTCGAAACGCTATGGACCTAAGCGCCGACCTTGCTGTTGTATTCCTCGTCCGTGACCGGCTCCATCCAGGTGACGTGATCGCCGTCGAGCGCTTCTTGCATGGCGACGTGGGTCATGGCATTCGCCGGCGATCCGCCATGCCAATGCTTCTCGCCGGGCGGAATCCAGATTACGTCACCGGGCTTTATCTCCCGTATCGGGCTGCCTTTGGTCTGAAAGCGGCCGACGCCGGAGATGACATACAGTGTTTGCCCGAGCGGATGCGTGTGCCAATTAGTTCGCGCGCCCGGCTCGAAGGAGACGCGAGCCGCCCGGATCCGCGCCGGCGCAGGCGCTTCGATAATCGGGTCCTGCCAAACGGTGCCTGTAAAGCTCTCCTTCGGTGCACGGCGGGTCGGCCTTGAGCCGGCCGGATGAATATCCATGGTCGTCCTCCCTGCTTCTTCTTACTTCTTCGAGGCGGCGTAGCGCGCCTTGGTTTCGGCATTCATCGGATAAAGGCCTGGCAGCACCGCGCCATTGTTAACCTCGTTAACGATCCAGCCTTCCATGCGCTCCTGCTCGGCGCCTTCGGCCAGCACGTGCTCGAGGAAGGCCTTGGGAATGACAACCGCGCCGTCCTGATCGGCGACGATCACGTCGTCCGGGAAGATGGCAACGCCGCCACAGCCGATCGGTTCGCCCCAGCCGACAAATGTCAGCCCGGCCACGGACGGCGGGGCGGCATAACCGTCGCACCACACCGGCAACCCCGTGCCGAGCACGCCCTCGAGGTCACGTACCACGCCATCGGTAATCAGCGCCGCAACTCCCCGCTTCATCATGCGGGCGCAAAGAATGTCGCCGAAGATTCCGGCGTCGGTCACGCCCATGGCATCCACCACGGCGATGCAGCCCTCCGGCATGGCTTCGATGGCCGTTCGCGTTGAAATCGGCGATGACCAGGATTCCGGTGTCGCTAGGTCTTCCCGGGCGGGCACGAAGCGCAGCGTGAAGGCGGGTCCGACCAGCCGCTTTTGTCCCGGACGTAACGGCTTCGCGCCGCGTAGCCAGACGTTTCGCAGGCCCTTTTTGAGCAGGACGGTCGTGATGGTTGCGGTCGTAACGTGCGAAAGCGTCGCGATGGCTTCGGGGGTTAGGGACATCGAGAAATTTAACTCCGATCAGATGGGAGGGTGCATCTTGCGAGAGGGAGGAGTTGCGTCAAGGGCTCAAAGGCATTGCTGTCCGGCGTTGTGAGGCAGCCGCTCCTGCGATCATCATATCTTATCGGAGGTTGTCGCATTAGTTTATTGAAGTAACAGGCATTTTTTACGTCGACGGGTCGCGCTGGCACTGCGCCGGTGATAGACTGCGCGAAAATTCCGGACCGGGTTTTCAGGTTATGGCTGCGCCACTTTCTCCTCCCCGCCTTTTGCCCAGCGGCGACAGCGCCATCACAGTCGAATTCAGCCGCAAGATCGACGATGAAGCCAACCGCCGCGTGCTGGCGCTGGATCGAATCCTCGCAAATGAGCCCATTGCGGGCGTGAGTGAAACTGTGCCCACCTATCGGTCGCTTCTGGTCCACTACGATCCGACGCAAATTGACTTCGCAACGCTCGGCCAGAAGCTGGTCGAATTGGCGCTGCGGCCGGTGCCGGCTTCGGAGAAGGCCCGGCTGTGGCGGGTCCCCGTTGCCTATGGCGGCGAGTACGGCATCGATCTTGAGGATGTCGCCAAGACGCTTGGCACGACGCCTGACGACATTGTGGCGCGGCACGTGGCGGGTGACTATCGGGTCGCGATGCTCGGGTTCACGCCGGGGTGGTCGTACCTCAGTGGATTACAAGAATCGCTGCATATGCCTCGGCGGCAAAATCCGCGCCTTCTGACGCCTGCCGGGACGATTTCGGTCGGCGGTGTGCAGGCCGGCATTCAATGCCTGGCCGGCCCAAGCGGCTGGCACTTGCTCGGCTGCACGCCGGTTAGAACCTATCAGCTTCATCGCGATCCGACCTTCCTGCTCGAACCCGGCGATCGCGTGAAATTCTATCGGATCGACGCCAAGACCTATGCGGAGCAGGAACGCGCCGCCGAGGGTGGCGCGATCATCGCTGAATTGGTTGCTGCATGACCAAGCTCGTCATTTCATCGATCAGCCCCGCAAGCTCGGTGCAGGATGGCGGGCGTTTCGGTGCCCAGCGTTTTGGCCTGACGCCGAGCGGCGCGATGGACCGGCTCGGCCTTGCCGTCGCCAATTGCCTTGCTGGAAACGCGCTGTTGACCGCCGCGATCGAGATCGGTCCATATGGCGCGGTTTTTAAAGCAAGCGGCGGCGCAGTCCGTGTGGCGCTTTCGGGTGCGCCCCGTAGCGCCGATATCGCCGGACGCGCGGTCGCGTGGAATACATCCATCAGCATCGCCGATGGCGAGACGTTGAAGCTCGGTATCGCGCAAGGTGCGACCTTCAGCTATCTCGCGATCGAGGGTGGCATCAAGGCCGAGCCGATGTTCGGAAGCTTTTCGGTGAATGCGCGCGTTGGTCTTGGCAGTCCCTACCCTCGCCCCTTGCAGGCCGGCGACGAACTGAGCGTCGCGGAGGCAAGCGTTGGGCCGGAACGCCGGATCGATTTGCCAGCCGCGGTGACGGCGCCGATCCGCGTCCTGCTGGGACCGCAAAGCGATGAATTCGGCGATGATGCCATCAGTCTCTTTCTTGACGGCGAATGGAAGATATCGGCAACCAGCGACCGTATGGGGTATCGGCTCGAAGGACCGGTCATCAAACACCTGCACGGCCACAACATCGTTTCCGATGGAACGGTCAACGGCAGCATCCAGGTTCCCGGCAATGGCCAGCCAATCGTGCTGATGTCCGATCGCGGCACCAGCGGCGGCTATCCCAAGATCGCAACGGTGACCACTGCCGATTTCGGCCGGTTTGCCCAGGTCCCGGCTGGAACTACCTTCCGGTTCAAAGCCATCAGTATGGAAGAGGCGCAAGCGGAGGCGCGCAAATTTGCGGAGCTGTTGCGTACCCTGCCCGACCGGTTGGGATCCATCGAGAGCTTTGATCTCAATATCGAAGCACTGCAAGATGCCAATGTCGCGGGCGTCGCCGTCAGCGCGGTGGACGCCCGAACGTGGCAGGTTCCATTTCCTGCCGGATAATTTCATAAGAACAACCAGCAAGCGGATAACAACATGAAAACGGTCGACCTGAACAGTGATCTCGGCGAGTCCTTCGGCGTGTGGCAAATGGGCAATGACGCCGCGATGATTGATGTTGCGACCTCCGTCAACGTCGCCTGCGGTTTTCATGGCGGCGACTACGATGTCATGCGCAAGACGGTGGAACTGGCAAAGGCCCGTGGCGTCAGCGTCGGTGCGCATCCCGGTTATCGCGATATTCATGGCTTTGGCCGCCGGCCGTTCTACGGTATGAGCGCTTCCGAAGTTGAGAACCTCGTCGCCTATCAGATCGGCGCGCTGCAGGCTGTCGCGGCGCTCGTTGGCTACAAGGTCACTCACGTCAAGGCGCACGGCGCGTTGTCGAATGTCGCCTGCGAGGAAGAAAGCACCGCGCGAGCGATTGCTTCGGCCATCAAGGCGGTCGA
>CAVVZW010000074.1:0-41925 GCA_963752265.1 uncultured Alphaproteobacteria bacterium
ATCGAAAACGCCATCGTTGAAAATTTTGCAATTCTGATAGATTTCGACAAATGCAGAGCCGGGATGCGCAGCCGCCCGTTTGAGGGTCGCGGCCAGATGGTCGCCGTTCATGTCGATGGTGCGTGCGACGAACGACGCCTCGGCGGCGATGGCGCGCCACGGCGAGCGGCCGCAACGGCGGTTCCACCGAACCGTCGCGGCTGGTGTGCGAGATCGTGCCGAGTGCGTTGTGGGCCATATTGGCCCTTGCTCAAACCTAATACTTCGTTGTTGAACAGTAAGATCTTGATGCCGACGTTGCGGCGAAGGGCGTGCATGAGATGCGACGTGCCGGCCCCAAACGCATCGCCGTCGCCGGTTACGACCCAAACGGGAGAGATCGGGGCGGGCGACTTTCAAACCCGTCGCCACGGCAATTCCGCGGCCACTGATCGTGTGAAAACCGTAAGTATTCAAATAATAGGGAAGCCGGCTCGAACAACCGATTCGGAAACGAAGACGATTTTCTCGCGGCCTCGCTTCCACTTCGGCAAACGCCTGTTTCAAATACGCCAACACCGCGTAGTCGCCGCACCCGGAAACCAGCGGACCTCCTGGTCGCTGTCGAAATGGTTCGCGGTCAAAGCTGGCAATTTGGTCGGCATAGGGTGATTGCCTTAACACTAATCTTCACTAATCCCCACTCATTTAGAATGATTCAGCCGCACTCAATTCGATTCGCGGAGATTAGCGGAGATTAGTGTTATGAATATTTTGGTCACGTGCGAGAACTCTTTAAGAATATCTTAACACTAATCTTCACTAATCTTCACTAATCCAGAATGAATGAGCCAGGTTGAATTCGATTAGCGAAGATTAGCGAAGATTAGTGTTATGAATATTTTATATAATTTCACGTCACGTTACGGGATCATTTCTTCAATGGCGTTTTCGATTTCGGCGGTGAGGAATGGGCGGCCTTGCATCTTGGATAGTCCGACGGCGTCAATAGGAAACTGAGCGCAGGAGCATCAGCAGTTCGCCGTCCGTTGAGTGCCGGGACGAATGCGGCGGTTGTGGGCAGGATCTCGGCGGTGTTTCGCGGCAGCGGGTTCAGGTGGCGGAGATGGGCGTGGGCGACCGATTTTCCGCGATGAATGGCGGCTTGCACGGCGGCGGAGATCGCACCGTGCGTGCTGCCCCAGCCGATGACCAATAGATCGCCGTTGGAGGGAACAGTGACGGTGAGATCGGGGAGTCGTCCGCGATTTGGGCGATTTTCGCGGCTCGCAGTTGCACCATTTTTTCGTGGTTGATCGGATCGTAACTCACGGCTCCGGTGCCGTCTTCTTTTTCCAATCCGCCGATGCGGTGTTCGCGGTCGGGTGTGCCGGGAGCCGTCCAGGGCCGGGAGCCGAATTCGTTTCGCGAATACGGTTGAAACGGCGTCGGATGAACCGGTTGATGAATGGACAGTTCCTCTGAAGCGGGGATGCGCCACGGCTCCGCCCCACCGGAAAGGAAAACATCGGACAGAATCCAGACCGGCGTGGTATAACGGCAAGCGAGGCGAACGGCTTTCAGCGTGGTGGCGAAGCCGTCGCTCGGCGTGGATGGGGCGAGAACCGCGACCGGCGATTCGCCGTTGCGTCCAAACATCGCTTGCAACAATCGGCTTGTTCCATCTTGGTCGGCAGGCCGATGCTGGGGCCGCACCGTTGCACGTCGATCACAATCAGCGGCAATTCGGTCATCACGGCCAGACCGATCGCTTCGGAGATTTGGCAAAGCCCTGGGCCGCTCGTGGCCAACGGCGGAGACGGCTCCGCCGAACGCGGCACCGAGGGCCATCGCGACGGCTGCGTTTTCATCTTCCGCTTGCATCACGCGCGGACATCCGGATGAGGATGATCCAAAAATTGGTGCAAGAGTTCGCAGGCCGGGTGATAGGAGCGCCGGCGAACGCGAGCGACCGTCCCGCCAGCCGGGCGGCGGTGCGAAGGCCGAGGATGATGCCTTCGGTGCCGGTCAGATGGCGATAGACCCCGGCGGGAGCGAGGCTTTGGGAACGAAATAAGCGAGATTCGAAGATTTCCGCGGTTTCCGCAAAGTGATAGCCCGGCTTTCAGAGGGCGGGTGCCCGAACGGAGCTGGCATGCGGTTCTGCTCGACCACGCGCTCGGCACAAAAGAAGTCGAAGCGCTGGCGGAAGCCGCGCAAGCCTTCGCCTCGCAGCGGATCGTGCTGCTCACGCCTGCCACGCGGCAAGAACTGCAATCCGGCTCTGCCTCGGCGTTGACCGGATACCTGGTCAAGCCGTTGCGCGCGGCTTCGCTGGCGGCGCGTCTTGCCAGCCCGCCGGAAGTTGCCGCGCCAAATCTTGTCGAAGACGTATTGGCCGGAGACGTATTGGCCCGAGACGCGGAAAACCTCGAGGCCGAGCCCGCACTCGCGCCACGCGGTCTTTCGGTGCTGGTCGCCGAAGACAACGAGATCAACGCGCTGTTGATGCGCTCGCTGTTGACGCGATCAGGACATCAGGCCGTCATCGCCACCAATGGCCAGGCCGCGCTGGAATCATGGCTAGCCGCAAAATCCGCCAGCACGCCTTACGATCTGGTGCTGATGGATATCCAGATGCCAGACCTCGACGGCATCGAGGCGACCAAACGCATTCGCGCGAATGAAGCCGCGGCCGCCGGACGCCGAACCCCGATCCTCGCACTGACGGCGAATACGCTGGTGGAGGATCGCTATGCCTGTTTTGAGGCGGGCATGGACGGATTTCTGGTCAAGCCGCTCGACCGCGAAAAGCTCGCCGAGGCGCTGGCGGCGCTTGGCGCCACGCTGCATCTGGTTGCCTGACGCAAAGCTGCCCGTCTTCCGATCGTCTTGACAGCGGCAGCTGATTCCATCGACCTTCACGGAAACAATGAAGGTCATGGGAGAATTAGATGCGCGCCAGGTTTTTGCGGCTTTCTTTCTTGTTTGCGACGGCTTGTCTCGCGATGACCTTGTCCGCCTCCCCTCCCGCGAATGCCCAAGAACTGAAACAAGAGCCGAAACTTGAGAGCTCCGACAGCATGATTCCGTCGGGGGATGCCGGCATCGAGCTATTCGTCCGCAACAAACATCTCGCCGGCCACGCGAGTTCGCCCGACAAGATTTTGCTGTTTGTGCATGGCGCGACCTATCCGGCGGAAACCGCCTTCGACCTGCCGATCGAAGGCGTGTCGATGATGGATCTGATCGCGATGCGCGGATACGACGTCTATCTCGTCGATGTCAGGGGTTATGGCCGTTCCACCCGGCCTCCCGAGATGAACCAGCCGCCGGAAGCCAACAAGCCGATCGTGTCAACGAAAGTCGCCGCCCACGATCTTGGCGCGGCCGTCGATTACATCCTGCAGAAGCGCAAGGTGAGCAAGATTAACCTGATGGGCTGGTCGTGGGGCACCTCGATCGCCGGCTCCTACACCAGCGAGCACAATGACAAGATCGAGAAGCTCGTGCTGTATGCGCCGCAATGGATTCGCAACGAACCGGCCGCGCCATTGGCGACGCCGCTCGGCGCTTACCGGCTGGTGTCGAAGGATTCCGCGAAAGCGCGCTGGCTGAAGGGCGTAGCCGAAGACAAACAGGCCGATCTGATTCCGCCCGGCGTGTTCGAGGCCTGGGCAACGGCGACGTGGGCGACGGACCCTGAAGCTTCAAAACAAAATCCGCCGATGCTGCGCGCGCCCAACGGCGTGATGGAAGACAGCCTGAACACCTATGGCGCCGGCAAGCCGCTTTACGATCCCGGCAAGATCACGGTGCCGACGCTTTTGCTCCACGCCGAGTGGGATGCGGATCTGCCGAGCTATCAGGCGCAAAACTATTTCGCGCAGCTCAAGAATACGCCCTACAAGCGGCTGATCGAGCTCAGCGAAGGAACGCATACGGTGATGCTGGAAAAGAACCGCATGCAGTTCTTTCACGAACTGATGGGATTCCTCGACGAGGAAAAACCGCTCGCGCTGAAGTGACAGCGGCCTGGGTCGAGGCGGGAATCAAAGCCGGCGCAGGGCCACGGTTTCAACCACGTGATCGGCGCCTTTCTTGAGAATCAGCGTCGCACGCGGTCGCGTCGGCAAGATATTGTCTTCGAGGTTGGCGAGGTTGGTGCGTTCCCAGATCGCGATCGCGGTCGCGGTCGCTTCTTCGTCGGACAGCAGCGCGTAGCGGTGAAAATAGGACCTGGGATCGTGGAAGGCGGTATCGCGAAGGGCCAGGAAGCGGCGGATGTACCAATCGCGAAGCACCGACTCCTCCGCATCGATATAGACGGAGAAATCGAAGAAGTCGGACACGACAGGCACCGCCTTGCCGTCGCGGGGAAGCCGGCCGGTCTGAAGCACATTGACGCCTTCGACGATCAGGATGTCCGGCCGATCGACTTCATTCCACTCGCTCGGAATGATGTCGTAGGTCAGATGCGAATAGACCGGCGCCCGCACCCGTCCGCGTCCGGCCTTGATGTCGCTCAAGAACGACAACAGCGTCGGCAGATCGTAGCTTTCGGGAAAGCCCTTCTTCTGCATCAGGCCTTGCCGCTCGAGCACGGCATTTGGAAACAGGAACCCGTCGGTCGTCACGAGATCGACCTTCGGCCGCGGCGACCAGCGTGCAAGCAGCGCTTGCAGCACGCGCGCGGTGGTGGATTTACCCACCGCGACCGAACCGGCGACGCCGATGATGTAGGGCATCTTGCGGTCCTGGATGCGGAGAAAGCGGCGCTGGGCGACATAGAGCCGCTGCATCGCATCTACATAGATCGACAACAGCCGCGACAGCGGCAGATAGATTTCCTCGACCTCCCTGAGGTCGAGCCGGTCATGCATGGAATGGAGTCGAGCGATTTCGCCGGCTTCGAGCGTCATCGGCGTATCTTCGCGAAGCCGCGCCCACTGCTCCCGGGAAAATATCCGGTAGGGATTATACTGCTGATCCGGTGCCCTGATATCCATGAAGCTGCCCACTTATTGTCGATGACGCATGGTCTTTTCGGAAAACCGGTTCCCACTTTTCCGGATCATGCTTCAGTCGCCCTTGCGCC
The DNA here is from genome assembly GCA_963752265.1 of uncultured Alphaproteobacteria bacterium. Taxonomy (GTDB): domain Bacteria; phylum Pseudomonadota; class Alphaproteobacteria; order Rhizobiales; family Xanthobacteraceae; genus Bradyrhizobium. The sequence continues at coordinate 5,078 of CAVVZW010000074.1, forward strand.
CGGCCTTCTCCGCGAGACCGGACATGCCGGTGCGCTGCCCCAGCACAGCCTCGACTTCTTCGAGTCTGACGCCACGGGACTTCAACAGCACGAGCAGATGAAACAACACATCCGCGCTCTCTGCGATCAGATGGTCACGATTACCGACAACCGCGGCGATCACAGTCTCCACCGCCTCTTCGCCGAACTTCTTGGCGCAATGCTCCGGCCCCTTGTCCAGAAGTTTGCGGGTATACGAGGCCTCTCCACCCGAGGCCGCGCGGGCGTCGATAATATCGACAAGGTCGGGAAGAGAAAAACGCGACATGACTTCAAACTCTACTTCAAACTCACAGGTACCCGGCGTCACGGGCTCGGGTCAGGCCCGAAACGTAGCACTTCTGTCACAAAAAGTCGTCAGGGATCGAGCCGCATGGGTAGACCGGCGCGGGCCATGTGGTCCTTCGCTTCACGTATGGTAAATTCGCCAAAGTGGAAGATCGAGGCCGCCAGCACGCCGGTCGCGCGTCCCTCACGGACGCCGTCGACCAGATGGTCGAGATTGCCGACGCCGCCGGAAGCGATAACGGGAACGCCGACGCTGTCGGCAATCGCCCGCGTCAGCGGCAGATCGAAACCCTGCCGGGTGCCGTCCCGATCCATCGACGTCAAGAGGATTTCGCCAGCACCGAGCGAAACGACTTCCTGCGCATATTCGATGGCGTCGATCCCGGTGGAATTGCGCCCGCCATGGGTGAAGATTTCCCAGCGGTCCGAGCCGCCGCCGCGCTTCACGCGCTTGGCGTCGATGGCAACCACGATGCACTGGTCGCCGAATTTTTCGGCGGCTTCCTTGACGAATTCGCGCCGGCTGACAGCCGCCGAATTGATCGAGACCTTGTCGGCCCCCGAACGGAGCAACGTCTTGATGTCGTCCACTTTGCGAACGCCGCCGCCGACCGTAAGCGGCATGAAGCAGGCTTCCGCGGTGCGCCGCACGACATCCATCATGGTGCCGCGATTTTCGTGGGTCGCGGTGATGTCGAGAAAACAAAGCTCGTCGGCGCCGGCGGCGTCATACGCAATCGCCGCTTCAACGGGATCGCCGGCGTCGCGCAGATCGACGAAGTTGACGCCCTTGACCACGCGGCCGTCTTTCACATCCAGACACGGGATCACGCGGACCTTGAACATAAAAACTCCTAAGCAGCCGGCCGCGGACTGCGGATCAACGCCAGCGCGGCCTGAGGATCTACGCGCCCGTCATAGAGCGCGCGGCCGACGATGGCCCCGGCCAGTTTCTTCGCGCGCGGCGCCAGCAGCGCCTTCACGTCGTCAATCGATGCAAATCCGCCGGACGCGATGACAGGAATGGAGATACGATCGGCCAGGGCAATGGTGGCATCGAGGTTGAGGCCCTTCAAAAGGCCGTCACGCGCAATGTCGGTGAAGATGATTGCCGCAACGCCGGCATCCTCGAACCGCTGTGCGATCTCGAGGGCGGTCACTTCCGAGGTCGCGGCCCAGCCCTCGACCGCGACCTTGCCGTCGCGCGCATCAAGGCCCACGGCGACGCGTCCCGGAAATTTCCTCGCTGCGCTCTTGACCAACTCCGGATCGCGCACCGCAGCCGTGCCGATGATGACGCGCGTGATGCCCTTGGCCAACCAGGCTTCAACAGTCTTCAGATCGCGGATACCGCCACCGAGTTGCACCGGCATGGTCATCTTGGCGAGCATCGCCTCAACGGCCGCCGCATTGACGGGCTTGCCAGCAAATGCGCCGTCGAGATCGACGACATGCAGATATTCGAACCCTTGCGCAGCGAATTGTGCGGCCTGCGCTGACGGATCGAGATTGAACACAGTGGCGCGCGCCATGTCGCCCTGCTCGAGGCGCACGCACTGCCCGTTCTTCAGGTCAATGGCAGGAAAAAGAATCACGGTTTCCACTTCAGGAAGTTCGAGATCAGAGCGAGCCCAAGGCGCTGGCTCTTCTCCGGGTGGAATTGCGTTCCAATCATTGTGTCGCGGCCAACGATCGCGGTGACCGGGCCGCCATAATCGGCACGCGCCAGCACATCGGCCTCGTTGGCGGCGTTGAGGTGATAGGAGTGCACGAAATAAGCATGACGGCCTTTGGGGCCGAGCGGCAATCGCTCCAGCACGGCGTGTTCGCGCAAGGGATCGAGCGTATTCCACCCCATATGCGGAATCTTCAAGCTCTCATCCCGAGGCGTAATCTTTTCGACGTCGCCGGCAACCCAGTTGAAACCGTTAGTCGTGACGTGCTCTTTGCCTCGCGTTGCCATTAACTGCATGCCGACGCAAATGCCGAGAAACGGCCGTGCCTTGTGCCGCACGGCTTCAGTCATGGCGTCGACCATGCCGTCAAGCGCATCGAGGCCGGCCCGACAATCGGCAAATGCGCCAACGCCGGGCAGCACGATCCGATCGGCGCGAAAAACCACGTCGGGATCGCGCGTGACCACGATCGTGTCCGGCGTCTCCATGCTGCGGCTGGCGCGCTCGAACGCTTTCGCCGCCGAGTGCAGATTGCCGGAGCCGTAATCGACGATCGCAACGCTCACCGCGGCGCCCCAGGTTCCGGAAACAGACCGATAATGTCGTCACGCGGCACCGGCGGCGGCCGCGAAAAGGCCTGGCCGGGCACATCCCGTGTCGGCGGCGGTCCACCGCGATCGACCGACGGCTGGTCATTACCAGCCACCCGTTGTCTCGCAGTCCAGCGATCGAAAAACCGGCGCTCGGCCGCCTCCTCGTCGTCAGCCACCACGATATCCAACTGCCGCCATTTGCGCCGCGACAGCGTCCATCGCCGCAGGCTTGCCGCCTCAAATCCCAATAGCAGCGAAAGCAACGTATCGACGAGAAAAACCGTCCCGCCGTCTACGCCAAGCCGGACCATGGCAATGTCGACGACCGTTATCAGCACGATCCAGCCGATCAGCGCCAACCACAGACGATGCCAGGCCAACCAGACCAGGCCCAAGATCGCAGCCCACACATGGAATCCGTCTCGAACGAAGGCAAAGCGATCGGTCGCCCGAAAATCCATGTTGCTCGCCGCTGGGGCATGAACTGTATAGACCGGCATCTGCTGCCCTTCGTCACTACTGGCCGAAACGTTGAGAATCAGCCGCCGAGCTGACCCTTGGTGGATGGCACTTCGCCCGCCGCGCGCGGATCGATGGCAACCGCCGCCCGCAACGCTCGCGCGAGGCCCTTGAAACAGGACTCGGCGATATGATGGCTATTCTCGCCATATAGGGTTTCGACGTGCAAAGTCACCCCGGCATTGATCGCAAAGGCATTGAACCATTCGCGCACCAGCTCGGTGTCGAACTGGCCGACCTTGTCGCGCGGGAATTCGACCTTGAACACCAGCACCGGCCGGCCGGAAATATCGATCACGACACGCGACAGGGTCTCGTCCATCGGCATATGGACGCTGGCATAGCGGGTGATACCAGCCATGGTGCCCAGCGCCTGTTTCACCGCCTGCCCCAAGGCAATGCCGACATCTTCGGTCGTGTGGTGATGATCGATATGGAGATCGCCGACCGCCTTCACCGTGATGTCGATGCGCGAATGGCGGGCCAACAGATCAAGCATATGGTCGAAGAAGCCGATTCCGGTCGTGACGTTGGACACGCCCGTGCCATCGAGGTTGACGGTCACCTCGATGTCGGTCTCTTTCGTCTTGCGCTTGATGGTGGCGGTGCGCATGAAATGCTTCCTTTGGAGACCAAGCCATTGGCCGAAAACGCGGTTCTTTCAACAGGCCGCCTTTTAACAGGCCGCCCTGGGCTTCGCCACTGCGGCGATACCATTTTGGCGGTCCAAGTTGAGCCTATGGTGACCGGAATTCGGCCCCTCGCAGGGACCGGAGATGACCCGGCTGAAAGTGCCGTTGTAACCGTGGCCGTCTGCCCCTAAATCTGGCGGGACTTAAGAGGTATTTCATGCACGCATCCGCCCACGAGACGCCGGTTTGGCACGGCACCACCATTTTGACGGTCCGCAAGGGCGGCAAGGTCGTGATCGGCGGCGACGGCCAGGTCTCGATCGGACAGACCGTCATCAAATCCAACGCCAAAAAGGTTCGCAAGCTCGGCAAGGGCGACGTGATCGGGGGCTTCGCCGGCGCGACCGCGGATGCCTTTACATTATTTGAGCGGCTGGAAAGCAAGCTCGAGCAATATCCCGGTCAGCTGACCCGCGCCGCGGTTGAACTGGCCAAGGACTGGCGGACCGACCGCTATCTCCGGCGGTTGGAGGCGATGATGATCGTCGCCGACAAGGATGTCTCTCTGGTTCTGACCGGCACCGGCGACGTGCTGGAGCCGGAGGCCGGCGTGATGGCGATCGGCTCAGGCGGCAACTATGCTTTGGCCGCGGCGCGCGCCTTGATCGAGACCGACAAGGACGCCGAGACCATCGTGCGCCGGGCGCTCGATATTGCGGCGGATATTTGCGTGTACACCAACCGCAATGTTACCATCGAAACGCTGCAAGGCTGAGGTTGGATGGTGCCTTCTTCCCGATGACGACAGCAGTCTTGATGCTGATCCGACTTACCTGATTTCAGGACGCTTGCATCGATGACTGCAAATGATCTTCTGATGAAGGGTGTTGAGCAGGGCATCATCACCGAAGAACAAGCCCGCCGCCTGCGCGAGCTGGAGGCCTCAAGCGAGCCGCTCGAATTGCCGGCTTCTCCGGACGACGAACAGCTACGCTTTCTCACCGGCTTTAGCGATATCTTCGTCACCATCGGTCTTGCACTGTTCCTCGGCGCCACCGGATATTTTGCCCTGCAATTCGGCGGCAGGGCCGGCATGTGGATCGCCGTCGCCATTGCGGCATGGCTGCTTGCCGAGTTCTTCACCCGCATACGCCGGATGGCGTTGCCCAGCATCGTTCTTCTGATCGTGTTCGCGTTCTCCGTTTTTATAGCCGCGGGCAATTTATTGGGAGCCGGCGTGAGCGGGTTTAGGCCGAACGTGATTGGCAACTTGTTCGGCCTGGATTCCGGACGCCCTACCTTGCTCGCAGCTGCCGCCCTCATCACCGTGCTGCTGACAGCGGTGCATTACTGGCGTTTTCGAGTCCCGATTACAATTGCAGCGGGCTGCGCCGCGTTAACGGGGGCAGTTTTTGCTCTGATTTTCGGACTGGTTCCAGAGCTGCCCGTCATGGCGAACAACGTCGTGATATTCGTCTGCGGCGTTGCCGTTTTCGCGCTGGCGATGCGGTTCGATATGACCGATCCCGAACGGCTCACACGACGAACCGACATCGCCTTCTGGCTTCATCTGCTTGCAGCGCCCCTGATTGTTCACTCGTTGACCCTCGGGATAACGGGCGTAGGCGCCACCAAACTCAGCCCGGCATCAGCTGCCGCAATCATGGTTGTGTTCCTGGTCCTTAGTTTCGTGGCGGTCCTGATCGATCGCAGAGCAATGTTGGTGTCCGGACTTTCTTACGCGGGATTGGCTTTCTGGACGTTGATTCGCGAAGTGGGCCTCTCCGACATGACGACTCCACTGACGATTCTCGCCCTCGGCGCCTTCGTGTTGTTGTTGAGCGCGGGCTGGCGGCCGATCCGTGCGGCCGTTCTAGCCACCGCGCCGTCGACGCTTGTTCGCCGCCTCCCCAAAACAAGTCTATCCGCGTAGCGATGTGCTGATGACCGGCTTTTATCCCCGTGAAATCGTCTCGCAACTCGACCGATCCGTTGCCGGCCAGACATGACAGCCTACGCGTTCCGCCCGATGTCAGCCAACGACCTGCCGACCATCAGGCGCTGGCTGGAGGCGCCCCACGTCAGCGAGTGGTGGCATGATCCGGCCGAGCAATTTGAACTCGTCAGCGGCGATCTTGGTCATCCCGACATGGCGCAGTTCATTGTCGCGATTGGCGGGCGGGAGTTCGCCTATTTGCAGTGTTATAATCTGAGCGCGTGGAATTCCGGCTTCGGCCCGCAGCCCGACGGCACCCGGGGGCTTGATCAATTCATCGGCGAAGCCGACATGATCGGATGCGGTCATGGCTCGGCCTTCGTTCGCGCCTTTGCCGATCAGTTGCTGGCTTCCGGAACACCCCGTGTCGTGACCGATCCCGATCCATCGAATATACGGGCGGTGCGGGCCTATGAAAAAGCCGGATTTCGTCGCGAGGGTCTCGTGGAGACACCCGACGGGACGGCATTGCTGATGGTCCGTGATCCCTGACGTGATCGTTGAAAAACGCCGCTTGTACCGGCCGCATTTTGGACTTAGCTAAAACCCATGACCGACTTTTCTCCCCGCGAAATCGTCTCCGAACTCGACCGCTTTATCGTCGGCCAGACCGACGCCAAACGCGCGGTTTCCATCGCCTTGCGTAACCGGTGGCGGCGCCAGCAGCTCGCCGAAGGCCTGCGCGAGGAAGTGCTGCCGAAAAATATCCTGATGATCGGGCCGACCGGCGTCGGCAAGACCGAGATCGCGCGCCGCCTGGCAAAGCTCGCAGGCGCACCCTTCATCAAGGTCGAAGCCACGAAATTCACCGAGGTCGGCTATGTCGGCCGAGACGTCGAGCAGATCGTTCGCGACCTCGTCGAAGTCGCCATCGCGCAAACCCGCGAACGGAAGCGCAAGGACGTTCAGGCGAGAGCGCAACTCGCCGCCGAGGAGCGGGTGCTTGATGCGCTGGTTGGGGCGAATTCCAGTGCTGCAACCCGCGATTCCTTTCGCAAGAAGCTGCGCGCCGGCGAACTCAACGACAAGGAAATCGAGATCGAGACGCAGTCTTCGGGTGGCACGCCGATGTTCGAGATTCCCGGCATGCCGGGCGCGCAGATGGGCGCGATCTCGATCGGCGATATCTTCGGCAAAATGGGCGGCCGCACCAAGACCCGCCGGCTGACGGTGGAAGCCTCCCACGAAACCCTCGTCAACGAAGAATCGGACAAGCTGCTCGACACCGACCAGCTGGTGTTAGAGGCGATCTCGGCGGTCGAGAACAACGGCATCGTGTTTCTCGACGAGATCGACAAGATCTGCGTGCGCGACGGCCGCGTCGGCGGCGACGTGTCGCGCGAAGGTGTGCAACGCGATCTCCTGCCGCTGATCGAAGGCACGACGGTGTCGACCAAGCACGGCGCGGTAAAGACCGACCACATCCTTTTCATCGCTTCCGGCGCGTTCCACATCGCCAAGCCGTCGGACCTGTTGCCCGAGTTGCAGGGGCGGCTGCCGATCCGCGTCGAACTGGAAGCGCTCACCCGCGACAACATGCGCCGGATCTTGACCGAACCTGAGGCTTCGCTGATCAAGCAATATATCGCGCTGATGCAGACCGAGGGCGTCACGCTTGATATCACCGACGGCGCGATCGACGCGCTCGCCGACATTGCGGTTGCCGTCAATTCAACGGTCGAAAATATCGGCGCACGGCGCCTGCAGACCGTGATGGAGCGCGTTCTGGATGAAATTTCCTTCAGCGCGCCCGACCGCCACGGCGAAACCATTCGGATCGACGCTGACTATGTTCAGAAGCACGTCGGCGATCTCGCCAAGAACGCTGATCTGAGCCGGTTTATCTTGTAATCGTGTCGTCAGGGTTGTCGTCCCCGCGAAGGCGGGGACCCATAACCACCAGTGCTCGTTACCAACAAAAGCGGCTCCAGCCTTGCCACAATACCAACATCGGTGGTCATGGGTCCCGGCTCACGCGCGCAAGCGCTGGCTCGGCCGGGACGACGTCGAAAGTTACGCATGAGTCTCCGTGCGTGGCAAAATCCATGGCGCGTGATGCTCGCCGTCAACGTCGCCGTGGTCGCTGGCGTATTCATCCACAAGATCACGCTGCCGCCCTACGTCCCCTACATCCATCTGCTCATTGATTATCATTTCGGCTTCGTCAAGCGCGCCCTGATCGGCGCTGTTGTTGCGCTGTTCAGCCAGCAAGTGCCGGTGTGGCTGGTGTTTGCGCTCGGCGGCGCGATCTGGCTCGTGACCGCGCTTCTGTTTGTCAAACTGTTCCGGCGCACGTTTGGTTTCAACGACGACCAACTGCCGTTATTTGTCTTTATCGCGGGCTCGCCGTTCTTTCTGAAGAATTTCATGCACACGCTCGGGCATTTCGACATTTATGGCTGCCTGTTTGCGATCATCCTTTTGCTTGTCCCCGCGCAATCGATCGGCTTCGTACTGCTGGCCGCATTCTTTTCGATCGTCCTGATCCTGATTCACCACATTCATCTTCTGATGTATGTGCCAGCCATCGCCGTGATCGTTCTGCTGAGGCATTATCTGACGGTAGGAATTGGCCGGTTGAATCTCGCGGTGGGCGCGATTTCCGTTCTTGCGCTTGGCGCGCTGTTCGTGGCCCTGCAGTTCTGGGGAACGATGCCGATCCCGGAAGCTGAGTTCGTCACCTACCTCAGGACCCGCATGGCGGATCCGTCTCGCACCGACCTCCTCGGCTTCAGTTTCATCTGGTACCAGACGCTTCCGAAGGAAATCAGCGACACATGGCAGCGGATGCCGTCGAACATTCTCGGTGTGCCGGTCTTTGCACTGCTGATCTGGCTGCATTCGCCGCTCTGGCGATATTTTGCCGATTCGGTCCGGTCGCTCGCCCATGATTTCCATCGACGCGTCGTTGTCGCCGGCATCCTTGCGGTGACCGCGGCCTATCTGATCATGTTTGCGGTCGTATTCGACTACTCGCGATGGGTCTCGAACTGGGCGGTATGCCTGTTTTTGATCCTGCACGCCGTCAAGACCTTGCCATCCACGCAAGCCGTGCCGCCGATCTCGGGTGACGAGCGAAAGACCGGTATCCTCGGCTGGATCGTGACGCTGATCCCGCGTGTTGGTGTGATCCGGCCGTTCTGATTTTTATTAAGATCGCGATCGCCGAATCCGCACATAGAGTGCGCCTGCGCCGCCGTGGCCGATATGAGCTTCTTCAAAGCCGACCACGAGTGTTCGGAATTCCGGCTGGCTGAGCCATTGCGGCACCTGCCGGCGAAGAACACCGCGCTCGGATTCGGCGCCGACCTTGCCCTTGCCGGTGATGACGAGCACAAAGGTCAGGCCGTCGCCATGCACCCGGTGCAGAAAGCCCGATAGCGCACGATGCGCCCGCGCCTGCGTCATGCCGTGCAGGTCGAGACGGGCCTCGATCTCCTTTTTGCCCTTCGACAATTGCGAACGCTCGCGCCGGCCAATGGGCGCGAGCGGCGGCGCCACCGGTTTTTTCGGCAGGGGCGGATCCACGATCGGGATGGATTTCGGATGAACCGCGGCTTTCGCAGCCGGAGTTTCCGTTTTCAAGGAAGCCGGCGGCGGCGTGATCCGATGTTTGTTTCGCAGCGGTTTGGCTTGTTTGGCGACGCTTTCCCACAGCGCGTGCTCCTCCTCGCTCAGGATTCGCTTGCGGCGTGGCGGGTCCAGGATCTGAGGTGGTCGCTTCATATTCAACGGTGGGAATCAAGCCGGCGATGACGGCGGCTGGTCTGCTCGGGCGCGATCACCGGGCGTGCTTCCGGCAGCGGCACCTTCTCAGTCGTTTGCGCCGTCGCAGTTGAGGCAGGCGCGGGCTTTTGGCCGTCCGCCGGCTCCGTCGGTTTGTCCTTCGAAGGATCGATCGGTGGAAACAGTCTGGCGATCCTCTCCGAGGGCCGTGGATCCGGCAGCGGCATCTTGCGGCCGCGGGTGGCGGGATCGAGGCTCTTCGGCACCAGCATGACAAAGCGCATATTGTGCCGGAAGCGGCCGGATATGCGGCCTGCTTCGACACCGGCGCCGTAGTAGATGTCGGCGCGCGCAGGCCCGGTGATCGCCGAGCCCGTATCCTGCGCAACCATCAGCCGCCGAAACGGCGTTTTCGATTGTGCCGATTCGATCGGAAGCTCGCCCTCGATGAAGAACAATGTGCCGTAGACGTGAAGAGAATTGTCGACCGCGATCGATCGCCCCGGCGTCAGCGGAACGCCTTGCGCGCCCACCGCTTCATCCTTGTCGGAGAGAGGAACTTCGCGAAAGAAAACATAGGCCCGATTTTGCCGCCGCACATCCTTTGCCCCGTCGGGATTTTGCTCCATCCACTCCCTGATCCTCTGCATCGACATTTGTTCTTTCGGAATGATGCCGCGGTCGATCAGGACACGGCCGACGGCAGTATAGGGATAGCCGTTATGCGCGTCGTAATTGATGCGGATGGTTGAGCCGTCCTCCAGACGAATTCGCGCCGATCCCTGGATTTGCGAAAACAGAAGATCGGTTTGATTCTTGAGCCAGCAGATTTCGAGGCCGCGCCCTGCGATTGCCCCATCTTCGATTTCGCCGCGATCATAATAAGGCACGAGCTTGCGGCGTCCGATCTTGCGAAACACCTGTCCCTTGTTGGGCAGGCTGGGCGAATCCTGCCTGAATCCCCGGACAAACAGATTGGAAGGCCGGCGATAGATCGGCACGGTGTAAACATCGGTTTGCGTCCGCGAGCCGTCGACGATCGGTTCGTAATAACCGGTGACGAACCCTGCATCCTCGCCAAGCCGCGAGATCTGCAACGGCCGAAAATTTTCCTCAAAGAAGGCACGAGCCTTGGCGTCCTCCGTGATCTCAAGCGCCTTGGCGGCACGGCAAGGTTCGCGTAGCGAGGCGCCGAGCGCCCTGGAATCATCCTGCGGACTTCGTTGTGCCGCGATGGAGGGACAACTGACCCGAAAGGCTTTGTAAGCCTGCACGTGATCATCGGTGGCCCAGCCGGCGATATCGGCCCAAGCCAGCGGAAGGTATTGCCCGCCATTGACCACGAGCGGCCATTCGAGTTGGGGATAGGGGGTGACGCGAGGTACTGGAGGATGCGAAGGCGTACTGCGCGCAGCGATTGACGTATGGATTCTGCGGGCGGCCATTGCCGCAAGCGGGATCGCCGTCAGCGCCAGAACCGTCACACTGAGCACCGCGGCATGACGCCGCGCGTGTTTAGTGAGCGCTTCCAGTGCCAACCAGCTTCCAATTAGGATCGCGCGAAGTCGGGTCGCGGGCGAATGTCCAGACATCGGTGATATCGGCGACCTTGTCCGGGTTACCGTCGACAATGGCGCCGGCCTTGTCTCGCGTGACCGAGATCATCTGCGAGACAAAGCGAACGGTAAGGTGCGCGGCGCGGTCGCGGGCTTCTGCGCCGACCACCTCAGCCTTGTCGACCGAAACGAAGCGCGTCTCGGTCTTGCGCTCTTGCCGCTCCCGATCCTTGATCGCCGCGTCGAAGCTTTCATAGACCTCGCTCGAGAGCAGATCTTTCAGCGCCCGCCGGTCGCCATTGGCGAACGCCAAAACGATCATTTCGTAGGCGCTTCGCGCGCCGCTCAGGAAGTGACGGGGATCGAACGAGGAGTCCTGGGCGGTAATGGCGTCGAGGCCCTGGGCGAGCGCGGTTCCGGGTTCGGCAATTCCCTTCCAGCGATCGGTCGGCGGTGTCACGTCGGCCGTCGGCGCCATCGGCGTCTGGTCGATCACGGTTCCGGGCATTGGAACGACGTTGCTGTCCGGCGTACCCTGCACGACATTACGCGCCGCACGATCGTAAGGCGGCCGCTCACTTCCGGTGCGCTGTCCAAGGACGTTGCGCAAGCGGAGAAAGATGAACACGGCCAGCGCCAGGAAGACTATGGTAAAATAATCCACGTCGAATTCGCTTTCTGATTCTAGGCGCCGGCAGTGGCCCCGGCGGTAGAGCGACCTTTTAGCGCTGGTGCAGTCTATTTGACGTCCCTGAACCGGTTTAGCCGCTGGTTGCGCAGGAACTTCAAATAGACGGCACTAGCAGATACGACATCGTGCGAGCGGCATGTAAGCACGAAACCTTGGCCGGCCAATGGCATTTGCCGACAAGAAATGGCGGATGACCGACGAACAACTTAACCGCAGGCTTCCGCCCGCTATCCTGAAATCAGGTTCTAGCGCATTTCTGCCGTGGGGGGAAACCCCGTCCATGACCAGAAATCACGCATATTCAGTCATTTAGAGGTAATTCTCGCTCGCTCCTGCCGCAACAAATTAAATGACCCCTTTTACGATCCGCATCGATGGTCATCCTTGTGGAAAGAGGCAGGGCTATGTTAGCCACTCGCCCCGACAAGGCCTTTTTCGCTTCCCTTTTAGGCGAATTCGGACGCGCAAAATGGCTCCGCTCGCCCAACCGTTCCAGGAGAAATTCGTATGACCAACGGCAATGGTACACCTCCCGAGGCGGCCCCTCCTCCCCAGCTGAACGTTTTGGCGCAGTACACCAAGGACCTGTCGTTTGAAAACCCGAATGCGCCGGGCTCGTTGGCGCCGCAACAGCAGCAGCCCGCGATCAATATCCAGATCAACGTCAGCGCCAACAACGTCTCCGAAACCGATTACGAAGTGACGCTGTCGGTCGAGGGCAAGGCCGAAAACGCCGGTAAGGTGATGTTCAGTTTCGAACTGGCCTATGCAGGCGTGTTCCGGATCGTCAACGTGCCGAAGGAAAATCTGCATCCGCTGGTCATGATCGAATGCCCGCGCCTGCTGTTTCCGTTCGCCCGCGAGATTATTGCGACCGCCGTCCGCGATGGCGGCTTCCCGCCGTTGATGCTGGATCCCGTCGACTTCGTCGGCCTGTATCGCCAGAACATGGAGCGCCAGGCGGCCCAGATGCAGGCTTCGCAGATCAAGCCGAGCTGAGCGCTCTTGGTTGAAGCAGAATCTCCGCGCAAGCGCCGTTGGCGTTTGTTGCGAGGGAAAACCGCTTCACACTACACTTTTCCGGATAATGCTTAGACCGCCGCCAGGAAGTCGTTCCAGATCGGCTTGTCGCCGAGGGTTTTGACAAAATCGCAATGCGCGGCGCGGTCGGCCTCGGTGATCCGGGGCGCGAGCGGTGTTTCGCGCTGCCGCCGGGGCATGTCACCGTAGGCCGCCGCCCGCGTGTCACGGGATTCGGACGCCAGGACCAGTTGCGACTGCCGGGCCCCGATCAGATCAATATACACCTCGGCAAGAAGTTCGGCGTCCAGCAGCGCACCGTGCTTGGTGCGCCGGGAATTGTCGATGGCGTAACGGGAGCAAAGATCGTCGAGGCGGTTGGAGACGCCCGGGTGCTTGCGCCGCGCCAGCAGCAAGGTATCGACAAGCCGTTCTCTGGAGATCACAGGCCGCTTGATCCGGTCGAGTTCCGCGTTGATGAAGCCGATGTCGAACGAGGCATTGTGGATCACCAGCGGCGCATCGCCGATGAACGCCAGGAAGTCGTCGACGCCCTCCGCAAACAGCGGCTTGCTGGAAAGAAATTCGCTCGACAAGCCGTGCACGGCGAAGGCTTCCGCCGGCATATCCCGTTGCGGATTGAAATAGCGATGAAAGGTCTGCCCCGTGGGCATGCGGTTGAAGATCTCGACACAGCCGATTTCGACCAGCCGGTCGCCGCGCAGCGGATCGAGGCCGGTCGTTTCGGTATCGAGAATGATTTCACGCATGAATTATTGTACCGCCGATAACGGACGAATCAGCACCGCCCGGGCGATAGTTTAGCAGCCTCGGTCAGAATGTCGCGAATTCGCAGCCTGACGGGATCAAGACCGTGCGAGGTATCCACCACGAAATGCGCGCGCTTTCTTTTTTCAGAGTCGGGCATTTGCCGCGCCAGAATGGCCGCAAGTTTCTCCTCGGTCATATTTGGACGGGCGAGAATTCGCTCGCGCTGAAGTTCCGCGCTCGTCGTCACCACAACCACCGCATCGACGCGCTTTTCACCCCCGGTTTCAAACAACAGGGGAACGTCGATCAGCGCCACCGGTGCGCCGGATTGTTCGGCGTCGTGAAGAAATTTTTGCCGCGAGGCGCCCAGCATCGGGTGAACGATCTCCTCCAGACGCTTCATGGCGGCGGAATCATGCACTACGCGGGCTGACAGCTTGTTGCGATCGACCTTGCCGTCCGCCGTCGTCCCCGGAAACGCCGCCTCGATGGTGGCAACAGCTTCGCCTTCATAGAGCCTGTGAACGGCAGCATCGGCGTCATAAACAGGCACGCCGGCTTCCGCAAACAATTTTGCGGTGGTCGACTTTCCCATCCCGATCGAACCAGTCAGGCCAAGGATGATCATTTTTAGATACTCAACAAATGCTCGCTGCGGAAAAATGCCAGCAGCGGCAGCAGCGGCAAACCCAAAATGGTGAAGTGATCGCCCTCGATCCGCTCGAATAAATGAATACCAAGTCCTTCAAGCTGGTAGGCGCCGACACTGGACGTCACGGCGTCGCCGGCCTCCTCAAGATAACTGTCGATCTCGGCATCGCCGAGCCGCCGCATGGTCATGCGCGCGATCGAAACGTGTTCGAACAGTAGCTTTCCGTCGCGCGCAACCGCAACCGCGGCGTGAAGCTCATGGCAATGACCCGAAAGCGCGCGGAGCTGGTCAGCGGCTTTTGCCAGGCCGGAGGGTTTGTTGAAAATCCGCGTCCCCAATGCCAGCGTCTGATCAGCACCGACGACGGTGCGGCCTTGCCGCCGGGCTGACACGGCGCGGGCTTTCTCACGGGCCAGCAGGCTTGCGATCTCTCCGGGGGCTGAACGGCCGGATGACGCCTGAATTTCCCGCTCATCGATTTCAGCGGGATCGCTTTCAAAGGTGATGCCGGCGTTGGCGAGCAAACTCTGCCGCGCTTTGCTCTGCGACGCCAGTACCAATGGTTCTTTGCCCCGCCACAACGTCATTCGGACAGCCGTTGCCGTTGCCGGTCGGTGAAGAGTTTCATGATTGCCGCGGCAGTCTCCTCGATGGAGCGGCGGGTGACGTCCAGTTGTGCCCAGTTGAATTTGGCGCTCAACCTTCGCGCGAACGCCACCTCATCCGTCACGGCCTGCCGGTCGATATAGGTGTCGTTGTCACGGTCGCCCATGCTCAGCAGCCGATTTTGCCTCACCTGAATCAGACGCTCCGGCGTTGCATGCAGGCTGACGACCAGTGGCTTGGTCAAGGTTTCCAGCTGATGTGGAATCGGAATGCCCGGCACGAGCGGCACATTGGCGGTGCGGATGCCGCGGTTGGCGAGATAGATGGAAGTCGGCGTCTTCGAGGTACGAGACACGCCGACCAGAATCACATCGGCTTCATCGAGGCCTTCGACGTGCTGACCGTCGTCATGCATCATCGTGTAGTTCAGCGCATCGATCCGTTTGAAATATTCGGCGTTCAGCGTGTGCTGGGCCCCTACCCGCCCCGAAGTCGGCGCGCCGAGATAGGCCTGGAACAACTGCATCACCGGACCGATGATCGATAGGCTCGGAATGTTGATTTCCTGGCACTTCGACTGAAGCTTTGAGACGAGATCCTTTTCCAGCAGCGTGAACAGAACAATGCCGGGCGCTTCTTCAATTTCGGCCAGCACCCGATCAAGCTGTTTCTGGCTGCGCACCAGCGGATAGACATGTTCGACCGGCGTCACATTGGCGTACTGCGCGGCGACCGCGCGCGCCACGGTGATCAACGTCTCGCCGGTCGAATCGGAGATCAGATGCAGATGAAAATAGTTGCTGGTCGTGGGCACGCAAAACCCTGTGTAATCTGTGAATCGTTGTGGAGCTTATCTGACAGAATGGCGGCCTTGCCGCCCGATCCGGGATAACCGGCTTTTTTCTTCACAAGGCTCCAGGTCGGGATAAGTCCGCTCCGCACCACCAACGTTAGTGCGGTTCTGTGGATTTGTCTCTTTATAAACAGACAGGCCGGCCTGCCAAATAACTGAAACATCTTGCGTAACCGCAACCGAAGAGATCGGTATGGCGATTGTCGATAGATGTGAGGAACCGCGGGAGAACCGTTCCGCTTTTTTGTGTGAGTCAAATCCACCGCTACTTAGACTCAAACCTAAGATTCTAAAATTATTAGTTTAGATAAGGGCCGCTTCTCGGATATGTCTCGTTCCCCGGCAAGCAGCGAGTTGCTTGGCAAGGTTCAAACCGAGTTGCGAGACCCGATGTACGAATGGATCAAGGCGCTGCATATCATCGCGGTCATCGCTTGGATGGCCGGCATGCTCTATTTGCCGCGGCTGTTTGTTTATCACTGCGAGGCGGAAGCGGGTTCGAAGCAATCCGAGACGTTCAAGGTGATGGAACGCCGGCTGCTGAAAGCGATCCTCAATCCCGCGATGATCGTGACGTGGTTGGCGGGGCTCTATCTGGCGTGGGCCGGACACCTGTTTTCGGCGGGCTGGTTACACGGAAAGCTCCTGCTGGTCGTCGTGCTGTCGGGCGTCCACGGTTTTTTTTCGCGCTGCGTGAAGGATTTCGCCGCCGATCGGAATCAGAGGTCACAGAAATTTTATCGTGTAATCAACGAGGTACCGACCGTCCTCATGATCGGAATCGTTATTCTGGTAGTGGTCAAGCCGTTTTAGGTGGTCTGGCGGGTGATGAGGTGGTTCGACGCCATCTTGCGGAAACTCGGCTGATTTTCTATATTACGGCTATTCCCACCCCTACGCAGGCGGATGTGGTTGCGTCCCGGTTTCTTCGTTAGACCGGCCGCCGCATCAGGTTTGAAGCCTTATCAAGGCGCTTTCCTTGCTCAGACCTGCGGACTTCCTTGATTTCTGTCCGCATTTCCGAAAGCCACCTCGCATCCTCTCCCCCTAAGCACTCCACAGGACCATCCCAATGCGGGAAATCAAACTTCAAGACCTCAAAGCCCAGACGCCGGCCGAACTCGTTTCGTTTGCGGAGGAAAAAGGGGTCGAAAACGCCAGCACCATGCGTAAGCAGGAGCTGATGTTCGCTATTCTCAAACAACTCGCGATCCAGGAAACCGACATCATCGGCGAAGGCGTTGTCGAGGTACTCTCCGACGGCTTTGGTTTTTTGCGATCGCCGGATGCCAATTACCTCCCGGGCCCGGACGATATCTACGTTTCCCCGTCGCAGATTCGGAGGTTCGGACTTCGAACCGGTGACACCATCGAGGGCCACATCCGTAGCCCGAAAGAAGGCGAGCGCTACTTTGCGCTGCTGAAAGTCAACACGCTGAATTTCGAGGACCCGGAAAAGTCCAAGCACAAGGTCAACTTCGACAACCTGACACCATTGTTTCCGGATGAGCGCTTTCGCCTCGAACTCGAAGACCCCACGAGAAAAGATCTTTCGGCACGGGTGATCGACATCGTCGCGCCGATCGGCAAAGGCCAGCGCGCTTTGATCGTCGCGCCGCCACGCACCGGCAAAACCGTGCTGATGCAGAATATCGCGCACTCGATCACGGCCAATCATCCCGAATGCTATTTGATCGTGCTTCTGATCGACGAACGTCCGGAAGAAGTCACGGACATGCAGCGCTCGGTGAAGGGCGAGGTCGTATCCTCGACCTTCGATGAGCCCGCCGTCCGTCACGTTCAAGTCGCCGAGATGGTGATCGAAAAAGCCAAGCGCCTGGTTGAACACGGTCGCGATGTCGTGATCCTGCTCGATTCGATCACCCGTCTCGGACGCGCTTACAACACCGTGGTGCCATCATCTGGCAAGGTGCTGACTGGCGGTGTTGACGCCAACGCGTTGCAGCGGCCGAAGCGATTCTTCGGCGCCGCGCGCAACATCGAGGAGGGGGGCTCGCTGACGATTATCGCGACCGCCCTGGTCGATACCGGTAGCCGCATGGACGAAGTGATCTTCGAAGAATTCAAGGGCACCGGCAATTCCGAACTGATTCTCGATCGCAAGGTCTCCGATAAGCGGACCTTCCCGGCCATCGACATTTCGCGCTCCGGCACCCGTAAGGAAGAGCTGATCACCGATCCGCAGGTGCTGAAGAAAATGTACGTGCTGCGGCGGATCCTCAACCCGATGGGAACGATGGATGCGATCGACTTCCTGCTCGACAAGCTCCGCAACACCAAGAACAACTCGGAATTCTTCGAGTTGATGAATACGTAAAGAACTAGGCCATTGGCCTAGGAGATCGGGCGTCCCTGTGTGAGCAGGGGCGCCTTTTTATTGGCGGTTTTAGCCGTAGCTAACTCAGGTTTGCTGCGCGTCTGGCCGCAGCAAGGCCGCAGCATTTTCGCCGCCCGTTGACCGGCAAGCTCAAATTTCGTTGCCTTTTCAAGGGTTGCCGAACTAATAGGGCATGCACTCACGCGATCAGACCATTTTTGCGCTGTCATCGGGCCGGCCACCGAGCGCGATTGCGATCGTGCGGGTGTCGGGGCCGGAGGCGAGGGCGGCGCTCGAAGCTTTGTCGGGCCGGGTGCCGCAACCACGGACGGCGACCCGGGTCCTGCTGCGTGATCGCGAGGGGCAAGGAATCGATGACGCGATCGCGCTCTGGTTTCCGGGACCTGCGAGCGCGACTGGGGAAGACGTCGCCGAGTTTCACATTCATGGCAGCCGCGCGGTGCAGGCTGCGTTGTTCGCAGCGCTCGCCAGGCTTGAAGATATCCGGCCCGCGGACTCCGGCGAATTCACCCGCCGCGCCTTTGAGAACGGCAAGCTCGATCTCACCGAAGCCGAAGCGCTCGACGATCTGATTCACGCCGACACCGATCGGCAGCGACGCCAGGCGTTGCGCCAGCTCAGGGGGTTGCTGGGCGACAGAGCGCGCGACTGGCGTAAGCGCATCATCGAGGCATCGGCCTTGATTGAAGCCGGCATCGATTTTTCGGACGAAGGTGACGTGCCGGCGGAATTGATTGCGCCCGCCTTGGAGAAGATCAAATCACTGCTCGTCGAAATCGAGGAAGCCCTTGCCGCGCGGGGACGGAGCGAACGGCTCCGCGACGGCTTGATGGTGGCGATCTCGGGTCCGCCGAATGTGGGGAAGTCGACCTTGATCAATCTGCTGGCACGGCGCGAGGTGGCGATCGTCTCGCCGTACGCCGGCACGACGCGTGACGTGATCGAGGTGCAGCTTGATCTCAATGGCTATCCGGTGACGGTGATCGACACCGCCGGCATTCGCGACACCGCTGATCCGGTGGAGCAGGAGGGTGTGCGTCGCGCACGATCGCGCGCCGCGGAGTCCGATCTCGTATTGTGGATGACGGACGATGAGCGCGAGAACGGCGATCGTGAAGTCGAGACCTCGGCCGAGACGGCGGTCTGGATTGTTCGCAACAAGATTGATCTGGATTCGGTTGGTGAGCGGGCAGGGGCGAAGATCTCCCGTGCGTACGAAGGCGTGACGACCTTCAGGATTTCCGCCGGTCGCGGCGATGGGATCGCCGAATTGGTGGCGGCGCTGACGAGTTTCGCCGAGGGCTATTTTGGTGCGGGCGAGGATGGTCTGATCGCTCGAGAGCGGCATCGAAAATTGTTGAAGGCGACGGCAGACGCGCTGCGACGTTGCCTGGCTGTTGCCAGACGTGGCGATGAATTGGCGGCCGAAGAGCTGCGGGTAGCGGCTCAGTCGCTGGGCCGTTTGCTCGGGCGCGTGGATGTTGAAGACATTCTCGACGCGATTTTCCGGGAATTTTGTATCGGAAAGTAATGAATTATTGTTCATTTCTATAAACGCCGATAGTAGCCTCTGTTTCACGTGAAACGGCGCCTTGTCACTTTCGGGTTTGATCGCCGCGGTATAGAAGATGCCGCATGATCTCCCACCTCGATTCATTTGACGTCATCGTCATTGGCGGCGGCCATGCCGGCTGTGAAGCCGCCAGTGGCGCCGCGCGGATGGGTGCGAAAACCGCGCTGGTCACGCACCGCTTTTCGACCATCGGCGCAATGTCCTGCAACCCGGCGATCGGCGGTTTGGGCAAGGGCCATCTCGTCCGGGAGGTCGACGCGCTTGACGGCTTAATGGGCCGGGTCGCCGACGCCGGTGGTATCCAGTTTCGCGTGCTCAACCGGCGCAAGGGTCCGGCCGTCCGGGGGCCGCGCGCCCAGGCGGACCGCAAGCTCTATGCCGCCGCCATGCAGACCGCGATCCGCGAGACCGCTAATCTAACCGTCGTCGAAGGTGAGGCGGACGAACTATTGGTTGCCGATGGGCGGCTCCGGGGCATCCGGCTCGCCGATGGCCGGGAGCTCACCGCGGCAGCCGTAGTGGTGACAACCGGGACCTTCCTGCGCGGCCTGATTCATCTCGGCGAAAAAAATTGGCCCGCTGGCCGAGTCGATGAGGCGCCGGCGCTCGGGTTGTCTTCGTCGTTCGAGCGGATCGGCTTTACCTTGGGTCGGCTGAAGACCGGCACGCCACCTCGTCTCGACGGCACCACGATCGATTGGTCAGCGGTCGAGATGCAGCCGGGCGATGATCCGGCCGAGCCATTTTCCGTGTTGACCGACCGGATCACGACGCCGCAGATCGAGTGCGGGATCACGCGAACTACGGCTGCGACCCATGAGGTGATCCGCGCCAACGTCCATCGCTCTCCGATGTATTCGGGCCAGATCAAAAGCAGCGGACCGCGCTATTGCCCCTCGATCGAGGACAAGATCGTTCGTTTCGGCGACCGCGACGGCCACCAGATTTTCCTGGAGCCGGAAGGCCTCGACGACACCACGGTTTATCCCAACGGCATCTCGACCTCGCTGCCGGAGGAGGTCCAGCTCGAGATTCTGGCTTCGATCCCCGGCCTGGAGCGGGTGCGGATGGTTCGTCCGGGCTATGCCATCGAATACGATCATGTCGATCCCCGAGAGCTCGATCCGACTCTTCAGGCCAAACGACTTCCGGGATTGTTCCTGGCCGGACAGATCAACGGCACCACAGGTTACGAAGAGGCGGCCGCCCAAGGGCTGGTCGCCGGCCTCAATGCGGCCCTGTCGGCCAGCGGCTCACAGCCGGTCGTGTTCGATCGGGCCGACGGCTATCTCGGTGTGATGATCGACGACCTCGTGACGCGCGGGATCACCGAGCCCTATCGAATGTTCACATCACGCGCCGAGTATCGCCTGACTCTCCGGGCGGACAATGCCGATCAGCGCCTGACTGAGAAGGGAATAGCCCTTGGCTGTGTGGGGCAGGCGCGATCCCTGCATCACCGCGCCAAGATGGCGGCGTTGAATGCCGCCAAAGCAAGGGCGCAATCACTAAGTCTGACGCCGAACGAGGCCGCTCGATATGGTCTCGCGCTCAACAAAGACGGGCAGCGCCGCTCGGCCTTCGAGCTGCTGGCTTACCCCGAAATCGGCTGGGAGCAGGTCCGTTCCATTTGGCCGGAGCTGTCGGCTGTTGACGCAAGCATCGCCGTCCATCTGGAGATCGATGCCAAATACGACGTCTACCTCAAGCGCCAGACTGCCGATGTCGAGGCCTTCCGGCGCGACGAAGGTCTGGTTCTGAGCGGCGTAGATTTCGACGACGTTCCCGGCCTGTCCAATGAAGCCCGCGGCAAGCTCAAAGCCGCGCTTCCGCGTACGGTGGGCCAGGCCGGTCGACTCGACGGGGTAACCCCGGCCGCGCTTGGAATTCTGGCAGCTTATCTCAGGCGAGAAGCCCGGCGTAAATCATCGGGGAATATCTCGGCCACCGGCGCCTAAGGGCGTACGATGTTTCACGTGAAACAGAGCGATTCGCCATGAGCGCCGCCACCCATCGTTCGAAACCTTTGACCGGAAGTCCTCTGGAGCCGAACCTCGCTGCTGACCGCGCGACCGCGCTGGCCCTCACGCCTGTTTCACGTGAAACGGAAGCGCGCCTGGATCGCTTCATTGATCTTCTTTTGACGTGGCAGGCCAAAACCAATCTCGTATCGCCTTCGACGCTGCCGGTGCTTTGGAGCCGGCACATATCGGATTCATTGCAACTCCTGGCCCTCGCCCCGTCAGCCAGGATCTGGGTCGACTTCGGCAGCGGCGGCGGATTCCCCGGAATGGTTCTCGCCTGTGCGCTCGCCGATACGCCGGGTGCGGTGGTCCATCTGATCGAGCGCAATGGCAAGAAGGCTGGCTTTCTGCGCGAGGCGCTGAGAGTGACCGGAGCGTCAGCTGTCGTTCACCTCGCTGATATCGAGGATAGTGTGGATAGGCTTGAGGGCCCCGTCGATTGCGTCACCGCGCGCGCCGTTGCTCCGCTACACCAACTCATCGATCTCGCGGAGCCCTTGATCAAAAGAGGTGCGAAAGCGCTATTCCTCAAAGGACAAGATGTAGAAGTAGAATTGACCGAAGCTACTAAATATTGGAATATCGCGCCTCAATTGCACTCCAGCCGTACCGGTGGACACGGCTGGATCGTCGAACTCGATCAGATCGAGCGGCGCACCCAGCCCACAGATGGCAGCCCCGTATGAGTGAAATAGATCAAGTATTACAGGATGATAGGTCGGCGGCCCAGCCTGGCCATCCACGTATCTTGTCGCTGGCCAACCAAAAGGGCGGCGTTGGCAAGACTACCACAGCGATCAATCTTGGCACGGCACTCGCTGCAATTGGTGAGCGGGTGCTGATCGTTGATCTTGACCCGCAGGGCAACGCCTCGACCGGACTCGGGATCGACCGCCGCAATCGCAATTGTTCGACCTACGATGTGCTGATCGGCGAAGCCGCTTTACGCGAAGCGGTGGTGCCGACCGCCGTGCCGCGTTTGCATATCGCGTCGTCGACCATGGATCTGTCAGGCCTCGAGCTCGAATTGGGAACGACTCCGGGCCGCGCCTTTCGCCTGCGCGACGCCATCGCGGCGCTGAACCACAACGTCTCGCCGGATGCCGACTACACCTATGTTCTGATCGATTGCCCGCCGTCGCTCAACCTTCTCACCGTCAATGCAATGGCGGCGTCGGACGCGATCCTGGTGCCGTTACAGTGTGAGTTCTTTGCGCTCGAAGGACTGTCGCAGCTCCTGCAAACCGTGGAACAGGTGCGCTCGACCCTCAATCCGAATCTCTCCATCCACGGCATCGTGCTGACGATGTTCGACTCGCGCAACAACCTGTCCAACCAGGTCGTCGCCGATGTCCGGCAGTTCATGGGCAGCAAGGTCTACAACACCATGATCCCGCGCAACGTGCGCATTTCCGAGGCGCCGTCCTATGGCAAGCCGGTACTGGTCTATGACCTCAAATGCGTCGGCAGCGACGCCTATCTCAAGCTCGCCACGGAAGTCATCCAGCGCGAGCGTGAGTTGCGCACGCATTGAATTTACTGCCTCGTCATTCCGGAAGATGCGCGGCAGCGGATCGATCCGGAATCCCGAGGAGACGAAAACGAGAATGTAATTCGAGGTTCCGGGTTCGCACTTCGTGCTGTCCGGAATGATGGCAAGCAACGGGAGCGGTAGAGTTGAATCCAAGGGAGCTGGCGATGGCCGACGAAGCGCGTTCGCGACTGGGACGCGGTCTTGCAAGTCTGATCGGGGATGTCGGCGGCGAAGCTGCGCATCTCGACCGGCCGCGCGCGCAGCGCAAGGTGCCGATTGAATTCCTCAAGCCCAATCCGCGCAACCCGCGGAAGGAATTCGCCGACGCCGAGCTCCAGGAATTGGCCGATTCGATCAAGCAGCACGGTGTGATCCAGCCGATCGTCGTGCGGCCGGTGCGCGGTACGCAGGATCGCTTCGAGATCATCGCCGGCGAACGCCGTTGGCGGGCGTCGCAAATCGCAGGCCTGCACGAGGTTCCGATCGCGCCGGTTGATGTCAGCGATTCCGATGCGCTCGAGATCGCCATCATCGAAAACGTGCAGCGCGAAGATCTCAACGCGATGGAAGAGGCGCAGGGTTATCATGCGCTCGCCGGCGAATTCAAACGCAGCCAGGAAGACATCGCCAAGATCGTCGGCAAGAGCCGCAGTCATGTCGCCAACATGATGCGGCTGACGAAACTGCCGGCCGAAGTTCAGGCCTACATCGCACTCGGCCAGTTATCGGCCGGCCATGCCCGCGCACTCATCGGTGTTCCCGATCCCGTCGCTGCTGCCAAGCGTATTGTCGAAGAGGGTCTCAACGTGCGACAGGCCGAGGCACTGGCCCATGTCGAAGGCGTGCCGGAGCGCAAACCGCAGAAGGTGAGGGGCGGCAAGACCAAGGATCCCAACACGGCGTCGCTGGAAAAGACCGTCAGTGACGCGCTCGGGCTTGCCGTCAATATTGATCATCGCAATACCGGTGGCATCGTCCACATCCGATACCGCGACCTGGATCAGCTTGACGATGTCGTGAGACGGTTGAGCTCCAAAGCTTAGAGCGTCGCTCGCGACCGCCGCGAACGGCGGTCGGCTTCAGCCGCGCCGTTTCGCGTTGACCGCAATGGAAAGCAACGCACGTTGCGCGATAGCGGCGGCCAGCGCCGCCTGCTTGCGCATCTCGAAGGCCGCGGTCGCGAGCTGATCGATGACCAGCATCAGCCGCGCCGGATCGAAGTGGCGTAGCGCAACCTCGACATTCGCCTTTCGCGAGAAGTGCAGCCGTGGAAATCCGCCATCGAGCACGGCGGAACTCGGTGTTCCCTCGGCGATCGCAATCGCGGACTTGTGCAGCCAGGCGGCCTGGCGCTGGGCAGCGGAGATAATCACACCCGGATAGAGACCGGCCATCATGGCCTTGGCGAACTCGGTCTCCACAGTGGAGGGGTTTCCGGCAAAGGCGCCGTCGACAATCGGATCGATCTTCAGCTCGGATGCGTCGGCCACGACTGCCATCACGTCATCGAGCGTTACTTGGCCCTTGCCGTGCGCGTAGAGCGTGAGCTTGCGCAATTCATTGCGCGACGCCTGCCGGTCGCCGCCAAGCAAGGTCATCAATACGGCGCGGGCGTCTGAGGCGATGCGCAGGTTCGATAGCTTGAGCTCGTCGTCGATCAGCTTCGCCAGGTCGCGCTCGGTGTCGGGATAGCAGGCAATCGCGACCGCGGTTTTGGCGCGCTCGCAAGCTTTGCGCAAAGGTAATTCAGCCCGCAATTCGCCGGCTTCGATCACGATGCGGCAATCCTTCAACGGCGCTTCCGCGAGCGCGTCGACGCCGGTGGCAAAATTCCGCGAGCCGGCACGAACACGAATCGCGCGGCGGCCGCCGAACAGCGGGATCGTCAGCGCCTCATCGACCAGCCGGGATGGTTCGGCCGAAAGTTCATCGCCGTCCAGCCTCACCAGCGAAAATGGATCGGTGGGGTCGTCAACCGCCGACGCCAGCAACGCCTCGGCGCGCTCGCGTACGAGGCCCGCGTCGGGACCGTAAAGCAGGATGATCGGACGCCCCGGATCGGGCCGGGCGAGATAAGCATCGATCTCTTTTCCGCGCAGCGCGACCATGGCGAGGGATTACCAGCTTTCACGCTATGCCGGGCGGCGAGCGAAAGACCTCAAGCGCCAGCGTAGAAGAACGAGGCGAGCCGCGTCTGGATACGTTCGGCGATTTCCTGAGAGGCGCGATCCTCGGCGTCTCGGAAGGCGCGGGCGCGGGCAAATCGCTGATAGCTGCCGGGGATATCGTAGGAAACGCGCGAGGCGGTAGTTCCGGTCATGACCGATTTGCCGGTCGCGACATCGATCAAATTGAACTGCGCGTTGATGCCGTAATTTTCGCTGGTCGGCAGTCCCGTGTCCACATCGGTCATCAGCGTGGAACGGGTGGTCTGAAGTCTGATCTCCAGGCGATGGGTCGGCGATGTCCCCGTGGCGTTGCCGTAAAGCTTGAATGCCAATGCATTGCGGATTTCCACCCCAAGGCGGGCCTCGCGCGAAGCATTCGGGAAGTTAACGGGCGGGAGGTCAACCCCCAGCAGCTTTTCGCGGAGCGCCGGCGTGCCGTCCACATGCTCGGCATACATCGGCTGAAAGCAGCCGGCCGTCGGGGCCGCCAAGGCAGCGACGGCAAGACACCGCGCGGCGATCCGGATTCTGGACAACCTAGCCGACGACATTCACGATCCTCATGGGAACAACGATCACTTTACGCACTGGTTTGTCCCCCAAGGACTGTTTTACCGCATCAAGGGCCAAAACGGCAGCCTCTATTTCCGGGCTCTCGGCGGTGCGGGCGACGGTAATCTCGCCCCGTTTCTTGCCATTGACCTGGACGACCAGTGTCACGCTCTCCTCAACCAGCAAATCTCGTTCGATTTTGGGCCAATTTGCTTCTGAAACCAGCCCCGGCTGACCGAGCACCTCCCAGCAGGCCTCCGCCAGATGGGGCATCATGGGCGCGAACAGCTGCACCAGGATGACGGCTGCTTCCTGAACCGCCCAGACCACATCCGGCGCGGGCTGTCCGGGGCGAGCCAGAATGTCACCCAGCGCGTTGGCGAACTCCCGGATATGAGCCAGGCAGACATTGAAATGCAGCCGTTCGATGCCTGTCGAAACCTTGTCCAGGGCGCCGTGAGCCGCCTTGCGGAGCGCGATCGCATCGGTTCCGAATGTCAGAGGTTTCGCAGCAGGCGCGGTCTTGCCGATCTCGGCCGATTCGTGGATCAGCCGCCACAGCCGCTGGACAAAACGCGACGCGCCCTGAACCCGCTCGTCGCTCCAGATCACGTCGCGATCGGGCGGGGAGTCCGACAGCATGAACCAGCGCGCCACGTCGGCACCGTAAGTCGCGATGATATCATCCGGGTCGACCGTATTTTTCTTCGACTTCGACATCTTTTCGATCGCGCCGATCGCAACCTGTTCGCCCGTCGATAGCAGTGTAGCGCGGCGATCGGGGCCTGCGCTTTCAACGCTCACTTCCGCCGGCGTGACATAAGTGCCGTCGGCCTTCTGATAGGTCTCGTGAACCACCATGCCTTGCGTGAACATGCCGGCGAACGGTTCTTCGATGTCGATGTGACCGGTCGCCTTCATGGCGCGGGTGAAGAAGCGGCTGTAGAGCAAGTGCAGGATCGCGTGCTCGACGCCGCCGATATACTGATCGACCGGCATCAGGCGGTTCGCCACATCAGGCGTGGTCGGCGCCTGCTCGTTCCACGGATCGGTGAAGCGCGCGAAATACCAGGACGAATCGACAAAGGTGTCCATGGTGTCGGTTTCGCGGGTAGCGCGGCCGCCGCATTGCGGGCAGTTGACGTGTTTCCAGGTCGGGTGATGGTCGAGCGCGTTGCCTGGCTTGTCGAAGCTCACATCTTCGGGGAGCACGACCGGCAAGTCCTTGTCGGGGACCGGCACGACGTCGCATTTCGGGCAATGAATGACCGGGATCGGGCAGCCCCAATAACGCTGGCGTGAAATTCCCCAATCGCGCAGGCGGAAGTTTACCTGCCGCTCAGCGACGGGCGCGTTGCCGCGCAGTTCCGTCTCCAGTCGCTTCGCGACCTCTTCCTTGGCCTGCTCGATGGTCATGCCGTCGAGAAACCGCGAATTGATCATGCGGCCGTCGCCGTCATAGGCCGTGCCCGTAATCACGAAAGTTTTCGGATCCTGGTCCTCCGGGCACACCACCGGGATGTTGCCGAGATTGTATTTGTTGACGAAGTCGAGGTCGCGCTGGTCATGCGCGGGACAGCCGAAGATCGCGCCGGTGCCATATTCCATCAGCACGAAATTGGCGACATAGACCGGCAGCTTCCAGTTCGGTTCGAACGGGTGAATGGCACGAATGCCAGTGTCAAAGCCCTGCTTTTCGGCGGTATCGATGACCTCCTGGGCCGTGCCGATGCGCTTGATCTCGGCAATGAACCTGGCGAGCTCCGGATTCTTCGCAGCCGCGGCCTGCGCCAGCGGATGATCGGCCGAAATCGCCATGAACTTGGCGCCGAACAGCGTATCGGGCCGCGTCGTGAAAATCTTGAGCTCGGTCTCACCCGCCGGCGTCGTCGCCGCATCGAGCGCAAACCGAATCAACAGGCCTTCGCTGCGCCCGATCCAGTTGCGCTGCATCAGCCGCACTTTGTCGGGCCAGCGGTCCAGCGCGTCGAGGGCGTCCAGAAGTTCCTGCGAGTACTTCGTGATCTTGAAGACCCACTGGTTCATTTCGCGTTGTTCGACCACGGCGCCCGACCGCCAGCCGCGACCGTCGATCACCTGCTCGTTGGCGAGCACCGTCATATCCACCGGGTCCCAGTTGATCTTGCGCTTTTCGCGCTCGGCCAACCCGGCCCGCAGGAAGTCGTTGAACATTTTTTGCTGGTGTTTGTAGTAACTGGGATCGCAGGTCGCGAATTCGCGTGACCAGTCGAGCGACAGGCCGATTGACCGCAACTGCTTCTTCATCGCGGCGATGTTGTCGTAGGTCCACGCTTTCGGCGCGACCTTGCGTTCAATGGCCGCGTTTTCCGCCGGCAGTCCGAACGCATCCCAGCCCATCGGGTGGAGCACGTTGAAGCCCTTGGCGCGCATGAAGCGCGCGAGCACGTCACCGAGCGTATAGTTTCGGACATGCCCGATGTGGATGCGCCCGGAGGGGTAGGGGAACATCTCGAGCACGTAGTATTTCGGCCGCGGGTCGTCGTTTTTGGCGTTGAAGATCGCCTTTTCGTCCCACAGGCGCTGCCAATGGGGCTCGGATTCGCGGGCGTTATAGCGTTCGGAGGTCATGGAATCGCTTGGCTTTTGGTGGATTCTATCGTCGTCAAAAGACGGCGGACTAGGCCACAAAAGCAGCTTTCCGGTCAACGGGGCGTGTGGCAGGACGGCTCTGCCGTCGTCCGCGAAAAAGGCTGGTTAGCTCGCCAGCGCGACCGAGCTACCGTCCCCGGCCGTTTGCCCAAGGGTGTGTTCGAGCGTGTGTTCGAGCGTGTGTTCGACAACCGCGTTACGGCCGTTGCGTTTGGCCACGTAAAGGCTGGCATCGGCGGCTTCCAGCAGGTCGCCCGGATTGAGCGCTTCACTTGGCCTGACACCGGCCACGCCTACGCTGACCGTGACCGCCTGATGGCTGGACGTGACGTGGGGTATCGCGAGATTCTGTACCGCCGTCCGCACCATCTCGCCGATTTCAAGCGCACGGCTCGTGCCGGTGCCTGGCAGTAGCAGGCTGAATTCCTCGCCGCCATAGCGGGCTGCAAAGCCCGCGGTCGCCGCCGCAAGCCCGGCCAATGTTTCGCCGATCCGTGACAGACAGGCATCGCCTTCGGGGTGACCATAGGTGTCGTTGAACAGCTTGAAGTGGTCGACGTCGATCATCAGGAGCGACAGTTCGCCGTTGCCCTGCCGGGCCTTCGCCCACTCAAAATCGAGCCGGCTCTGGAACCCGCG
This sequence comes from uncultured Alphaproteobacteria bacterium, assembly GCA_963752265.1. GTDB lineage: Bacteria > Pseudomonadota > Alphaproteobacteria > Rhizobiales > Xanthobacteraceae > Bradyrhizobium. The sequence goes on from CAVVZW010000074.1 coordinate 34,176, forward strand.
GCGATTCGCAAGACCTGAGAGCATGTCCACCGAAGCCATCACGGTCAGACGGTCGTTGGAGGCGATCAGTTCGCGCTCCCGCTCGGAAAGCTGGCTGGCCATTTTGTCGAACGCGCGGGCGAGCGGCGCAAACTCGGCCGGCAATCGATTACTGCCTGCACGTACCGACCATTCGCCCTCGCCAACTCGCCTTGCGACCGCAACAAGCTTGTGGATGGGCCGGATGATGAGCGTTTCCGCCGCGACCAGCGCGCCGAGCAACACCATCATGCAGACGAATCCGAGCAGCAAATAGGCGTTGCGAATGTCGTGGTTGATTTCGGCAGCCACCCTGGCTTCGTCGACAATCAGGATCAGGCGCGATTGCGTGCCGGGGATGCTTGAAAAATTCAGCGTGAGCCTGGCGCCATCTCGATTTGGAAATGAAAACAATCCGGACTGTTGATCCGGATTGATGGCCCGCGTGACGGCCGTCGTCAGGGCGGGGATGCTATTGAGGGGGCGGCCGACCATGCGAGCGAGGTCGCTAGGTGCTGCCAGCACGGTGCCTGCGCTATCGACGAGAAAGGCCATCATGCCGTGACGACCACTGAGGTCGTTCATGATCTTCGACATCCAGTCGAGATTGACGCCGGCCACAATCACGAGGTCCGATTCGGGATTGACCGCGGAAACCGGATAGGCCGCCATCACGATGGGTTCGTTGTCGTACTTGGACGACAGAAAATCGCTGAAGATGAGATCGCGTGCCTGCAGCGCCCGCTTGAAATAGGCGCGATCGCTGAGGTCAAGGCCGACCAGCGTATCGAGCGTCGCACATTTGATCCGGCCGTCGCCGCCCACAATCGTGAGATTGCGGATCCACGGCAGCCTGACCGGAAGGCTTGCCTGCAGCGTGTCGCAATCAAGCTCGGAAGCTTTTCTGGAAGCCTGGATGTGGGCGGCTGACTTCAAAACAGTCTCGACCGAGGAAATAGCCTCACGCTGGCTGTCGGCGCTTTGTTGAGCGACCCGCGAGAGTTCTGAATAGGCCAACGCGATCTGTTTGCTGCGGGTTTCCTCAAGCGAGCGGGCGCGCTCCAGCATCAAGGGCGTCACCAGGATCAGCGCGAGCAAAGCGAGCCGCGCGCGGATTCCAAAGAGATTGCCTATTTCGGTTATTTTGCGCTTGAAGCCGAAGCCTGACATGCTAGTTCCCCACCCCGTGGCGAACCGTACAGGCAAGGATTCAAGAAGCCTTCTTTGGATCCCGTAAAAATGGAACTATCTTCAAATTGCAAAAAAGCCGGCAGATCAGACATCCATGACCACCGAAAATTCTTCGCAGCTAACCACGCATTTACCAACCGGGCTTGCCGGTGTTGAAGAGGCAATGCTACGGGCATGCCGGGAGGCGCGCCGGGATCGCGCATCGGTGACGCTGATTGCCGTCGCCAAGACGTTCGATGCCGATGCCGTCGAGCCGGTCATCAAAGCGGGACAACGTATATTTGGCGAGAATCGGGTTCAGGAAGCCAAGGCCAAGTGGCCAGGGTTAATGTCGGCTTACGGCGGCCTCTCCTTGCACCTGATCGGTCCGTTGCAATCCAACAAGACAAAAGAGGCGGTCGCGCTGTTCGACGCGATCCACTCGGTCGATCGCCCGAGCCTCTGCGAGGCGCTGGCCAAGGAATTTCAGGCCCAGGCCCGCCGGCCCCAACTGTTTGTTCAGCTTAACACCGGAGAGGAACCGCAAAAGGCCGGCGTTTCCCCCGCTGAGGCCGACAGCTTCATCGCCAGTTGTCGCGAGAAGTATGATCTGCCGATTTCCGGGTTGATGTGCATTCCCCCGGTCGATGAGGCGCCGGCACCGCATTTTGCTCTGGCAGCCAAGATCGCGGCGCGCAACGGGCTGACGAATCTGTCGATGGGCATGAGCGCGGACTTCGCCATCGCAATCCAGATGGGGGCTACTCACGTGAGAGTGGGCTCGGCGATTTTTGGGTATCGCGGCTAGCTGAACCCGACGGAAATTTTGCCGAGCACGCCGAAATCGGCGGCGAACAAATCACCCGCCTGAATCGGCAAGGGCGTGCAGCAAGTTCCTGTGGTGACGACCTCACCTTCTCGCAGCGTGATGCCCAGCGCGCGCAGCTCATTGGCGCACCAGGTGAGCGCCACACGGGGATCGCCGAGGACGTTTTTGCCATGGCCGATATATTGCAAGCCGCGCAGCGTGATGATCGGCCGCTCCTCGATAAGATCGCGGGCACGCCAATCGGCGCTGGTCGGCTCGCCCAACACAAAAAGATGCGCGCAGGCATTGTCGGCGATCAGCTGGGCTTCACCCGCGCTGACAAATTTCGAGAAACGCGAATCGGGAATTTCGATGGCCGGATGAAGCGTGCCGACCGCGCCGAGCACTTCCTGCACTGAATAAGGGTTCGCCCGCGGCGGCAGGTCATGTGCGAAACGGAAGGCGAATTCAGCCTCGCCGACGCGCATCTCGTTACCTCTCATCGAGGCAGTGCCACCGTTGGCGATCACTGTCTCGCTAAGGATGCGCCCTGCGAGCGGACCGCTGACATTGATGTGCTTCTGCCCGGCTGCGCTCGTTGCAGCGATCTTCCAGCCGAACAATTTTCCGGTCGAATGCCCGGCCAGCGCGGCCTGAATCGCATACCCCTCGGGGCGATCTTTCGGCCGGATCGAAGCATCCAGGCTCCCAAGCTTGGTGCCGGCGCGCCAATGATCGTTGAGCGTCTTTGCCGCGGCGGCGATTTTATCGTTGTCGAGCATTGTCGTCTTTCACCCTATCCAATGATGATTTTTGTCCGTGGGCCGATTTGCCGCAAGAGGTGAATGATGGCTGATTTTGTCATCGAAACGCACCCCGCCGTCGGCGAAAAATTCGCGCGCGCCAGATGGAGAAACACGGCACTGCCACGGCCGGCGATCCGGGGCCGTGTGTTGTGGTCAATCTCGATAATGAAATCGTAGAGATGGTCCTCGCGCTTGAGCCGGTCGCCGCCATCGCGGCCCAGTTTCAGCGGCCGGTTGTAATGGCGGCTCGCGGGGTCTTCGCACCAGGCGTCGTCGGGGCGGATCGCACGAACGGGCAGAAAGGTTTGCGGCCGCGGGTGGCGGTCGGCGCGCCACCACAACCTTTTTGGCCGAAAAGTCCCCTTTGGGGTACCGCCGTCGCCCTCGCGCTTGTGGGCGATGATTCCACCCCGGCCCAGGGCAATCGGGATGGCGTGCGGGCCGGCGATGAGCCAGCCCCGGCAAACGTTGCCGGCCGCAGCGCGTACCTGAATCATGGTTAGCGGCCGACCACGCCTTATTTTTCGGTAAGTATTTGAAAAAGAGGAATTATCCATGGGTATAGAGAGTCTCTTGGTCGGCTGCCATGTGACATCCGAAACCGCTGCATTACAGGACATTCATCTAAATGCATCCGAATCCTGGGGTAGATTGCGTTTCGGCTTGTGAATTCGTAACAGCCGCTTACCTCATGACATAAGTTGTGAAGAACCCAGTCTGATCAATATGACGCCGCGCCACCCCCCGGACGCGCCCGCCGCCTTTAAAGGATTGTACCTATGGCCAATGCCCGCAAGATCCTGATCGTAGATGACGATACCGATCTGCGCGATACGCTGGTGGAGCAATTGTCACTGCACGACGAATTCGAAGCTTCCGCCGTCGATACCGGTGCCAAGGGTGCGACCGCAGCCAAGACCGATGCTCCCGATCTGGTGCTGATGGATGTGGGGTTGCCCGACACCGACGGCCGTGAAGTCGTGCGCTCTTTGCGCAAGGGCGGTTTCAAGGCCCCGATCATCATGCTGACCGGCCACGACACCGATTCCGATACGATTCTGGGTCTCGAATCCGGCGCCAATGATTATGTCGCCAAGCCGTTCCGTTTTGCGGTGCTGCTGGCGCGGATCCGGGCGCAGCTCCGCCAGCACGAAGCCAGTGAAGATGCCGTGTTTTCGGTCGGCCCTTACAGTTTCCGGCCGGGCTCCAAAATGCTGACCGGCGCCAACGCCAGAAAGGTGCGGTTGACGGAAAAGGAAACCGCGATTCTCCGCTTCCTGTATCGTGCCGGCCAATTGCCGGTCTCGCGCGAAACGTTGTTGCAGGAAGTCTGGGGTTACAACTCCGGCGTCACCACGCACACGCTGGAAACCCACATCTATCGTTTGCGCCAGAAGATCGAAAAGGACGCCGCCAATCCGGAGATCCTGGTGACCGAAGCGGGTGGCTACAAGCTGGTGCCGTGATACGATTCCGTTAACGATTCGTCGTTGCGCAGCTGGTTTTCCATGTCGATCGAGGATGATGTTGCCCTGCTGGAACGTGTGCCGACGCTTCGCGTGCTGGGCACGGCTTCCTTGCGCATGCTGGCGATCGGTTCCGAACAACGCGGTTGCCCGCGTGATTCCGTACTCTTCCGTGCTGGCGATGAGGCCGACGCCGGTTTCGTCGTTCAGCGTGGCGCGTTTCGTGTCGAGGACGGCGCCGCCTCGGTCGTTGCCGGTCCCGGCGCATTGATTGGTGAGCTTGCGCTCATTAATGCGACGCGACGGCCGTCGACCGCGATTGCGCTGGAAGATTCTGCCGTGATCCGGCTGGCGCGCAGCCTGTTTCAACGGGTGCTGGAAAGCGATCCGGCCGCAGCACGCCGGCTGCGTGACGAATTCGCCAAGCGGACAAGCCAGATCGCCAGCGATATCCTGATCGCGGGCGCCAAGCTTAGCACGTAGCAGCCCTTATGGTGAGGAGCAGATCTCTGCGACGCTTCAGACATCAAGCGTGACCGTTACGGGCACGTGGTCGGATGGCCGCTCCCAGCCCCGCGCGTCGCGTGTAATGCGAAAGTCGCTGACGCGATCCCTGAGCGCGCGTGAGACCCAGATGTGGTCGAGCCTTCGGCCGCGGTCGCCCGCCGTCCAGTCCGCGGCGCGATAGCTCCACCAGGTATAGACCTTCTCCGACAACGGAATGCGATCGCGCGCCACGTCGACCCAATCGCCGTGGCTTTGGGCCGCCAGCAGCTTTTCGATTTCGATCGGGGTGTGGGAGACGATCTTCAGGAGTTGCCGATGCGACCAGACGTCGTTCTCGTGCGGCGCCACGTTGAGATCGCCGACCAGGATGTGGTGATCGTCGCCGCGCGGATGCAGCGGCTCGCACGATTTCATTTCATCGAGAAAGCGAAGTTTGTGCTCGAATTTCGGATTGAGCGCGGGATCGGGAATGTCGCCGCCGGCCGGCACGTAGAAATTATGCAGCACCAGCGGTTTGGCGAGCTGGGCACGTTCGCCGAACTGAACCGAGATGTGGCGTGAATCGAGTTTGTCGCAGAAGGTCCGGATGTCCGTCTTCTCAAACGGCAATCGCGAGACGACGGCGACGCCGTGATAACCCTTCTGGCCGTTCAAGGCGACGTGTTCGTAGCCGAGACGCTTGAAGCGCTTCAATGGAAAGGCATCGTCGATGCATTTGGTTTCCTGCAAGCACAGGACATCGGGCCTCACCGACTTGATGAATTTGGCGACGAGGTCGATGCGCAAGCGCACCGAGTTGATGTTCCAGGTGGTCAGGGAAAGGCGCATGAGGACCGTGAGAGGAGGATGCGTAAAGGATCACGCATGTCTCCGGTCTGCGATCAAGGCTGAATGTTCGCCTTACGAAACGTAACGGTGGATTGTTTCGAAAGATCAACCGGGCGGAAAAGTGTGGTCCGTGATATCGATCTTGAACATGCCCGGATCGATCTTTCTGGACGTATCCAGGTTATAGACCGCGACCGTGGTGTCGTAGCCTTGCGGATCAGTTACGGTCCACTGCTTGAGCTGGCCGTCCTTGGCGCCGATCATCAGCATCAGACGGCTGGTGCCGGTCAGCAATTGTCTTTCCTCGATGGTGACGCTGATGAAGAGATCGTCGGCGGTCACGCTGACGACATTGGTGTCTTTCATCAGATCGATGCGGTCCGACAGCAAATATCGTAGCGGCGTTTGCGAGAGCGGATACAGGTCCTGGGTGGAGAGATTGCGGTCACGCACCGCCACCATCGATCCATCCGCAACGATCGCGATCGGGTTGGGCGATTCATATTCGAAACGCACCTTGCCCGGCTTCTGGATAAAGAATTGCCCCTTGGTCTTGGAGCCGTCAGGTCCGACCTGGACGAAGTTGCCGATCAGCGTTTGAAGCGACGACAGATAGGTGCTGATCTTGGCCGCCTGGGCCTTTTGTTTGTCGTCGAAGGTCGCAAAAATACTTAAAGGCACATTGCGATGAGGATCGGGGATGACAGGATTGGGCACTTGGGTCGCGCCGGCGATCGTGGATCCCTTTTGTGCGTCCGCCGCGCTGTCGCGGCCCTTCGGGGCGGCCTTGGGGACCGGAATGCTTTGCGGCGGAACCGGCGTCTGCGCCTCGACCTGTGTCGAGATAACACCGAAGGCTGCGGCAGCCACAAACGCCGCTGCGGCCGGTGAGAAGGCAATGCGCTTGAAAGAAAGCGGCGATCGGAGGGCCATTCGACTTTTCTGATTTTCGGTCAACGCATTGTCCCAGTGGTCTGCCAGCCGCCCTTTTATCGTGCTTCGCATCAAGGCGGCTATCGTTTTTCCGTGAAAAAAGAACAGCAATTGGTGGGGTTTTAGAGGCCTGGAAAGCGGCTGATTAGAAGCCGCCTTCTTCTTCCTCAATGAGAATTTCGCGTTTGCCGGCATGGTTGGCCTGGCCGACGATGCCTTCAAGTTCCATCCGTTCCATGAGCGATGCCGCACGATTGTAGCCGATTTGCAGCCGTCGCTGAATATAACTGGTCGAAGCCTTGCGGTCGCGCTTGACGATGGCCACCGCCTGCGAGAACAGGTCGCCGGCGCCGTCGGTGCCCATGCCGGTGGAGTCGAATACCGCGCCGTCTTCGTCGGTCGGCTCTTCCGCCGTAACCGCCTCGAGGTATTCGGGGGATCCCTGCGTCTTCAGATGCCGCACCACTTTCTCGACCTCTTCGTCGGAGGCGAACGGGCCGTGCACGCGGCTGATACGTCCACCGCCCGCCATGTAGAGCATGTCGCCCTGTCCGAGCAGTTGCTCGGCGCCCATCTCGCCGAGAATGGTACGGCTGTCGATCTTCGAGGTAACCTGGAATGCGATACGGGTCGGGAAGTTTGCCTTGATCGTGCCGGTGATGACGTCGACCGACGGACGTTGGGTGGCGAGGATCACATGCAGGCCTGCGGCGCGCGCCATCTGCGCGAGGCGTTGCACGGCGCCTTCGATGTCCTTGCCGGCCACCATCATCAGGTCGGCCATTTCGTCGACGATGATGACGATATAGGGCAGCGGATCGAGGTCGAGCTTCTCTTCCTCATAGATCGCCTTGCCGGTCTCCTTGTCGAAACCGGTGTGAACGGTGCGCGTCAGCTCCTCGCCCTTGGCTCTCGCCTCGACGAGGCGCGCATTGTAGCCGTCGATGTTGCGCACGCCGAGCTTGGACATCCGCTTGTAGCGCTCTTCCATCTCGCGCACGGCCCATTTCAGCGCGACCACGGCTTTCTTGGGATCGGTCACGACCGGCGTCAGCAGATGCGGAATGCCGTCATAGACCGAGAGTTCGAGCATCTTGGGATCGACCATGATCAGCCGGCATTGGTCCGGCCGCAGCCGATAGACCAGGCTGAGAATCATCGTGTTGATGGCGACCGATTTGCCGGAGCCGGTGGTGCCGGCGATCAGCATATGC
>CAVVZW010000075.1:0-23818 GCA_963752265.1 uncultured Alphaproteobacteria bacterium
CGCCGGACGAAATTCGATCAAGGATCGTGCCCGTGGTGGAATAAAGTTTGATACCGGCAACGCCAAACGCGTGAACCATATCCCACGTCGTCTTGGTGATCCGGGCATCGCGCGTAATGAAAAGAAATCCGGCCCCGCTCCGCTCCGGATCGTAAGAAGCAATCTTTCCTCGATAGATGTCCGGCTTCTTGCTCAGAAGATTTTTCAGCTCCGCGCGGGTTTGCGGTACATCCGACTCTGCAACGAGGTTCTTGTTGTAGACGATGACAATCGGCTCTGCGGTAATTGCGTAAGCTTCGTCCCTCCAGATCGCCCACTCCGGGATATACGCAATTTCTTTCGACACATAGGGTTGGGCAAAACCGTCATTGACGAGCTTGACCTGCAAATCCATCGCCGAACTCCAGATGACGTCACCAGACGCCTCGCTGGAGGACGAGGGATCCACAATGTGATTGTAAATGTCGTTCGAATTTATCTTGGAATAGATGGTCTCAATACCGGGATAACGTGCTCGAAAGTCAGCCAACAAGTCGACCACCTCCGAATCTTCAGTGGTCGAAACGATATTGAGCTGCTCCCTGGCTTCGTCAGCAGCGGTCACTTGCCCTCTGGTAGGGCCAATCTCCTGCACTTGCTGAGCCAAGGTCGGCACAGCCAGCAGGATTCCAACGCACAGGACCAAGGCGTTCGCAGCCCTCATCGTAACGTTTCCCCATCAATGAGCCACTTTGCGGGCTTCAAGCTGTCCAAGCCGTAACCGTCGCGCCCCTCTCTCCTGTCGTTCCTGCCAAGGTGACGCTCATCTGAATTTTCAGCGGCGAATACGGCCCGGCCTCAACTAGAACTTTCACCATCGCGCTTGGCAAGAGGAAAGCTCACCGAAACCAAAAGGCCCAGCCCCTCTGCACCCGGCGAAAGCACGATTTGAGCGCCGAGACGGTCTGACAGCGCTTTCACGATCGCCAGTCCAAGACCGCTGCCGTCAGGTCCATTCGTCGTTGGGATCCTATAAAAGCGTTCGAAGACGCGCGACAGATGGGCCTCCGGAATTCCCGGGCCGGTGTCCTCGACTTCAACCTGTGCGGCGGTTGCGTCAACGAACGTGCGAACCTGAACCATGCCGCCAGCGCGGTTATAGCGGATGGCATTGTCGATAAGGTTTGCCAGCAATTCACCAATCAGCACGCCGTTTCCCGGAATCAGCGCCTGCGCGTGAAACCGATCGAACTGGACATCGATATCCCGCGCGAAAGCTTGTGGCGCGCGTTCCGACAAGACATTGAAGGCGATCTCGTTCAGATCGACGTTCTCGACTACGGGTTGAGCTATGTTTTGTTCATCGGCCCGGGCGAGCGTAACGAGTTGTCTGAGAAGCCTTTCAAGTCGGTTGATCGCGTTATCGATTTCGTTAAGGGCAGATTGGCCTGCAGGTGTTTCCGAGCCCAGGCGGTGCACGAGATCGAGATGCGTTCGCAATATCGCCAAAGGCGTTCGCATCTGATGCGACGCATCCGCAGTGAATCTGCGTACCAGTTCAATTGCCAGATCCAGACGCTGCAGCAAAGAGTTCACTGCGATCGCGGGCGCCAGGGCTTCTTGCGGCACCCGGGACAGATCGAGCGGACCAAGATTTGGGCCGCCCTGAATGCCGCGCGCATCGATTTCCTGCTTGAGTTCGCCTAGCGGCCTCAGGCCTCGGTCGACCGCGTACCAACCGAGCAAAGCAACCAGGCCAATCAATCCCGCCTCAAGAACCGCGAGCCCCGTGAGCATTTCGCGCTCGACGGCACGGCGCGCCTGCACTGTTTCGGCGACAGCGACGAGGACCAGACCTGGCCTGCCATAGACTTGCCGCGCCTGTGCGCCAATGCGAACCGGTTTGCCGCGGTATTCGCCATCGCGATGCCCTGTCTCGCCGGCCTTCAAATGATCGAATTCAGAAAGCGGAAGGTCCTTGTATCCGGTGACTAATTCACCGAGGTAAGTCACGCTGTAATAGATGCTATCGTGAGACTGGCTCTCCAGCATCCCGAGCGCAACCTGGGGCAAGTCGACGGTCAGCTCACCGTCTTCCACGCCGACGCGTTCGGCGATCGCGAGAACCGAACCATCGAGCAGGCGATCATGGGTTGTCTCGACAACCCTGTGGATCAACGTCATGCCGCCGATTCCAAGCACTACGGCGAGAACGATGGCAGGCGCCACCAAATTCGCGAGGAGAGTTCGCCTCAACGACGGCCGCCAGGTGGCGATCACTAGACCTCCAATAAATAGCCCAAACCACGAACAGTTCGAATCCGCGGCCCGTCACGACCGAGTTTTTGCCGAACCCGGCCAACATAGAGTTCAGCGGCGTTTGGCGCTACCGGCTCGTCGAAGCCGAACACCTCCGCGATCAGCCGTTCCTTGGACACAAGCTTGCCGGCACGAGTCATCAGCACCTCCAGCACGGCGAACTCGCGACGCCGCAACTCAAGCGGTTTTCCGCTTAGCATAATCGTGCCAGTGGCACGATCGAACGCAAGAGGACCGCAGACAAGGGTCGGATTTGGCAACCCTTGGCCCCTCCTCACAAGCGCGCGGACACGAGCATCAAATTCGGAAATGTCAAAAGGCTTGGAGAGATAATCGTCAGCACCGAGATCGAGCCCACTGACCTTGTCGTCAACGGCATAGCGCGCTGTCAGAATCATGACCGGAACGGTTGATCCGGCTCGCCGTATCCTGTGCAGGACTTCAAAGCCCGAGGCGTTCGGCAGATTGATGTCGAGAATGATCAGGCTGTAAGGTTCCAGCAACGCGGTCTGCGCAGCCGAAGCGCCGTCGGATTCAATATCGACGGCAAACCCGGCCAGCTTGAGCCGCACGGCAAGGCCCCGCGCCATGGCGGCATCGTCTTCAACAATCAGAACTCTCACTGAACAAGCCTTTGCTCTCGCGCCGTCCCCCTGCCGAAAAAATCGATAACATTTTCGGAAATTTTCGGACGAAGAACGCGTTGTGTCAATCTTGGGCTGACTACGTCCGAGGACGCAGCGCACCATATTGTTGAAGGCACGGGTTTCGAAATTCCAGTGGCACCGGGCTGGAGCGCTCGCCTGGAGCATCACTGCGTCATGCGGCGCGCTTCATCGATGACAATTCCGCGCAGCCAGATGCTGGCTGGATCAGCGTTGTGAACGGCTGGCCATTGGATCGCTTCGGTAAACGGTGGAATCGGGACCGGCAGTTTAACGATCCGCAGCGGCATCATTTTCGCGAAGTGCCGTGCCAGTCGCGCGTGCATCGTCGCAATACGTTCCGTTCCCAGCAGCATCGGCGGGATCATGCTGAAGCTGTGCACCGCGACCTCAATTCGCCGCTTTACTCCGTACTGGAGCAACAACCACTCCTCGATAGAAGGTTTACGCGTTTTCCCGAACTGCGTCATGACATGTCCCATCGACATGTACTGCTCGAACGTGAGCTTGTTGGATAATTTCTGGTTTGACCTGCATCCCACGCACACCAGCGGCTCGTCGAACAGCGCAGCCTTGGGATGTGCATTGGACATGAAAACTTCGGGAAAGATAAGGAAATCGATCTCGCCGCGCCGAACCGGTTCGTTCGGCTCATCTTCGGACGCCGTCAGCTCGAACGTCACCTTGGGAGCGACGCGGGCCACCCTTTCCACGATCTTCCTGAAGAACACGATAGTCATGAAATCGGACACCATGATCCGGAAGCGGCGATCGGACTTTGCGGGGTCGAAAGTCTCGCGAGTCGCGATGGTGCGCTGGATTTGCAGCAGCGCCTCCCGCGTTGGCATCGCGAGGGACTCGGCGACGGGTGTCGGAACCAGTTCGCGTCCACGCATGGTGAACAGCTGGTCATTGAAATAGGTCCGCAGACGCGCCACGGCGGCGCTCATCGCAGGCTGGCTCAGATTGATGTTGCGCGCTGCGGCCGAAAGGTTGCGTTCGGTCATCAGCGCGTCGAGCGCGACAAGGAGATTCAGGTCGAGTCCGTTGAAGCGCATCGCTATCCATCCAAGATATAAATCTGATACATCGAAACAATCGATTTTACAAATGCCATCTTGTCGAACAGGGTCCTTGCAAAATTTGGGAGGACCGATGCCCGACTTCGACGTTGCCGTAATCGGCTATGGGCCGACCGGCCTCACCGCCGCATCCCTGCTTGGACAGCTCGGGCATCGCGTCGTGGTTATCGAGCGCTGGCCGGCGCTCTATGGCCTGCCGAGGCTGACTCATATCGACGGCGAGACCGCAAGGTTGCTCAGTTTCGCATGTAACATTGACGAGGCGCTTCGCGACTCTTCCCCGATCAACTCGTACGTTTTCTACAACGCCCGCGGCAAGCAGCTCACCGACGTCGCCAAAATCGCCAGTCTGCCGATGGGCTTTCCTGCGCATATCTCGATTCATCAGCCGGATATTGAATCGGCGATTGATCGCAAGGTGCGGAGCTTGCCCAATGTAAGTGTCCAGCAAGGAACCGAACTGGTCGCCATCGCGCGCGAGGCAAAAAACGTGCAACTGACGGTCAAGAAGAACGACGGCGAAGAAAAGCTGTTTGCACGCTACGTGTTCGCTGCGGATGGGGCGCGGAGTTTCGTGCGGTCGGCGCTCGGCATCGAGCGCGACGACAACAAATTCAACGAGCGATGGCTGAATATCGACGGCGAGCGCAAGCGCGAGCTGCCTAAAAGCTTCGAAGAGACCAAGCAATATTGCGACCCAGCGCGGGGCCACATGTTCCTGCCGATCGGCACGAACCGCCAGCGTTTCGAGTTCGCGCTGCTAAAGCACGAAGACAACGCAGAAATGGCGCGAACGGAAACAGCCTGGAAAATCCTGAAGCGCTATCACGACGTCGGCCCCGACGATATCAGGATCATCCGGCAGATCGTTTACACCTTCGAGTGCCACATGGCTCAGGCTTGGCGCAGCGGTCGGGTTTTCCTCGGTGGCGACGCCGCCCACACCATGCCGCCCTATCTCGGACAGGGCGCCTGCTCCGGAATACGGGATGCCGCCAATATCGCCTGGAAGCTCGATCTCGTATTACAGGGTAAGGCGTCAGCCGACATTCTCGACACCTATGAAGCAGAGCGGCGCCCGCACGTCGCGAACATGATGAAAACCGCGGTGATGCTGGGCAAGGTAGCTAACACCCACAGCCGGATCATCGCCTTCATTCGCGATCTCGCGTTCCGCTTCAATCTTGTGCCACCGCCGCCACCGTTTCCCGCGTTCGAGGCTGGTTTGATTCAGGCCGATCGGCAAGGCGAGGCTGGCAAAGTGGTCGGGTCGGTGCCGCCGCAGGGCAAGGTGCGCGTGGGCGGCGCGACGAGTCGCCTTGATGACTGCGTCGGCTACCGTTTCGGACTGATCGCTACAAAGAACCCGGTCGCCGCGCTCGACGTGGTTGGGGTCGGCTTCCTCAAGGATCTTGGCTGTCGGCTGTTCACCCTGGCGGACGACGCTGGCCCCGGCGTGGAACGGCTCGTCGATGCGGATGGTGTCTATGGAGCGTATCTCGCGGAAAAGCGGGTCGCTGCGATGCTAACCCGCCCCGATACTAACGTGTTCGGCTTCGCGGCGAGCCAAGCGGACTTGCCGCGGCTTGTAGACGAGCTGCGCCAAAAGCTCGGCCTGCGCGCGGCGGCGATGGCCGCGTGACCAATTCTGGAGGCGTCGCGATGCAAGTCGACGAAGAGCGGTTCAAGCAGGTCGAGGCGCTGTGCCGCGCAATGCCGCTGTCGCGCATGGTTGACTACGGCATGCCTCACGACCTTGCGGAGCGTGCTCACCGTATGGTCAAGGAAGGCGCCGCCTGGGATGTCGTATTAGAAGATTTAGGCCGCGAGCAGGAAGCAAGCGCGCGAGCCGAGGAAGATCCCGCGCGCGCACGCGACGTCTGGCACGCCGCCGCAGCAAGCCTGGTCTTCGCCCAGATGGCTTTCAACGCCGACAGCGATCGCAAGCGCTCCCTCTATCAAGAGATGACGCGCTGCTTCACCCGCTTCGCAACGCGATCGGAATTTCGGGTCTTGCGCGTCCACGTGGAGCATCGCGGAGGCAAGCTGTTCGGTTGGCACTTTCACACAAGCGGCGGCGAGGTACCTGCTACCGTCATCGTATTCGGCGGCCTGAGTGGCTGGTCGACCGCTTACCGGTCGATGGCGGAGACGCTCAACCGGCACGGTCTCGATTGCCTGCTGGTTGACGGGCCGGGCCAAGGCGACAGTCGCCTTGAAGGTGGCGTCTTCGCTGACGCCGACATCGCGGCCGGCTTCAGTCGTTTCATCGACCATATTCACCAGAGCACGCCGCGACAAGCGGTCGGGATCTGGGGCAATAGCTTCGGCGGTCTATTCGCGGCGCTCACTGCTGTACACGACCGCCGCGTCGCCGCTTGCTGTATCAACGGCGCGCCGCCACGCGCCGAAATTCCACCGTTCCGCACCGCGCAGGAGCAACTCGCTGCCCTGTTTGGTGTCGAGGATGCCGGACAACTCATCCCCCTGCTGCCTGCTCTCACGTTCGACGGCAAACGCGCGCCGCTTGCCTGCCCGACGCTGGTGCTGGAAGGCGGCGCGGACCCGTTGGTCCCGAAGGGGACGCAGCGCGATTTCCTCATCGGCAATCACCATCCACGATCTCACCTCGAAACGTGGCCGAACGGCGAGCACACCATCTACAACCACGCTGCAGAACGTAATGCGCTGGTAGCGAAGTGGTTCGCTGCGGTCCTCGCGCCGCCGGCTTGTGCGCCTCCGTGATGGCTCTGGCGATGCCGATCGGAAAGCAATTTCGAAAAAGGGGGAGACGTCATGACGACAGCAGAAAAATTACCGGGGCGGGCCGCGCTCATGGTGGCTCATTGCGCCGGCATGGTTGATCTGGTCGCGCTGCCGGTCTGGGTTGGCACGTTGATCTCGGCATATCGGTTCGATCCGCAGCAGGCCGGCACGCTGGTGACCCTCTTTCTGGCCGGCGCGGTAGCGGCGAGCCTTTTCTTCGCACCGCGCTTCAACCGGCTCAACGGTCGGCTGGTCGCCGCAATCGGGTTTGCGCTTTCCGCAGTGGCGTTCGGACTGGCTTCGTTCCAGACGGCGTTCGCGATCATGGCGGTCTGCCACGCGGCGGCTGGCGTTGCTGCCGGATCAGCGCTTTCGGTAACGCATGGTACGGTTGGCCGCGCCGCCAATCCGCATCGGCTCTTCGCGATCGTCAACCTGGCACTTGGCATTTTTGCGATTATCTTTCTGGCCTCGGCACCCAATCTCGTCGGCGCGTTCGGCGGGGCAGCCCTGTTCCGGATTTTCGCGGCCTTGATGGCGATTGCAGCCCTCACCTGCGCGTTGCTCTTCCCAATGCCGGACCATTCGCAAGGTGTGGACTTTGATATCGCGCACCCGAAGTTCACGCGCGCAGTCTGGGCAGGCATCATAGGCGTCAGCCTCATGGCGCTCAATCAGTCCATGGTGTTCAGCTTCTTTGAACGCATCGGTACGGATCGCGGCTATGGTGCCGAAGCTGTCATTTCAGTCCTCATAGCACTCGGCTTTGTTAATCTTTTTCCGGCCCCGTTGGCCGCCTTTCTCCAAAGCAAGCTGAATGCCGAAAGAGTCGTCATGGTCGGGCCGGTAGCGCAAGCTTTTCTCGCGCTGATAATTACGATGGTCCCGGTCTATCCGGCTTACGCCTGCGCGGGCGCGGTCTTCGTTTCGGTCATGATCTTTACCCACACATTTGCCTTTGGCTTGCTGTCCCGCCTCGAGACGAGCGGCCGTGCCCTGGCAGCGACGCCCGCCATGCTGATGGTGGGCGCAGCAATTGGACCGATCCTCGGTGGGACGCTCGTAAAATTCTCCGGCTATCAAGCGATCGGCAGCACGGTCGTCATCGTGGCGACGCTCGCAATGATCTTCTTCAGCCGCGCGCGTGTTTCCCTTGCCACAGCCCAGTCTCACGCATAGCGATTCTGCGGCAAGGCACGATTGATGGATAGCCCGCCATAACTCAAATTCAAACGAAGTAAAATACGCTCTGCTCATCAAGTGTTCTCGAACCGAGGTCGTCGGCTTTCCTCGTTTGAGCGGAAAATAATAGGCGACCTGGGGAGACGAAATGATTTCTTCCGTCTTGGAAATACTGTCCAACCCTCCGGAGACCGGATCAAATTGGTCCTGCCGTGTTCTCAGCGCGTTGGGGCTTTTTGCTTTGTCGAGGAACGAATGGAAGACGGCGGCGCTTGGTTTAGGACCGGCTAGCCCCTGCGCCCCATCGACCGGCCGGTTATAGTGGCGGCTCCAGCCTCTCCCCCGGGGCTGGGGCCGTTTGTTTCGGAAAGATCGAAGGAGCCATCATGATCGAAGACGATTAAATAACGTGGCACAAAAAGCAGATCGCAAAGAACCAGACAATCCTGGAAGAGCTTGAAATGGACAATGCAGCCGGAAGCGACGTCTCTCTTGAAACCCAATCTGAAATCGAACGCTTGAAAGCTCAGATTACTCAGTCCGAGTTGATCGTGGCCTCATAAGAGAAAAGACTCTGAAAAGATCACATCGGGACACCGCTCCGCGATCGTTGGCCGCCCTACAGCACAGAGACGGAGCGCTGTGCGTCGCGGCCATCCCGAGAAGCATCCAAATCCGGCCTAACAGAAGCACCGATATCATGTCGAGCGGAAACAATGCAGGTTCGGATCGCCTCCCGCAGGGTCGAAGCCCACATGTCCGCTTTCGAACTTTCCATTAACGTGGCCGACCTCTCGGCGGTATCCGATCCAGTCCACAACCCGACCATGATCTGCGCCCGTGGCAGTTTACGGCGAAGTCGGCGAACCGCATAACGAATCTGCGCAGGATTCGTGGCGTTAAGATACGAAAGGCAAACAAGGATGACGCCCTCGGTTTCTAATCGAAAGATATTCGCTGTCGCCAAAGCATCCGCCCCCTCGACGCGGGCGTGTAGCCCATGGACGTTGCAGAGCTGGGCAAACATGATCGCTGCGGCTTCGTCGAGCGCTGTTCGTCCGGCAATACACAACACCGGATTATCACTCTTCCATTCAATCCGAAGTTCGTCTTTCTGCAGAATTGGCAGATCCGCGTAGACCGGCTCACTAGCGGCAGAATCGACAGCCGCGGCGGCTTCCGCGTCCGCGGTCGGCCGATCGCCTGTCGGTTCTTGATCGGTCTGATCCGAAAGGTCGTTGACAAACTCCAAGACCGTGTCGCGAATCCTAACCAAACGAATCTGATCAAGGGCATCTCGGTCGAGGTCGGCCTGCGCGAGTTGCAGCCCCTTGATGGCCACATCATCGTAATAAGAAGACAGCGAACGTTCTTTAAGAAACTCTTCGGCTTTTTCGGTCGCTTCGGTTGGATCGCCAGCCAGCATACGCTGATAGAATATTTCTGCGGGTGAAAGCGCCGGACGGTCGCCGAACATCACATCTAGGAACGCCAGTCGTTCGACATGACGGCCGAGAACAACCAGGCAGATGGTCAACGGCGTCGCGAGTATCAATCCGATAGGGCCCCACAGAGCCGTCCAGAACGTAGCAGAAACCACCACCGCAACCGGTGACAGACCCGTGCTGCGCCCATAGACCATCGGCTCTACAACTTGACCGACCAGCGGTTCAACAATGAAGAACAGGACAGCAGTCCAACCCAGCATCGACCAACCCGGATCAACTGCGACTGCAAGCGCAAGCGGGAACGCCGCTGATATAACCGAGCCAATATAGGGTACAAATCGGAGCACGGCTCCAAGGATTCCCCAGAGAACAGCGCTCGGAATTCCGATCAGCCATAGTCCCGCGCCAATCAGTATCCCGAAACCAGTGTTGATTAGAAGCTGACTAAGAAACAGCCGGCTTAGTCGGCTCGCCGCGTCGTCCAACGCCGCCGTAGTCCGCTGCAAATCATGGGATCCCGCCAGACGGATCAGTCGGTTTCGCAGATCCTCGCGTTGAATCAGAATGAAGATCACAAAGATGACGATGATGCCGGTCGTCGCAAGCGGCGAGACCAATGGCGCAATGAGCGACCTTAAACTTGCTAATGCTCCTGGGTCGGGCTGAAGCACCTCGACCGGAACCGGTGTGATTGGTCGTGCTCCGAGCGGATTACCAAGACCCGGAGTTACCTGCCTATCCGGCAACCCCGCCTTTGGTTTGTCGAGCTCTTTTCCCAAGTCCTGCAACATTCCCGCTGCGCGCTCGAGCGTGGAACTGCCGCCCGCAACTCCTCGGACAGACTGGATCTTTGACTGGATTGTAGCCTGATAACGCGGAAGGTCGCCGGCAAGCCGATTTAGCTGCGTGGCAATCAGGCTGCCTAAAGCGAAAATGATTGCAAAGGCGAAGAGCACCACGCCAACAACGGCAATTGCTCGCGGCACTCTCAGGCGCTGCAAGGCGTTTACAGGAGCAGCCAGAACAAAACTTAAGAGGATCGCAAGTGCAACGGGTACGAAAATCTCTCTGCCGACGTAAAGTGCCGTTACAATGATCACGGCAAGCACCGCCAATGCTACAGCGCTCACCAGCGACGCGACGTCTTCAGGCGTTTGAGGAACGGCCAGTTTGGGAGTCATGTTATTGGCTTCACTCGGCTATATAAGTTCCCCAGTGTAAGCAGGGGAAAAATCGATACACGCTTCAGCGCGAGAGTGGAATGCGGATGTCCCGGTCTTGGCAAGCGTTTTGTCGATCGCCACGCTAATAGGCGGGGGAACCGAACGTTCCATGTGAAGCGAGTTAATTGTGCCGACGGACAGAGGCTTGGTTTTACGTCGACCTACGGGAACACGGCCACAGCGGTTGCCTAAATGGTCGAAAGCCCAATTACC
Organism: uncultured Alphaproteobacteria bacterium; assembly: GCA_963752265.1. Lineage (GTDB taxonomy): Bacteria > Pseudomonadota > Alphaproteobacteria > Rhizobiales > Xanthobacteraceae > Bradyrhizobium. The sequence continues at coordinate 10,878 of CAVVZW010000075.1, forward strand.
GAAACTTACCGGACGATCGGGCGTTGTCCTCCAAGCGATTGGAGCTTGACATAGACCAAGATACTAAACACGAACTCGTCGTGCTAACGCTCGGTACGCTTGCGGCGATCTTGCACATCAAATTCGAGATTCGCCAAAAGCAGATTGGCGGTTATGTTGCGCTGCTCAGGGACATTCGGTCCTTCGATCAATTGCGAACCCTGATTGCTGAATTTATCGGGTCCGTAACAGCCGAACTCGAAAACCGACGAAGAACGGTGAAGCGGACATGGCACCGGGCCCCAAAGCGGACACGGGTCTTACCGCGGCCTCACGTGATTGCCTGGCTGGCCCAGAATTCATTTCAGGTCAGTTCGGGGCAATCGCGTCTTCTTCGCGATGTCCGTTGTGAGTACTCCCGTGAACCGGCATCGTCAGTTAAACCGGCCGTCCCACTAAGTACCAATAGGCGACTTGCATCGCGCCAGTAGCCGCGGGGGGTACTGGACGAATTTGGTCACTCGCGGAATCGAAATAAGCTACTACCCATAGAAACGATTTACGGCTCAGCCAGTTATGGAGCGGTGCCGCCCCCAACGGCACATTTCCCTAAAGGCGACCTCAGCCACCCGCCCATGCTGAGGCCGTTTCCTTTTGGTCACCGCGCCATTCTCGAAGCTATGCAAAAGGCCTGGAACTCAGTTTTCGCTCGCGAGTTAGTGAGCGAAATCGAGCCGCGGTGAATTCCCGGAGGTTCTTGGAGTACCATGGGCGACATGTCTCAATTGGCGAGCGCGATGCTGGCTATCGTCTTTGCGGCTGTGATGTTAATCGCCGGACAACTGTTCCTCAAAAGCAGGCCGGAAACCGGCTTTGTCTTTCCTGCGGCTCAAGCGTTACCTAGCCAGCATACTGATGCGCCCGCCACGAAGCATTCACGACCCGCCCAATTCTCTCGGTACGATCGTTTCTAACTATGCGCTTGACTCATAAGCTCGCGTTGCTGGCACCCGTCGGCGAAGGTAGTCAGCAGCGCCACCTCCTTATCGGAAAAGGCCACGTTCGGCAGGCGTGAGACATAGATCGCACCGATGCCGCGACCTTGCCAGAACATAGGCACTTGAAGCAGCGAGTACCCGCCGACCTTTTGCGCCGCGAGGCGCAGGGCGTCCGTGGTCATCGCGCTTTCGGCGAAGTTGGCCGTGTAGAGCGGCGGGATCGAAACGGCACTTCTGGTCCACCCCGAACTTCGGACATATCGGTGCACCGCACTAACTGACGCTAAGTGCCAAATGCGGAAGTCGTGCCGGGGCTATCTAAGCACCGAAAATCCTGCGTTTTGAACTTTGGCCGGGATGCCACGTAAGTACGACTTCTTACGTAAAAATAGCTTTTGCAACGATTACCTCGTTAATCGTTCGACCACTTGGTCGATGTAATTTCCAGCAATGGCGAAAGACAATGCGCCCCATATTGCCAAGGTAGGGATCGAAGGAGATCTCGTCACATCATGACCCTTGCCGCCGCGTTGATCTACTGGGTGATCGTTGCACTCTGGCTAACGGTCTTGGGAACGATGGGCGTCTTTTACGTCCGAAATCCCGGCGTTTTCGGAACGACACGATTGCTGCTGGCTGTCCTGGCGATCGATACGCTGCGCAATATCTGCGAGAATCTGTATTTCGGCTTTTATTTCGGAGCCAAGTACGGAGTGTTTCCCGCCGAGCTCGCAGAGACACTCGGCAATCCCATACTGCTCATCGTTCCGAAAATCGTCAACGTTGGCGCAGCTCTTGTGGTGCTGGTGTTGTTGCTGCACCGGTGGCTGCCGTCGGCGGTCAGGGACCGCGCGAAATCCGAGCAGGCCGCGCAAGACCTGAAATCCCTCACCTCCATCGATGCCCTAACGGGCCTTTACAATCGGAGGCAATTTGAATCGCTCGGCCGCTCCGAATGGATCAGGTCCCAACGTTATTTCCAGCCGATTTCGATTCTAATAATCGATCTGGATCAGTTCAAGGAATTCAACGAACGCTTCGGTCACGATACCGGCGACAGTCTCATAAAAGCCATCGCAGTCTCCTGTGCTTCGACAAGACGTGAATCCGACCTCATGGCTCGAACTGACTTTCATGAGTTTGCCGTGCTGCTGCCGCACACGAGCGCCGCAGAGGCGCGCCTGGTCGCCGAATTGGTGCGCGACGCGGTGCGGGAAACGTCCTTTGTTGTCGGCGAGGAAACTTTTCATCCAACCGTAAGCATTGGAATTGCAACGTCCGCCCTCAGCATGTCGGGGATCGAAGCATTGATAAAACGCGCGGACGGGGCGTTACACGAAGCCCGTCGTGCGGGTTCAAATCGCGTGGCAACAGCGTCCGGGAGCATCGATCAAAGTCTTCGCGTGGCAGCTGAATAAAGCGAGCCGATTTTTCACAAGACCGCCGCTTCGGTGAAACGCTCGGGGTCAAAAGCGTCGCTCTGACGCTGCGCCGGACACTTCCAGTCTTCCTTCGTGAACAGACGTCGTCGGCACCGACCGGCAGGTCTCAAAGGTGCCGATTTTGTTGTAAAAGTCGGCTGCACCCGATCGATGCCCGTCAGTCATGCGGCTGAGGGCGACCGGCTTTGGTGTGCCGGCTTTGACGCTCTCTACGCCACTCTCACGCTACGCAAAACACTGAGCCGCATCTGGCGGCGGCCGGGCGACCAACGATGCGAGACGTCTCAAATTCTGGGCGATGGCAGCGAGAACAAATTCGTCCTGGGCGCCCCGTGGCCCACGCAGTCGAAGCCGACCGAGCCTCAGGATGCGCTTCAGGTGCGCGAACCGCATCTCGATCTTCTTGCGCTCCAGCCTTGATTGCTCGAACGCCTCGGTCCCAGCAAAGGAACGCGCAATATCCCGATGATCTGCTCTTCCGTGAATCGACTCGGCTTCATGGTCCACCCCCCATCCGAGGTGACGGACTCTACCCATTTTTGGAGGAGTTTGCGGGGCTCAGGTCAATGACCCACCACCCAGTCATCAAACCTGTCTCTGGTAACCAAGCAGCATACCACCTAGATCGCGCCAGCTTTGCCCGACGCCTTGTCGGCGAGCGCGACCGTTTCGAAATACTGGATCTTTGGATCATTGCCGTAACGGGCGCGGATGCCATCGCGCCAAGGACCGGTGTAAAACGCTTCGGCGTCGGCCTGTGTTTCCCACATATAGAACTCCGCCGGCGACGCCGCCCTCCTTGTGGCAGATGAACTGCTTACGGACGAAGCCCCGGGCCTTAAGAAAGTCCGGGGCAATCTTGGTGAAATGCTCGCGGCATTCCTCGAGCCCAATTGTTTTCGGTAGATCGTAGAGAACGATGGCGGTGATCATACGGATGCTTCCCCTTCTTCCATTTAAAGAAATCAAGCGGCGACGACGCCGAGATAGGCCTGACGCACACTTGGATTGAGAGCCAGTTCGGCGGTCGGCCCCGCCAAGACGATACGACCGGTGTCGAGCACGAACCCGGTGCTCGCGAGCCGCAACGCGGTAGCGACGTCTTGTTCCACAAGAAGGATCGACAAGCCTGCACGGTTGATTTCGACGAGCGCCTTGCTCAGTTCACCGACCAGCTTGGGCGACAGACCAAGCGACAGTTCGTCGATCATCAATAGCAGCGGATTGGCCATGATGCCACGGCCGATGGCACACATCTGTTGCTCGCCGCCCGACAAGGTCGCGGCGTCCTGATGAAGACGTTCGGCCAATTTCGGGAATGTCGCGAGCACAAAATCAAGATCCCTGTTGATAATCGCGCGTCCGTCACCGCGCAGATAACTTCCCATCAGGAGATTTTCGCGCACTGTCATCCCGGCAAACAGACGCCTGCCCTCGGGGACATGCGCGATGCCGCGGCGAACGATCTCCTGAGCCGGCAAGCCCAGCACGTTCTGGTCTGCAAACAGGATCGTTCCCGCGGCTGCCTCCGCCATGCCCGACACTGTCCGCAGAAGCGTCGTCTTTCCCGCCCCATTCGATCCGATCAGGCAGACCATTTCGCCGGCCTTCACTGTAATATCCACATCATGAAGGACCTGGACATCACCATAGCCCGACGAGACGCCGGAAGCTTTCAGAAGATCGGTCATCAGCCAATCGCCTCCGAATTGCCGACGTAGTCCGCGCCGAGATAAGCCTCGACCACCTGGGGATCGCCAATGACGTCGGCTGGCAATCCGTCGGCGATCAACGTACCCTGATGCAGCACGATAATCCGGGACGAAGCGCGTATCACCACTTTCATCAAATGCTCGATCATGAGAATCGTGATGCCTCGCGCGGCGATTGCCTTGATCAAATCCAGCGCGCGATCGATTTCTGTGGCGTTCAGTCCGGCGTTGACTTCGTCGAGCATCAACAGGCGCGGGTTGGTCGCAAGTCCCTTGGCCAGTTCCAGCCGTTTCCGGTCCGGCAGCGTGAGTTGCGAGGCTGGCAGAGAGGACACGGAGGAAAGGCCGACGAAGGCAAGGCAGTCGGCGGCCCGGTCCTTGGCCTGTGAGACACTATTCGCCTTTCCGGCAAACATCGCACCCGCCGCTACGTTCTCAAGCACCGTCATACGCGGGAACGGCTGGACGATCTGGAACGTGCGCCCAATGCCGCGCCGCGCGATCTGGTAGGCGCGGGCCCGGTCAATCCGTTCACCTTCAAAGAAAATCTCTCCGGAATCAAGTTGCTGCGTGCCAGTGATGAGGTTGACCAGTGTTGTCTTGCCGGCTCCATTGGGGCCGATCAATCCGATGATCTCGCCTGGGATAAGGTCGAACGAAACATTGTTCAACGCAATCAGGCCGCCAAATCGCTTGGTCACACCCGAGACCCGCATCAATGGTACCTGAAAATCCGCTTTGGTGGCGTTCATGACGATACCACCGGCGGCGGGACCCTGCTGAGCCGGTTGGCGCGCCCATAGGTACGCAGCTTCTCAATCCTGCTTCCCACGCTGCGAAGGCCTCCCGGCAGGAAGACCAACAATGCCACGATGATAATGCCGAGAATCCCGGCGTGGAAATTGAGCACATTGCGCCATACGAACTCCTCTAACACAAGGAAGATGATCGCACCCGCAATCGGCCCCGCGATGGTGCCGACACCGCCAATGAAGGCCATGATGATCGGCTTGATCGAGAGCAGATCATCGAAGGCGTCGGTGGGATCGATATATCCGATCCAAGTGGCATAGATGGCGCCGACCAGTCCGGCCGTACCTGCGGATGCCGCAAAACCCAAAATCTTGGTCGCAAGCGTGTTGACGCCGAGCACCACGGCCGCGTCTTCGTTCTGCTCGACGCAGCGCATGGCCCAGCCCCATCGGCTGCGCCATATCAACGAGGCGAGGACGACCGTAATCAACGCGGCTGCAAGCATGCTGACATAATAGAGGCGGGTCTGCGCGTCGACGTTGACACTGCCGATGGTCGGGAGATTGAGGCCCATGCCGCCACCGGTCAGCCCTGTCGCCGCATTGGTTATCTCCCGCAGCACCGCAGCCAGCACCAGACTTGCGACTGCGAAATAATGCCCGCGCAGGCGCAAAATCGCCGGGCCAACCACCAGAGAGAAGACCATCGCGGCCGCCGCTCCGCAGAGCCACGCAAACGGCAAGGGAAAAGCGCTGCCGGCGCGCAGAATGCCCGACGCATAAGCGCCGATTCCGAAGAAGGCCGCAGTGGCAAAGGATGGATAACCGGTGAAGCCGCCGACGATATTCCACGACGACGACAGCGCGATGTACATGAAGCCTATGGTCGTCAGCCGCAGCAGATAGTTGGTGGCAGTGAAAGGCAGCACGACGATCACAAGTGCGAGCAATCCGAGGCCGATGATCGCGGTCCAGGGCTGCTTCATACGAACCCTCGCTTGCCCATGATTCCGTTGGGGCGAAAGATCAGCAGCAGGATCAGCACGGTGAAGGACAGTGTGAGTGAATGCTCGGGACCGAAAAACAATGCGCCGAAACTCTCGAGGATCCCGAGCACGAGTCCCCCAACCAATGCACCGGACACGCTGCCGAGGCCGCCAAGCACGCAAATAACGAAGGCCTTGCCAAGATATGCGGTGCCCGCAAGCGGCGAGATCGGAAAGATCGGACTAAGCAACGCGCCGGCGGCGCCCGCCAGCGCCGCTCCCAGCGCAAACGTCACGGCGAACACCTTGACGGTGTTGACGCCCATCAACGTCGCGGCATAGCGGTCCATCCTTACGGCAACAATGGCTCGGCCGATCACCGTGCGTCGCAAGAGCAGGTAAAGCAGACCGACGAACAGGAGCGCGAACAACATGCTCACCAAACGATCGACCGGCACGATCAGATCAATCGAAGGAAAGGTATCCGAGAGGTCGATGATCCCCAATGCCGGTTTCAGATTCACTTTGCGGAAATTAGCCTGAAAGGCGACCAGCATGAGATTGTCGAGAAGCAGCGTCAGTCCGAAGGTCGTCGTCAAGGTGACCAGCACGGGGGCTTCGATTACCTGATTGATGACGATCAACTGCACGGCGTAGCCGAGCATGAACAGCAACAGCGCAGCAACAGGCGCAAAGAGGTAGGGATGTATGCCGAGCCCGGTATAGGCGAAGAACGCCAGATAGGCGCCTAGCACGATGAAGGATCCGTGCAGAATGTTGATGACGTTCAATACCCCCCACACCAGGGAAAAGCCGACCGCGATACAGGCATAGAGCCCGCCGAGCAGGATGCCGTTGATGAGGATCTGGACATACAGCAATTGTCGATTCCACTCAGCGAACGCCGAGCTGCAGATCGCCGCCTTTGATCACATCAGGATAAATCACGACAGCCTTGCCCTTCTGGATTTGGAAAACCGGCGGCACATAGGAGACGGCTTGTCCTGCGCTATTGAACGACAACGGACCGAAGAACGTGTCGAACCCGCCTTTGGCAAGGGCCTCCCGAACCTTGTCGCGATCGACGGAGCCTGCCCTTTCGATCGCCATCTGTAGAACGACACCGACCGAACTTCCGGTGGCATTGGTGAAGTCCGGCAGCACGTTGAATTTCTTCTGGAACATTTCGGTATATTTGACCGAGCTTCCGAACACGTCCTTGCTTTCATAGCGCACCGCGGGGTGCCACCATGTCGCGCTGGTGACGTTGTCGGCGAGTGGCCCGCTGGAGTCGATGAATTCCTGATAGGCCGGCGCATTTATCATGGTGACCATCTGCGCCTTGATGCCGAGATCGGCCATCTGCTTTCGGATCAGGATCATGTCGTTGATATAGCCGGTGGCAATGATCCAGTCCGGCTTCGCGGCTTTGATCTCGGTCAGCGCCGATGCGTGATCCAAGGTATTGATGGCGTATTTTTCGAAATACACGACTTCGAGACCGCGCTTTTTCGACGACTTTTCGAATTCCTGGCCGAGTGCAAGCGGGAACAGGTCGTTGCGAGCAAGGATCGCCACGCGCTTGACGTTCGGCGCCTTCGCCTTGACGATATCGGCCATTGGCTCGCTCAGGGTGTCATTGGCGGTGAAGGTTCCGAACAGATTCTTGTAGCCCTGATCGTAAACCTCGGCCGAAGACGCCGTCGGCGCCAACGTCGGGATACCATAGCGTTCCGATACCGTGCTTGCGGCCTTAGACGCGCCCGAGCCGAACGGAGCGAACATGAAGTCGACCTTATCGTCCGTGGCGAGCTTTTCGGCGAGCTGAACTGCTTTCGGCGTAACCGACTGATAGTCATAGTAGACGATTTCGATCGGGCGCTTGATGGCGCCAACGGCGATGCCGCCCGCGGCATTCACGGTGTCTTTCCAGAGTTCATAGCCTTGCTGGAGCTTCACGCCTTCCGGCGACAGCGTACCCGTCAACGGCAGCGGCGCACCAATGCGGATGGGAGGTTCAGCGGCGACTACGCCTGCCAGAAATGCCGATGCCGTCAGCATCGCAGCCGCCAAAACTGCGGGGCGAAGCTGGCTCGCTCGCTGTGCCCTGAAGACACCTGGAAGAACGTTCCTGAGACCCATGACCCGCTCCCTGTTAATTCACCGAACGTCGCTTCAGGAAAGGCAAGGCTTGTGCCAGATCATACGACATCGGCCTCCCCCTTGCGGACTGAAGCCAGCGAACTATTCGATATGTCGCGCCCTCAATCTTTCCGTAGAATTCGTTCGAGCCGTTCGTCCGCCAGCGCAATTTCGGTCACAAGTCTTTTCCCGCTCCACGCCGTAGTCCTTCCGCTCACGCCACCTTTGTGGCGTCCTTGATCGAGGACTTGTAGCGCTGCAGCGCAAACGCCTTGTCGCTTGAGGCGATCAGCGCTTCGAGGATGCGGGACATCGTCTGAAAGTCTTCTGGCGTGAGCGATCCGAACTCGACGTCGTTGATTTCACGCTGATAGGGCGCAAGCTTCCGGAGTAGCGCCCGCCCCTTTTCCGTGATGGCGAGTGCAATTCGTCGCCTGTCTACGCTGTCCGGCTTTTTTTCCGCCAAACCAAGCGTCTGTAGTTTGCTGGTGACGGTAGTGACGAAGGCGCCGCTCATATGCAGATGGTCGGCGACGGTCTTGACATTGACATCGCCGTCGAGGCCGAGATGTCCGATCGAGATCAGGATCGTATACTCGATGCCTGCAAGCCCGATTTGCCTGGCATGACCATCGCGGATCGCCTCGTGCCGCGCCATGAAGGCAAAGATGTTGTGAACGAGCTTGCGAAAGTCACGGTCGGTGCCGTCATTCAGGAGTTCGGGACGGGTCACAGTCAACGGCAGCCCGCTCCTCGATTGAAGCGGCTCGGTGCGACGCGGCACCTGGCTGCGTTGGGCTTTGACTTTTTGGCGCGACAAGGATGTTCTCCAGTTGGGTCGGGAGGCTTTCGCAAAATACTTTGGAAACTAGCTAAGTTATGGAGTATATAACTCAAGGCTGTTCCGGAGACCAGTATGGATTCCCGCAAATTCCGCAATGCGCTTGGACAGTTTCCCACGGGTGTCGTGGTGGCGACGGCGCGAACGCAGACGGGCGAGGTGATCGGGATGACCATGAGTTCGTTCAACTCGGTCTCGCTCGATCCGCCGCTGATCCTGTTCAGCGTCCATCGCGGAACGTTGAGCTTTTCGGCCTGGCAATCGATGCCGCGCTACGCCATCAATGTGCTGAACGAAGACCAGGAGCAGATATCCAACCAGTTCGCACGCGCCGGCGGCAACAAATGGGAAGGCATTCCCGTGCTCACCTCGGCGGCCGGTGTGCCGATGCTCCCCAATGCCGCCGTAGTGTTCGAATGCACCAACCATGCGCGTCACGATGGGGGCGACCACGAGATCTTCGTCGGCCGGGTTGAGGCCATGCACGAACATGCCTTCACCCGCGGCCGGCCGCTCGTATTCTTCGAGGGACGCTACCGCCAGCTTGCGAGCGCGGCGACCGCTCACAGGCCACCGCCGGAAGCCGAACTTCTCTACGGCTGGTGAGGCTATTATTTCCAGCAATTTGAATCGAGGAAGGAACGATCGGATGGCCGTTAACAAGGAACACAAGGAATTTCACGCCATCGACATGTCGAGCGGCTGGGAAACCCTGCCCGGCTATCCCGCCGGCATTCAGCAAAAAATCCTGTCGGGCGCGCTGGATGAAAAGAACAAGAGGGGCTCGCGTTCCCGGCTGTTGCGTTTCGAGCCCGGCATCTTCACGACCAAACCGTTTGTACACGAATACTGGGAAGAGGTTTATCTGGTGTCTGGCGACCTCACGGTCGGCAACGACGAACAGGGCAACGGCGGCGAGTCCTTTATGCCCAACACCTATGCCTCACGGCCGCCCGGCGCCTGGCACGGACCGTTTAAATCTGAGACGGGCTGCCTGCTGTTCGAAATCCACTATTTCGATCCGGTGTGACTCCGCCACGCGGCACGCTTGTTGTTTTTTCCGTCATGCCCGGCCTCGTGCCGGGCGTCCACGTCTTCATGGCGTATTATGTGAAAAAAGACGTGATGGCCGGGCATAGGCGAGCGGAAGCGGCGCCGTCCTTCAGGCGGCTATGCCCGGCCATAACGATAGGTCGCGGACACAAGCTCAATGCACCGCCGCTGCAAAATCCTGCATGACAGTCGACTTCGCGACGCGCGCCTTGCGCGTCGTAGCCGGCGTATTACGACTACGGCCGACAAAGCGAGGGACGCCCGCGCTGACGACGGCGCCGATCGCGGCGATGTCGCCGTGGCGGACGGCATCGAGCGCATTGGCCTGGGTACCGCCATCGGGCGCATCCAACAGCACAATATCGGCGGCATGGCCCGCTTTCAGAAAACCGCTGTCGAGCCGGTAGACGCGCGCATTGTTGCCGCTCGCCGCACAGATCGCCTGCTCCGGTGTCATAGTGGTAAGGCTCGCCAGATGCGCCATCGTGTAGAGGATGCCGAGCGGCATGATGCCGCTGCCGGTCGGCGTGTCGGTTGCGATGATGAAGCGATCAAAGGCGTCAAGTTCAAGCGCCAGTTTTCCGCATAACAGCGTCGTGCGCAGATTGCCGGCGGTGCAGACCTGAAGCGCCATCTCGCTTTCGCGGATCACGCGCTCGAAATCGCGGTCCGGCATCGCGGTCGGTCCGCCGTTGATGTGGAACGAAACGTGCGGATGCATTTTCAGAAGATGATCGCCGGTGATCGCGCCGGAACCGGGGATCGACGAGCCACCGGTGTGACAGGTGGTGATCATGCCCGCCGCCTTTGCAGCAGTGACCAGCGGTACGTAATCATAGGCGGTTTTCACGGCGCCGAAACCGGCCTTGGCAAGGCCGACGCCTTTCGCGGCGAGTTCAACAAAATCCTCGTCCCTCAAGCCGGGCTCGAGAATGACGGAGCCGGCGATCACGCGCATGCCGCCGGGACGATAATCAGCGAAGCAACGCTGCGCCGCCAACGCCAGCGCCTTCACGCCTTCGACATCGCGCGGCCGTCCTGGCACATGCACTTCAGAGGCCGAGATCGACGTGGTCACGCCGCCATGCAGGTAGCTTTCGAGATAACCCACCGTGCGCTGGCGCGGCGTGTAGTCGCCAAAGGTGATGTGAACGTGGGAGTCGATCAGGCCGGGGATCGCGGTCATGCCGCCGGCGTCGATCACGACGTCGCAGGCTTCGACGTCCGCTGCGCTCGCCGTGCCGGCAAGGGCAACCTTTCCATCATGGCTAATGATGGTGTCACCTTCAATAAACGGCGCGTGCCAGTCACCGGAAACGATGGTGCCGAGATTGGTAATCGCGACTTTCATGATGGGCTTCCCGCTTAGTGCTTCACTCCATTTAGTTCATCGCTCAGCGAATAAGAGGCAAGAAGACTTTCCACCATCGCGGTCGCGCCGTTCCAATCGTAGGTGCGGTAACTGTGTCCCGCCGTGACGAAACGCGCGCCGGCGTAGAACATCTCGTATTGCTGGTGGCGCGAACCGAATTCCGAGCCGACGGCATCCCAGCAGGCTTTGAGAAATTTCACCTTGTCTTCCGGCTCGAGATTCGCGGCCCGCTGCGTCGTGTGGATGATCTTGTTGAGCAAGGGATCGTTGAAGTCCTTGATCGAGGACGGCAGCATGATCAAGGCGCCGCCGGAAAGATCTCGGATCGCATTGATGAACTGCGGATAAAGGTCCTGCGTCAACACCTGGGCCGAATACATGAAGTGCTTGTTCGGCACCCAGTACTCGCCGGCCTTGGAGCCGCTTGCCTCCATACCCGAAAGCATCGCTTCCACCATGCTGGCCTGCGCCGCCATGTAGCCAAGCTTCTCGCTGACGGAAGGGATATTGGTCGTACCGATCGCCTCGGTCAGCCGGCGGGCGAGGCCAGCCAGAAAGCGGATCTTCACCGAAAGGCGGATCTGTGCCTGATAATTCTGGTACGAATGCCCCCAGGTTTCGTGGAATTGCTGACGGCAGACGTCGGTATCGCGGTAGACAAACAGACGGTCCCACGGAACCTTGACGTCATCGAAATAGATCAGCGCGTCGTTTTCGTCGAAGCGCGCCGAGATCGGATTGTCGAACACGGACACTGCCGCCGCCTCATAGGACTTGCGCGACAACACCCGGATGCCCTTGGCGTTCATCGGCAGCGCGCAGGAAAAAGCGAGGTCTTCCTCGCCCGGCTTCAGCGGTTGCAGATTGGCGACCAGCACCTCATTGGCCATGATCGAGGAGGTGCCCAGCATCTTCGCACCGCGGATGGTGATGCCGGTGGAATCCTCGTCCACAATGCGGGCAACGAGGTCCTGCGTCTGATCGCCCCAGTTCTTGGCCCGTTCGGCCTGCGGGTTGATGATCACGTAGGTCAGGAACAGGTCGTTCTTGGTCGCATAGTCGACGTAGTCTTCCAACGCCTTGGCGCGTTGCGGCCCATGCCTTCGGAATACGTCGATGCCCATTCGTTGCCCGATCAGCGCCGAGGCGACGTGGTCCGGGGAGCGCCCCATAAAGCCGTAATGCACCCGCGCCCAGGCCTGCAGCGCCTTGCGGCGCGTCACCATTTCCTCGTAGCTCTTCGGCATCTGCCAGGCGCGGTTGACGCGGCGGTTGGAGCCTTCAGGCATGAAGGTCAAGAGCTCAATGTTTTCCGGCTTCGCCTGAAAATCGTAGAGCGATCCGGCAGACTGCACCGCATTCCGGAATGCAGGATGCGTGGTGACGTCTTCGACAAGGGCGCCATCGATATAGACCGTACGCCCGTCCCGCAGCGAGGCAATATGCTCTGCACCCGTCTTTGCAACCGTCATATTTTGCTCCGCTTCGTGATTCTCGTTATCGCAGGCAACGCGATCGCTAACCGTCAAACCAATCCGTCCTGACCTTTGATCTCCGATGCCGACAAACCGCCGACCCGGTGGTTCGGCCGGCCGCGCGTGGCATAGATGGCAATGATCGCGATCTCGTTCGGCTGCGGCGCGTCGGGCAGCGTTAGGGTCATG
>CAVVZW010000076.1:0-6067 GCA_963752265.1 uncultured Alphaproteobacteria bacterium
TTTGGTCCGGTCGATTTTGGAAGTCGGGCCCTAGTCGAGCAACGGCCCGATATGCTTTGATACCCCGGTCCGGAGCTACCAATCCAGGAGCATTCTTTGACCGCGACGCGCGTAGAACGGCGATTGGCGGCAATTTTGGCAGCAGATGTCGCTGGCTTCTCGGCGCTGATGGAACGCGATGAAGAGGGCACCTATGCTCGCATCGGAAGTTTACGGCGTGACGTCATCGAGCCGTGCCTCTCAGAGCATCGAGGTCGCTTGGTCAAGACCACCGGGGACGGGTTTCTGGCGGAGTTCGCCAGTCCAATTGAGGCCCTGCGCTGTGCGCTTGCCATACAAAGCAGCCAATTAGTCGATCCGAACGCGCTTCGCCTGCGGATCGGGCTCAACCTTGGCGACGTCATCATTGAGGAAGGTGGCGATGTGTATGGTGAAGGCATCAACGTGGCCGCGCGCCTTGAAGGCCTCGCCAATCCCGGAGGCATCCTGATTTCGGGCAAAATTTACAGCGAGGTTGAAGGCAAGGTCGATGCGGATTTCGAAGATCGTGGGGAGCAGCAAGTCAAGAACATTTCTCGACCTGTTCGAACATATGCGGTGTCTCCCGCGCGAAAACTGTATCGATCCGCATCGATCATTTCCGAACAGGGGTCTTTCAAGGCACTCCCGATTCCGAACAAGCCGTCGATTGCCGTGTTGCCATTCCAGAACATGTCCGGCGATCCCGAGCAGGATTATTTCGCCGACGGCATCGTCGAGGATATCATAACTGGACTCTCGCAGTTCCGCTCTCTTTTCGTCATCGCCCGAAATTCTACGTTCACATACAAGGGCCGGTCGGTCGACGTTAAGCAGGTCGGTCGGGATTTAGGTGTTCGATACGTACTTGAAGGGAGCGTTCGTAAATCTGGAAGTCGAGTGCGCATCACAGGCCAGCTTATCGATGCCGAAACCGGCGGTCACTTGTGGGCGGATCGCTTCGACGGGGAACTGGAAAATATATTCGATCTGCAAGATCAGGTTACGGCCCAAGTCATAGGCCTGATTGCACCGAAGGTTGAACAAGCCGAAATTGAGCGCGCCAGAAGCAAATCGACGAATAATCTGGACGCCTACGACTATTTCCTCCGCGGAATGGCAAACTTGTATGCTTCTACGAAAGAAGGCGTCGATCGCGCGCTTCAAAATTACTCGAAGGCGATTGAGCTTGATCCAGATTTCGCCGCACCACTTGGCTGGGCAACGGTGGCTTACACCAAGCGGAAGCAAGCGCTGTGGATGTTTGATACCAACGCGGAGACCAGCGAAGGCATTCGCCTTGCTCGCAAGGCGTTGGAAGTGGGAAAGGACGATGCGCTTGCGCTCGCTGCAGCTGGATTTGGCCTCGCGTTCCTTGGCGGCGAGCTCGACGCCGGGCTCGCATTAATAGATCGGGCGCTCGATCTTAATCCCAATCTCGCAGGGGCTTGGCATGCAAGCGGTTGGATGAGAGCCTATGTTGGAGACCCGGAGACAGCAATTGACCACCTGGCCCATGCGATACGGCTTAGCCCACGCGATCCGGAAATGCGGCAGTTCTGGATAGGAACGTCGTTGGCGATGCGTTGCGCGGGCCGATATGACGAGTCGATGTTGTGGGCCGCAAAGGTATTGCAGGAATCTCCCGATTTTCTTCCAGCCCTTATTTCATACGCAGTTAGCAGTGCCTTGGCCGGTCGTTACGTTGAAGCGCAGGCAGCCATGACCCGGGCTTTACAGGTTGAACCCACACTCAGAATCGCCAGCCTGCCCATACTATCTGTCCTCCGTCGTCCCGAGGATAGATCCAATTATCGCGAAGGGGCTCGAATAGCGGGAATGCCGGAATGACCGCTGTTCGCACCCTTCGGACCGCAGTAGGTCCGGTGGCGCTTGCGTAGTCAGGCGCTCACGCCTGCTTGTGCTCGCTCAGATACGCCTGATAAGCGAGCTTGATCCCGTCCTGAAGCGCGGTGCGCGCGCGCCAACCGAGTTTGGCGAGCCGGGAAACATCAAGCAGTTTTTGCGGCGTGCCGTCGGGCCGCGCGGGGTCGTAACTGATGGTGCCGGTATAGCCGACCACGCCGGCGACCACGCTGGCGAATTCGGCGATGGTGATGTCCTCGCCGGTGCCGATATTGACGAGTTCGTCGCTCGAATAGGTCTTCATCAAATGAATACAGGCATCCGCGAGATCGTCGACATAGAGAAATTCGCGCCGCGGCGTGCCGGTGCCCCACACCACGACATCGCCGCTGCCTGCAACCTTCGCCTCGTGAAACCGGCGGATCAGGGCCGCGACGACATGGCTATATTCGGGATGATAATTGTCGCCGGGACCGTAGAGATTGGTCGGCATCACGTTGATGAAGTCAGAGCCATACTGGCTGCGATAGGCCTCGACCAGTTTTATGCCGGCGATCTTGGCGATGGCATAGGGTTCGTTGGTGATTTCCAACGGCCCGGTCAGCATCGAATCTTCCCGCAACGGCTGGGCTGCGAGCTTCGGATAGATGCAGGATGACCCGAGAAACATCAGCTTCTCGGCGCCGTTCTGGTGCGCCGCGTGGATCACGTTCGTCGCCATGATCAGATTGTCGTAGATGAATTCGGCCCGCAGCGTGTTGTTGGCGACGATGCCGCCGACTTTGGCCGCGGCCAGAAACACCGCCTGCGGACGCTTGCAGGCGAACCAGTCGGCGACCTCAGCCTGATTGCGCAAGTCCACCTCGGCTCGCGCGGCGGTGAGAAGTTCGACACCTTCGGAAGCAAGCCTTCGCACCAATGCGCCGCCGACCATTCCCCGGTGACCGGCGACAAAGACGCGTTTGCCTTTTAGCTCAAACGGGGGTCTTGCCATTGGCCACCTCGAGCCGGGCGATCGCGAGATCGCCGGCCACCATTTGCTTGACGAGGTCGGCGAAGCTCGTCTTCGGCTTCCAGCCGAGCTTCTTGTGCGCCTTGCTGGCGTCGCCGATCAGAAGGTCGACCTCCGTGGGGCGGAAATACTGCGGATCGATGCGAACCAGCGTCTTGCCGGATTTCTTGTCGACGCCGGTTTCCTCGACGCCCTTGCCGCGCCATTCGATGGCCCGGCCAACTTCGGCGAAGGCCAGTTCAATGAATTCGCGCACCGAGCGTGTCTCGCCGGTCGCCAGCACGAAATCGTCCGGCGCATCCGCTTGCAGGATCTGGTGCATGCCGACGACATAATCCTTGGCATGACCCCAGTCGCGCTTGGCGTCGAGATTGCCGAGATAGAGCGTCCCCTCGAGACCGGTCTCGATGCGGGCGACGGCGCGGGTGATCTTGCGGGTGACGAAGGTCTCGCCCCGGATCGGGCTCTCATGGTTAAACAGGATGCCGTTCGCGGCGAACATGCCGTAGGCCTCGCGGTAGTTCACCGTGATCCAGTAGCCGTAGAGCTTGGCGACCGCGTAAGGCGAACGCGGATAAAACGGCGTGGTTTCCTTTTGCGGGACTTCCTGTACCAGGCCGTACAGTTCCGAGGTCGAGGCCTGATAGAACCGCGTTTCCCTCTCCATGCCGAGAATGCGGATCGCCTCCAGCAGGCGCAGCACGCCGATCGCATCCGCGTTGGCGGTATATTCCGGGCTCTCGAACGAAACGGCGACGTGGCTTTGGGCGGCGAGATTGTAGATCTCGGTCGGCCTGATCTGCTGCATCAGCCGGATCAGGTTGGTCGAATCCGTCATGTCGCCGTAATGCATCAGGAACGGCACGTTGCCGCTATGCGGATCCTCATAGAGGTGGTCGACGCGGGCGGTATTGAACGAGGACGACCGCCGTTTGACGCCGTGCACGGTGTAGCCGAGGCCGAGCAGATATTCGGCCAGATACGCCCCGTCCTGCCCGGTCACGCCGGTGATCAGCGCCACGCGCCGTTTGGCATCCTGAACCGTCATCTCGCCTCCAAATAACCGGCTGCAATTAGCATCCGCGTCACATGAAGTCTAATGCAAAAGACGATGGAAAATCAGGCTGATAGTACCGAAATTTGACGACTAGGTTACCCGCCAGGGGCTGATCCGGCGCGCGATACACAAGCGATAATAGCCCGGCGACATCAGCATTAACCGCCACTTCATGCTGAATGCTGGCCGGCAAGCTCCGCCTGCGGCGAGCAAGGGCAACTTAACCTGGAAGGGAGGAGAATTCCGATCATCCGTGAGGGGTTACCGGCATCTCATGCGCTTCAAGAATTACCATCGACAGACTGTTGCAGGCCTCATCGATCCTCGCGGTCGGCCTCGGTGCGCTGGGGTGGGGACTGCGGCCTTTGGTTTATCCACTGGCCCCGCTCGCGATGGTCGGCATCAACGTTTTCGCCTTCGTCGAGTTCGTCTGGATCGCTATCCTCGCCGGCCTGATCACCGTCGGCGTCTTCAAGAACAAGCCCGGACTTATCCTTGCACCGTTCATCTTTCACCTGTGCTGGTTCGGTGCGTCAGTGGCGAGCCACCGGGCTTTCCTGGCCAGTCTGGACCCGAAGGTCTGGAACACCGCCATCAGCGAGAAGGCGCACAGCCAGCGCACGCTCATCGCCGACAGCTATCAAATGGCCGATCGGAAAATCATTGCCGATGGCCATGTCGACAGGCTCGTCAAGGTGAAGCGTGACGGTTCGACGCACAAGATCATCAACATCGAGGAAATCTCCATCGCAAAGGGCGAAGAGTGCTCGCTGGAGGAACAGCAGGCGTCTCCCCAGTTGCGAAATGCCGGGCGTACTGACGAGTGCTTCAAGTCGCGCGATCTGACCGCGATACCGGACGGCCTCGTCATCGAACGTTTCGAGCGGCGCGAAGCGGGCTGCTGTGCTGAAACTCAGGCACGGCTGCGGACGGGAGGCGAGGAGCGCCCTCTGTTCTCATGGTTTCAAGGCTTCGGTTATGCGTTGGAACCCTTTCCCCGATTTTACTGGCTCGGCGGACCCTTTATGGAACTCGTGCGCTTTGGCCTGAAGGACATCGAACCGATCACGATGGAAAGCGCGATCTACGGCGTGACGCCGCCCTATCCCATGGACCAGGAGCGCAGGCTTCCAGTTCCTCCCCTGAGTGCCGAGGACGCCGTTGATCGCGCGCAATCTCTCGCCAAGCTGACCGACGTAAGCCCTCGAACCGTCATTTCGTTGCTGACCAAAGCGCGAGCCAAAGGGACCGCGGACGACCGTTCTTTGGACATCGCAGCCTCGATGGTGGGTCACGATAGCGAAGGCTGGCTTGCGGCTCTCGACTATGCCAACGATCTCGGTAGCGAACAGATGAGCGTCTTGTTTGAGAAGATTCTTCAGCGGCTCGAGACGCCGGGCATTTGCAACGATTGCTTTGGTAAAAGGCTCAACAGCAACTACTGGAAATTGCTCAGGGATCGGTTGTCCCGCCCAGACGAATTTGCCGAACGCGCGAAACGAATTTTCGCAGAGCGCTCAGACCTCGCCGCGTGGCAGTACGAGGGTAGCCTTCTCATCATGAAGGCGCTCGGACCGAGCTATCCGGCGAGCGAGAATTTCATCCAGGGACCTATTTTATCGATGCTGCTCGCCGACAATACGCCGGCATATTCGGACAAGGCCATTGCGTACCTGATCGTCGCGGCGAAAGGCTTCCAATCGACCCAGGTCTGGCCAATCGCGGCCAGCAAACTCGATCTCGTACGCGATCAGGATCTCCAGCAATACATCTCGGGATTTTGGGGACAGCACCTCACGTCGCTTGTCGCCCGAAACGCGTCGAAGGAACAGCTTCTCCAGGCCGCAAAGGTCTGTGAGCGGATTTCACGGATTTCAGACCCAGGCCTGAGAGGCCAGACATTCGCCGTCGATTGCTCACCGGATCCGGCCTACCACGGGAGGTAGCTCCCATCATTCGCCATAGCTGCGCAGGCGCTCGAGTTCGAGGATGGTTACCCCACCATATTCAAGCCGGAGCAGGCCCTCTTTCTCCAATCGCTTCACACCTCTCGCGCAAGCTAGCCGCTGGCTAATCGACCAAGCTGGAGATCGTCGTTGGCGCGTCAATAAAGG
>CAVVZW010000077.1:0-165162 GCA_963752265.1 uncultured Alphaproteobacteria bacterium
CTGATGGCCATCTCGCGCAGTACTACCTTGGCGTGGAGTATTCGCCGAAGGATATACTGCTGGGACTGATTGAGGCGTCGGGCAACAAGATGGCTCGCCGGTGGCAAATATTTTGACGTACTGCTACCACTACGATCCGCAGACCAACAAGCAGTCGCTGCGCGTGGTGCGCGTGGTGCAGCTGGGCGGGATGATGACGGTGGCAGCGCTTGGCAGTTTTATGTTTGTGATGTTTCGGCGAGATTTGCGGCTTGGCCGGGAGCATGACCTGACCGGCAAGAGAACGGATGACGAAGGGTAACGATGGGGATCAGTCCAGTCTTATGGCGCCCCGATGGTCTGGTCGGGATCAAGGGCCTTGCCGCGCATGGATTGGGCGTGGTCCAACAATCCCACCCTGGCCAAGAAGGACGAAGCGGCCTGATTGTCTGGCGAACAAGAAAGATGCTCAGCGCGCAGGAATTCTTGCAGTACATGATCGGCGTGCTGAAGGTGCAATTCGTCAAAATGGAGCCGGTGCCGTGGCTGGAGCAGCGGAAATGCGAAACCGCGGCGCAGAACCGCCCAGGATCGCAATCGACCGTGCCGATGGGTTGGAGCGGCTCTTTCTTCAGATAGATTAATGGGTGACGACTTAGTCACTGAATGTATACTTTGGGATAATAATACAGCTACAGTTGCATATGGGATCACTGTTGATCATGATGTTGAGACTCTTGGTGAATTAGATAGTGCATCTGCTTATGTTAAGGATAATGTGGTGTCTTGTAAGTGGCCTCAGCCTCATAAAACACAAGTTAAGGGTTTGGAATTCAATACTCTAACGAATAAATATTATATATTCTTAGCTCGTGGTCCGTTACATAATGGTATTTCATTTGTATTTTTCATTTAAGTTGTATCGGTTTTTATCGGAATATTTTTTTGATTTTTGTTTTGTATATTTTAAACTGCAGGTGATATAGCATACCATTCCATTCATTGGATATCGGATGAGAACCACTTTTTAGACCAGCCTATCGATAATGGAAAATAAACTGCATTTATGATTTCAGTCATAAATTCTTCATCAAAATTAATTTCTCAATTTATGATTAAAATCATCAAACTGTTCATTTATATAGAATAAAATTGTCTCTAATTTGAGTTTATAGTGTAATGAGAGAGAACAGAATAACTTCAGACCTTTTTAATAAAGGGTTTAAAAATTTTTGTAAGTTCTAAAAGCCATTAAAAACTTATAAGTTAGAAACTAATAATAGGTTAAACATATGTTAAGTGCTAACACATAAGAGTTTCCGCTAACAAAACGTATACAGGTATACATGCATTCAGTGAGTTTCCATTAAAGACAATTTTTAAGCACAATATACAGTGTTGTGCTTTTAATTTTCGTAGATTTTTAGCTTAAAAATCTCTTTAAATAGACGTCTAATTTCAATCAAAGAATTACAAGAAAAAATGGAGCGGAGAAGAGGTAATTAAATTTTGCCTGAAGTGGCAAAAAAAACTTAATTTAATTAAGAAAATACTATTATATGATAAACCAAAATATTTTATTTGAAAGCTAGTATTTTAATACTTAATAATCTCAATAATTATTTTAAGAGAAAAAGTTACAAGAAAAAGTTTTTATTATAAAGATTTAGCGCATCATTAACTCATTGAGATATGTTTCGACCTTTACAACCGGCAATTTCTCAACCAAATAAGCCATTCCTATGCCATTATTATCCCAAGTGTTGTTGCCATCGCTGTCCACTTTAATACGACCGGACTGTATGTCATAATAAGGCGCATATCCTTCAACTCCTACTAAAACTGCAGTTTCATCCCAACTATAATCAAAGTCCAATTTAGCCAAAGATTCAGAAATATTGAACACGTCTTTCACAGGACTGTTATGTATTGAATTGTTGTGAACGAGAGCTGAACCTGTTTTAACTTTATTCCCAATTTCGAAACCACTGAAAATGATAGGTGTGGGCCATATCTCAAATACTTTTTTAGCTGAAGCTGAGTCTTGATATATATTCCACTCTCGACCAGAAGGGAACGCACCGGCCATTGAAACTAATTGTTTGACTTTTTGTCTCACGAGCTCTAATCCATTGAGAGGCGAGTGATTATCGGGTGGGGTCGACAATAGATTCGCTAAATTTGTTAAGAATCCGATTGTAATTATAGTAACGCTAAGGTCTGGCTGTTTTGCCAACACTTGTCGATAAACTAAAACTGAGTCTAAAGCTTCAGAATTTTTTTGTATTTTATGTGGATATCGAGGAAGTATGACATCAGTCCATTGTTGATAGTCTCGCATATTGACTGCATTTACCTTTCGGTACACCGATAGGTATTTCTGGTCTTTTGAAATAAGTATTGAAAACACTGAGACCTGCGGCCACTCCTTCATAGTTGATTACTGGCCACTGTCGCCAATATTTGAGCACTTCCTCTGTCTGCTAGAGTGTGAAGAATAGCAAGCGCTCCGACATCATCATAATCCATATCTGTATCCAATATTATTGAATTATTGGATATTACATATGGAAATATCAATGTAGTAGCGATGAATAAAAGTAACAAAAAATTCATTTTTAATTTATTTTTAATGGACTTTAAAAATAAATTAAATAATATTCAATTTTTCAAATCAAATTGTGTTAATACATTTAATTTATTATAAAAACAATTATTAATAATGAATAATTTTTTACGGTTTCCGGATATTTATACTTAATTGTATCAGATAAGTGTGGATAAGATTAATTAAGTCTGTTATTACAGTTACACATATGTTAAGATTATTATGAATAATAGTCAGTTATAAGTTTCACTTTATTAATGAAAGAAAAAAACCTCTCTATAGTATTAGTTCTCTCGATGTCTGCTAAAAGTCGTGTAAACATTAAATTTATAACCAGAGCCTGAATATTCGGGTCGAAATGAGGAGCGCATAGAACAAGAACTTTTCATTTTATCAATTTGTACATAAATTATGTTCAAAATATATTTCAATTAAAAAATCTAATTATTGCGATAATTATGATCAGTTGTAAAATAGTTTTATTTTTAGCTTCATTCAACTAAATAAAATCGAAATTAATATAATTAATAATTTTACACTTTAAACAAATTAAAATTAATCAGTGATTTTATTCCTTATTGATATTTAGACTATCGATATTTATATTATTATTTGTTAGGATAAAGTTGAACATTATCTTTATTTTTATTCATTTAATATGAATATATAATTTGATCATAATTTATGTACAAATTGATAAAATGAAAAGTTCTTGTTCTATGCGCTCCTCATTTCGACCCGAATATTCAGGCTCTGGTCATTACATTATGAACTCAAATTAGAGACAATTTTATTGTTCTGGTATTGAAAATACATTTATTACCCATCAGAAGAAGGAATGGGCTGTTGTAGTGATACAGCCATTTTGTTTCATTACGTGAACCCCAATATGATGTATGTTCTCGAGTACTTGTTATATCATTTGCGTCCGTACGGTATTAACACTCAAATCAGTGCACAAGATATCAAACAAATAAAAGAGAAAGTGATTCCGTCAACCGCTCATAACAGAGAGTAAGGATCTGTAGACAGAAAATCGTTTCTATTTTGTAGAATCGAAAGACAAACAATTTTGTGTACAGTATTAAACCGAATGACTTCTAAGTTAAATACAATGGGTTCTCTAAAGAGGAGTTCTGAATGAGTCAGCAATTGGTACTTCTGCTAAACAACTTGTGATATTCGGAACATTTGTTAT
This sequence comes from uncultured Alphaproteobacteria bacterium, assembly GCA_963752265.1. Taxonomy (GTDB): domain Bacteria; phylum Pseudomonadota; class Alphaproteobacteria; order Rhizobiales; family Xanthobacteraceae; genus Bradyrhizobium. Next base: position 3,786 of record CAVVZW010000077.1, read on the forward strand.
TAACTAATTTTATATAATATGTAAAGTATTAACTTTTAGTAATAATTTAGGATAGTGAGTGTTTAAAAACTACTATTAGTGGTAGCTTTTAAACCCAGCCATTCAAATTATTGGCATCTTTAAACTTTTTTGCACCATTACATAACTTATCCCAAACAGTCTCTAAATCCTTATGACGGAAATCGTGTGAAAATAAAACGTTTTCTTTAAACATTTGAGAAGTGATTTGATTTTTGCGAACACCAATAAAGTCGAGTCGAACAAACTTTTTAGTATTTTTTCGAATAATATTACATTTTTGTGCAATAATACCAGAAATGTAGACGTCATCGAATGCTAGCGCTGGCAAAGAATTTAAGATTTCTTTATAAATAGGAAATATTGAGTCACTGGACATGAGATACGGCCCAAATATAAAACTCGGATAATATTCTTGTGGATAACTTTTATGACTTATATACCATTTGGAATCATTAGATCTGTGAGGTTTATAGCCTTCTCCCAGAGTTCCAAATATTGTTTTCTTTGAATACAATATATTATTAATGAATTGATTGAGTGAAAAAGGATTAAGTAGAATATCGTCGTCTAATCTCATAATAAATCTAACATTTGTGCAGTGGAATAGAGTCCAACGCAAAATTCCGATCCCTTTCAGAGTATTATTATAATAATTGTCTATGAATTCCCATTGAATTATATCATTGTATTTCATGTCTTCATAAATGGTTTGATTTTGAACTAATTGTGATTGAGATGGTCGAGCGGCGGCGCATGGCGTTCGCCGGTTGCGCCTTTGTGGCGCTGGCGGTCGATGAGAAAGGCGAGCTTGCCGACGATCCCGAGATCGAGCTGATCGGAATCCCTGAAAAGAACATGGCCGGAGAGGTCATCGACGAAATCGTGTTCGATGCCGTGGTCTCGACCGTCGAAGGGTTGCCACGTGCACGGCGACGGGATCCGGATGCGCTCGCGGAATCAGTGCGCCGGACCGTGCGCGCCTCGGTGAACGAGCATTGGGGCAAGAAGCCTCTGTGCTTTGTTCATGTGCTGACGGTCTAGTTACAGACCCGAGACCCAAGGCTTTTGTGAAGGCTTTTGTGAAGGCTTTTGCGGGCGTCAAGTCTCCGAGCTATAAGGGGTAAGGGAGAAGCGCGATGCTCGGCCGGTTGAATCACGTAGCGATCGCCGTCAGGGACGCCGAGAACGGCGGCCAAAATCTACGGCGCCGCCTTCGGCGCCGAGATTTCGGAAGCCGTGCCATTGCCGGAGCATGGCGTTATCACCGTTTTTGTCACCTTGCCCAATACCAAGATCGAATTCATTCAGCCGCTGGGCGAAGCGTCTCCGATCGCCAAATTCCTGGAGCGCAACGCCGACGGTGGCATTCACCACGTCTGCTACGACGTGCCGGATATCATTGCCGCGCGCGACCGGCTGATCAAGGCGGGGGCGCGGGTGCTCGGCGACGGCGTTCCCAAGATAGGCGCGCACGGCAAGCCCGTGCTCTTCCTGCACCCGAAGGATTTTTCCGGCGCGCTTGTCGAAATCGAGCAGGCTTAATCCCATGGCCTATGCCATCTCAACCGGGTTTGCGATCTACTTCGTCTTGTGGTGGATCGTGCTGTTTGTGACACTGCCGTTCGGCGTGCGCAGCCTGCATGAAGACGGCGGCGGCAGTCCCGGCACGGATCCGGGCGCACCGATCACGACCAGGATGGGCCGCAAGCTGATCTGGACCACGCTGCTGTCGGCCGTGATTTATGCCGCCGGCATGGCCGCTTATTACGAGGGTTTTTTGAACATCGAACGATTGTCGAAAATGATGGGCTTTCCGTTCTGAGGGTTCAGTACGGCACGCCATTCGTGTTGGGGAGAGAAGATGTCGTTTCAGCGGATCATTGCCGGACTTTTGCTCCTTACGATTGCCGGTTTGGCGGCAGCTTCGTATTTTCTTTGGAGAAGCAATACTCAGGTTCAAATGCTGAAGGCCTTCGTCGAGGGCTATGCGTTCGCGGAAGCCGTCGCGGCTTGCGAAAAGGCGCCAAGCACGACGCCGTTCAAATGGAACGGCGGTACCAATACCCGTGTTATTGGCCTCAACTCGGTGAAAACAGACAAATACAACATCGTCGCGAGCTACACGCTGTTGGCTGACGGCGTTTTTTGCGATTTCGATCCGATCAGGAAACAGGCGAATATCGGCTCGAATTTCCTCGAACGGGAGTGAGGTTCGAGGCGGTATTCTGTAGTTGTTTTGTAACAAGAAAACCGCATCGTCCGGATCGCGCGAACAATGCAGCGTTACCAATTCGTCGATGGAATTGAAAAGGAAGGGTAAAATGCAAGCGGTTTTCAAACGCGCCAAGTGGCTCTTTATTTCGTTCATGGTCCTTTTGTTGACCACAGCCGCCCTGCAGTCGAGACCCTGGCCAAGAAACACGCCCAACGCTGCGGACTATCTGGTCATCAACGACAATCGCGGCGGCGGTGATTTCGTGTTGGTGTTTTGGCTGGCGTCTCCGTTAATCCCGCCTTCGGCCACCAGTCAGGCAGCCCGGGACATGCTCGACAAATACGTCGTCGTCGGTGTCGTTCATGCTCATACGACCAAGGAGGCGACTTTTACGTTTGATCGCGCCGGCGCACCGCAAGTCACGGGCTCCAAGAGCGAGCCTTTGCAGCTGCTCGATCTGGCGGCCATGTCACCGGCCCTTGTTGGCTCGCTCGCCACGGTTAAAGCTGCGTTCAGCCAATCGCTGGGACAATTTGGCAAGGGTGTTGAGTGGTACGTTTTTGCCACGGGGTCGGTGAGCCCGTGTTCGAACGGCAGCATGGCTGTGCAATTCGAAAACGAAAAGTACACCTACAACACGCCCGTTCCGGGCTGCCCGACGACCTAGAGTTTCGCCCGGCCGCAATTACTCTGGCTTCTCGCCTACAAAGCGTCCGCCGCCGAGAACAGCTTCGTTGACCAAATCAACGAAGCGAACGTAGCTCTCATAAAACGCATCATGGCCGGCAGAGGTGCCCGCCTGTTGCGTCTCTGCGCGAAGCTTTATGTACATGGCGAGCCGTTGCTTGAGAATGCTGCCCCAATCGGCGGTTAAATCCTCGACCAGACCGACGGTAAAGCCGGCCTTTTTGATCAGCTCGGCGTAGGTCTGCAGGTTATATAAATCTGCGACTGCCATGCCTTGCCACATCAATTCCTTGTCGGCATCGGACATAGGACGATGAGCAATCCAGTCGGTGAAGGCGATCCGCCCGCCGGGCTTCAAAATTCGAAAAGCCTCAGCCAACGTGCGCGCTTTATCGGGAACGTGAAGAAGGGCTTCCTGACTTACAACCACGTCCACACTGGCGTCGGGAAGCGGAACCCGCATGACGTCACCTTCAATGACGCGAACGCTATTCTGCAAGCCCACTCGGCGCGTCAACTCTCCGGCTCCTTTGACCCTCGCTAGCGTCAATTCTATGCCAGTGACATCTGCGCCATAACGATGCGCCAGGTATCGTGCCGGGCCGCCCAAGCCCGCACAAAAATCGACGACGCGAGTGCCCTTACCGATCGCCGCTCGTTCCGCCAGTGCGTCATTTGCGGCCAGTCCACCGTAATGATCCTGGTCGTGTGGAAACAATTCCTCGGGGGCGATCTCATTAAGATGCCCACGACTTGCATCGAGTTTGGCCAGGATTATTTCGGACGAAATCGGATGGCGCTCATAAAAATCAATCGCTGAGTGAATTTCCCTCCTCATGGCTCCCCCCTTGTCAGTCTGCGCAAGCAATCAAGCCGGGTGGCACGGTAGCTTAGTTTTCTAAGCTGGCCAGGGCTGGAGCACGCCTTGGTTCGTTTGATCGATAATTTGCGCCGGCGACTTGATCTCGCCACCCCGCGAAATCCCATCATCGAAAACAGCGGCGGCATTTCTGTCCTCGATGATGCGAAGCGCGAGCGATGTCGCTCACAAAATTCCGCGCGATGGACAATGAAAAAAGAGCAGGGCTTTGTAAGCCCTGCTCCAAAATTGTGTCGACCCTGTTTTCCCGTATCGATGATTGTTCTTAATTGACGGGGCGACGCTGCTTGTGCGCGTCAGGGCTCCTCCCGAGACTTGGACCACCAGACTTTGGCCTCGCAGCCTGTCTGAGGGGTGCATTCGTAGACCATAATTCCACCTGTGTCATCTATTCCGGCAACGAATGTTCAAAATTGAAGCATGCTGTGAAATGAATGGAATTTCGGCATTCGGAACTCAAATTGAGGTATTTCAGTAGTCTATTAAACGCCTTGCGCTTGGCGCGACCGGTGCAGGGTGCAATCGCCCCTCAATGCAGGTGGGCGGCCATCTCATTTGCCGGCGGCATAATGCCGAGCAAACCGACGACGCAGACGATCGCCAGTCCCAACGCGATTTCGACCAGTGCACTCTGAACGAGTCTTCGGAGCGCGTCGGCGGCAGGCCCCGTTTCGACGCCATCGGACAGGCGTGGCAGAAGGGATTGCCGGTTAATTCCAGCCAGACACACCATGGCTGCGAACAGCACGATCTTGAACAGCAGCAGGCGGCCGTAGCTGCTGTCGACCAGGCTGTGCATCCCGCCCAGCAGGAAAGCGGCGTTGATGGTCCCGCTGGCCAGCAAAACCCCGACAGCGAGAATGCCAAGCGTGGAGAAACAACTCGCCGCACGGCCCGCGGCCGGTATCCAGCCGTCCTCCTTGAAACGCCTGAGATAGGCGAGCAACAGCACCAGAGGGATGAGAGCCCCCAACCACAGACCGGCTGCGACCAGATGCAGAAAATCCGCGACCAGATGGATGTTCTGCTCGACGCCCAATCCTTCCGCTCCGTGGCCCGCAAACGCGAGAGAACCGAGATAAGCGCCTGCCAACAAACCGGCAAGGATGGCCAGGCCATTGGAGAGCCGACTACTGCTTGGGTTTCGCGGCAACAGGCATGCCGCCAGCAGACCGCCAAGCAGCAACCTTATCTGCCAGGCGAAGCCGAACTGCGTCTGCGACAACACCAGCCAGGCGGTGCCATCGCTGACGACGTCACTGAGGTCTTTCCGGCCGATCCGCATGGCCAACAGGCACAACCACGCCAGCGCGGAGGCCATCGACACTGCAAGGCTGATCCAGAGAAGTTTTCCGGCCGCCGATCGAAAGCGGGCCTGCGTTGCGCGGAATGGCGGCATCGTTCGCCAGAGCGGAGAGGCGACGAAGAGGTCAAAAAAGATAATGCCCGCGACGATCACCGTCGACGCCAGGTGAAAATCCCGCACGATAACAAGCGGATTGATCAACATGCCCTCCATGGGGAGCTGAATCCGAGTGAACGAGAGGCCAGCGCGCCACGCGAAGCGCGCGCCGGCTGAAACGGGCTTAAGCCGCCCGCATCACCTCATTTCCCGACCTGAAAGGTGAAGTTACCTTCGGTCGTATGCGTGTCCACCGACAGAATTTGCCAGTGGACTTTGTACGTTCCCGGCGGCAACGGCTTCAGGCTGATGCGCATGGTGGTTGCGCTGACCTGCGGTTTGCCCTGATCGACGCGCGCGCCATTGGCATCACTGACTTCGACGGAGCTGAAGGCTGCTTCCACCTTCTGAGTGAAGACAAGGACGACTTCCTTGGGCGCTGACGGCACCGTGCTGCCGACGCGTGGCTCGGCGTGATCGAGAAAGGCGTGGGCGTAGGCGGCCTCGGCGCCCGTAAAGGCGAGAAAGGCGGTCGTTGCGAGAGTGAGGATGCGCATGGTGTGCCTCAAAAGGTCATTTTGCGGGGAGTGGTCGTGCCGCCAAAGAGCGGCTGCCCGATGGTCGACGGGAACATGTCGTCGAGATAAAGGTGCAACTGGCCGAGAACACCAACCCCCGTTCCGCTGGCGCGGTTGACCGGGATCATCGCCTCGAGCCCGATCTGGTAAGTACTTCCGATATAGATGACGCCGGGGTTGACGGTGCCGGTGGTGGTGTAGGGATTGCCGAAATTGTTGGCGACCGGCGTGCTCAGGCTCAACTCGACGATCGGAATCACGTGATTGATAAAATCGGGTAGTCCGAGATCGACGATCTCGGATTTCAGGTAGGGCATGCTGTATTGCAGCGAGGCCCCGTAGACGAGTTGCTGGGGAATGAAGGCGTTCTGGGTGAAGTCGAAAGAGTTCGTTGGAATCTGGTAGCCGACCTGTCCGGTTACGGCGAACGCGCGGAACCAGCCAAAGCTCGAAGGTAGATCGCCAAAGCCCTTGCCCACATAAAGCGTCGGCGTCAGGAGACTATAGTCGGTGGCAAAGCCCGATCCGGTCGAGCCGGTGCGTCCCCAATCGACAATCACGCCGGAGAGGATGGCCAGCTCATGCGCGCGATCCTTGAGGATCTGGTACTGGAACGTGGTTTCGAAATTGCCGAAACCTTGCATCAGCGTGCCGTTGGCCTGACGAATCGACGTCCAGTCCTGGCTGACCGTCACGCCGAAATTCTCGGTGATCCGCTTGGAGAAGTCGAATTCGAGATTCCACATTGAGGCAGGCGGCACATCCGAGGTCTGCGACCAGGCCACGGTTGGAAGCGACATTTCATCGGCGACGCAGGGGTCGTCGGTTGCGAGCGTGGCAGGAAAGAAACGGGCGCCGACAAAGCAGTGGGCGAAGGCATCGGTGGCAAACAGGGCGGCAGAACCCGCCAGCGCAAGCGTAGGCAGCAAGTGTCGAGACATCGGGATTTCTCCGGTCAGAAGACGTGAACGCAAGGTTGAATGGCCCACATGGGCCGGACTGCATCACGCGCTGAGCGGAGGACCTCTTGGACGGGCGACCGAATACTGGGATGCCGAAGACAGGCGTAACGCCCGCCCGAATTGACGTAACCTGCGGAACTCTCCGTCAACGGACGCAACGGTTACGGATTGCGGGGCATCAAGAAGAACAAATGCGCCGGAAAAGCATTGCAGACAATGTTGGTGGGCGGGATGTTTGCTTTGGTCCGCCGGCGCAACCGGGCTGCCGTCCGCGTTATGCAGGCAAAGCTGAGAGAACGTCACTTCATCGAGGACTGACGCCTGGGCGAGCTGGCTTCCCGCGACCGTCAGCAGCAGTGGTTGCATGACCAAAGCATAGATCGCGATGACGCCGACCAGCCTTCGCCAGAACGGTCGCCGCTTCGAACTTGCTTGATTTGGTCCGGTTTGCATGCTCACAGAGCTTGAATTGCTATCCAGAGTCCGGGACGGCGTTAAGCTCACACCTGCTCCAAGATAGATTCGAGCAGGTGCGGCCAACGGCGCCATCGAACCGCCACCGTCAGTATAGTAGGCGGGTCAGGTGTGGCAACCCCGGCCGCGGGCACGAAAAGAAAAACCGGCAGACATGGAATATCTCATGAAACAGATCATCAACGCGCTCTCGGGCATCGCGCTCGCGGCAGTTCTTCTGGCGGCGCCGGTTCGCGCCGACGAGGTCAAGGCTGGCGATCTCGTCATCACGCAAGCCTGGAGCCGTGCGACGCCCGGCGGGGCGAAGGTTGGTGGCGGCTATTTGACGATTGAAAACAAGGGCGCCACGCCGGACCGCTTGATCGGTGGCTCGGCCGACGTCGCCGCCAAAGTGCAGGTCCACGAGATGACAATGGCTGACGGCGTCATGAAAATGCGCCCGGTGGAGGGGGGCTTGACCATCGATCCCGGCAAGACCGTCAAGCTCGCGCCGAGCGGCTATCACCTAATGATCATGGATCTGAAAAGCCCGCTGAAGCAGGGCGACAAGGTGCCGGTCACGCTTGAGTTTGAGAAAGCCGGCAAGGTTGCGATCACGCTCGATGTGCAAGGCATCGGAGCGCAGGGGCCTGGCGGTGGCGACGGCATGAAGATGGCTCCGGGCATGAAGATGTGACCGGCATGGCGAAGGATCATTTCGCTCGCTCCGTGTTGGGTGCGCTGTGTCTGGCTTCGCTGGTTGCGGCGGGAACACGGGCTGCCGCCAGCGAAGACGAGAATTTCTTCACCCACCTTCACACCGGCAAGGCGATGGCGAATGTCACCGTTTCGCCGGGCGTTGCGGGCCCGGTCAATATCACGATCCAGCTTGAGACGGTGGACGAACGCCCGCTGCAGGCAAAGGCGGTGTCGGTAAGGCTCTCCAGCACGAAAACAGGCGTGGAGGCGCAGACCATTCCCGCCACCAAAACCGGCGATAACGAGTGGCAAGTCCAAACGTCTTTGCCGGCTCAGGGCCGTTGGATGCTCGGCCTTGGTATTTTGATCTCGGACACCGACAAGGTCGATGTTGAAGCGCCGATTTTGGTCAAATGAACCGGCGGCGCTTCGATGCCGGACGTCAAAATGTAAGGTAGAGCCGGCCGCAAAACGGCCTGAATTGGCTTCGCAAACGTGGCGGTTTAGAAGACACGAAGGCTTTTATCGGCTTTCCGCCCTTGTGTTTTTGCAACCGATCCGGTTTCACTGCCCACAACCCCGCAACCCGGACCGATTCTCTTAAGGCTAGCCCATGCGACTGTCGCGTTTCTTTCTTCCCATCCTCAAGGAGAATCCGAAAGAGGCGGAGATTGTTTCGCATCGCTTGATGCTGCGCGCCGGCATGATCCGCCAGGAAGCCGCCGGCATCTATGCCTGGCTGCCGCTGGGCCTGCGGGTGTTGAAGAAGATCGAGCAGATCGTGCGCGAAGAGCAGAACCGCGCCGGCGCGCTCGAACTGTTGATGCCGACCTTACAGCTCGCCGATCTCTGGCGGGAGAGCGGCCGCTACGATGCCTACGGTCCCGAAATGTTGCGCATCGCCGACCGCCACAAACGTGAATTGTTGTACGGGCCGACCAACGAGGAAATGATCACCGAGATCTTCCGCGCCTACGTCAAGTCGTATCGAAACCTGCCGCTCAACCTTTATCACATCCAGTGGAAGTTCCGTGATGAGCAGCGGCCGCGTTTCGGCGTGATGCGCGGACGCGAATTCCTGATGAAAGATGCCTATTCGTTCGATCTCGATGAGGCCGGCGCGCGGCGCGCTTACAACAGAATGTTCGTTGCTTATTTGCGCACCTTCGCGCGCATGGGATTGAAGGCGATCCCGATGCGCGCCGAGACCGGCCCGATCGGCGGGGATCTCAGTCACGAGTTCATCGTGCTGGCGGAGACCGGCGAGTCCGGCGTCTATTGCGATCGTGACGTGCTCGATCTTCCGGTGCCCGGCGAGGATGTCGACTATGACGGCGATCTCACGCCCATCATCCAGCAATGGACATCGGTTTATGCGGCGACCGAGGACGTTCATGACGCCGCGCGTTTCGAGCGCGAAGTCTCAGCGGACAAGCGCGTGCACACCAGAGGTATTGAGGTCGGCCAGATCTTTTATTTCGGCACCAAATATTCCGAGCCGATGAAAGCGCTGGTGGCAGGGCCCGACGGTACTGAAGTGACCATTCACGGCGGCTCCTACGGTGTCGGCGTTTCAAGGCTGCTGGGCGCCATCATCGAGGCCAGCCACGACGAGGCCGGCATCAAATGGCCTGAGGCGGTGGCTCCGTTCAAGGCGGTGATCCTGAATTTAAAGCAGGGCTCGGCCGATACGGACGGCGCATGCGAACAGCTCTACCGCGAACTGACGGCCAGGGGCGTTGAAGTCCTCTATGACGACACCGATCAGCGTGCGGGCGCGAAATTCGCCGCAGCCGATCTCATCGGTATCCCCTGGCAGATCCTTGTCGGTCCGAAAGGACTTGCCGAAGGCAAATTCGAACTCAAGCGCCGCAGCGACGGCACGCGCGAAAATCTGGGGCCAGCCGAGGTGCTGGCGAAGCTGACCTAATCCGGGGCGGCTCTCTTAATTTGAGATATCCACTGCGGGGCGAGCCGCCGTCGTGGCCACAATTAGCCCGAATCGTGTGAAAATCGGACATGGACCAAGCCATGAGCGAGCCCGTTCAAACCAAACTTTTCGCGCCCTTCGAGTGGCTGCTGTCCGGACGCTATTTGCGGGCGCGCCGCAAGGAAGGCTTCATCTCAGTTATCGCCGGTTTCTCGTTCCTCGGCATCATGCTCGGGGTGGCGACGCTGATTATCGTGATGGCTGTGATGAACGGCTTTCGCAAGGAGCTGCTCGACAAGATTCTCGGCCTCAACGGTCATCTTCTGGTGCAACCGATGGAATCGCCGTTGACCGACTGGAAGGACGTTGCCGACCGTATCAACCAGGTCCAGGGCATTCGGCTTGCCGCCCCCGTGGTGGACGGGCAGGGGCTGGCATCCTCGCCTTACAATGCCTCGGGCGTATTCATCCGCGGTATCCGCGCCGACGACCTCAACAACCTCACCTCGATTGCCAAGAACATCAAGCAGGGCTCGCTGGAGGGTTTTGACGAGGGGCAGGGCGTAGCAATAGGCCGCCGGTTGGCCGATACGTTGTCGCTGCATGCTGGTGACATGATCACACTGATTTCGCCAAAGGGGGCGGTGACGCCGTTCGGCACGACGCCGCGGATCAAGCCTTACAGGATCACGGCCGTGTTCGAGATCGGCATGTCGGAATATGACGCAAGCTTTGTGTTCATGCCGCTCGCCGAGGCGCAGGCTTATTTCAACCGTAACAACGACGTCTCGGCGATCGAGGTATTCACCACGAATCCCGACCGGATCGACGCCTTTCGCAAGAGCGTGACGGAGGCGGCCGGACGGCCCGTGTTCCTGGTCGATTGGCGGCAGCGGAACTCGACCTTCTTCAACGCGCTTCAGGTTGAGCGCAATGTGATGTTCCTGATCTTGACCATGATTGTGCTGGTCGCGGCGCTGAACATCATTTCAGGCCTGATCATGCTGGTGCAAGACAAGGGCAGTGATATCGCGATTCTGCGCACCATGGGCGCCTCGCAGGGCGCGATCATGCGCATCTTCCTCATCACCGGAGCGTCGATCGGCGTGGTCGGCACGTTCACCGGATTCTTCGTCGGGATGTTGATCTGCCTGAACATCGAATCGATCCGGCAGTTTCTGTCCTGGCTCACCAGCACCGAACTGTTTCCACCCGAGCTTTATTTTCTTTCCAAATTACCGGCCGAAGTCGATTTCGGCGAAACCAGCGCCGTTGTGATCATGGCGCTGACGTTGTCTTTCCTGGCCACGCTCTATCCATCCTGGCGTGCTGCCCGCCTCGACCCGGTCGAAGCGCTGCGGTACGAGTGAGGGACAGATGACTGAGGGGGCGGTGGCGGAGGAGGTACCGGTCGTTTATCTCCACGAGATCAAACGACAGTACATGCAAGGTGCCACGCCGCTGACCATCCTCAACGGTGCCAAGCTGGCATTGTGGGCTGGGCAATCGGTCGCGCTGGTGGCGCCGTCGGGCACCGGGAAATCGACGCTGCTGCACATTGCCGGCCTGTTAGAGACCCCCGATGATGGCGAGGTCTATGTCGGGGGTGCGCCAACCTCGGGCCTGTCGGATGTCGACCGGACCCAGATCCGCCGCACCGAAATCGGCTTTGTTTATCAGTCGCATCGGCTGCTGCCGGAATTTTCGGCGCTGGAAAACGTCATGCTGCCGCAGATGATCCGCGGGCTGAAGCGGTCCGAGACCGTCAAGCGCGCCACCGAGATCCTGGCCTATCTCGGGCTCGGCGATCGGATCAAACATCGCCCCGCAGAGCTATCCGGTGGTGAGCAGCAGCGGGTGGCGATCGCGCGTGCGGTGGCCAATGCGCCGCGGGTGTTATTGGCTGACGAACCCACCGGCAATCTCGATCCGAATACAGCCGATCATGTCTTTCAGGCCCTGATGCAGCTCGTGAAGGCGACGCGCGTAGCGATGCTGATTGCCACCCACAACATGCAATTGGCCGGCCGCATGGACCGGCGGGTGTCGCTCGTCAATGGCGAGGTAGTCGAGCTGGACTGAAAAGGCCCGGCCCGATAGACGTTCAGCCTCCGCGAACGTTTCCAAAAAAAGACGAGTGTTCCAAGCAAGATCGCAAGATGTGATCCGGCCGGACTGGAAAGCGACCGCTAGCCACGGCATGATCCCCCGATGAAAAAGTCAGATATCACCTGTCCCACCTGTCAGGCCGGCTATCGCCGCATCGAGTTGACTTCCCGGCCAGGCGTCAAGGGCGAGTACCGGTGCCTGCTGTGCAATGAGGTTCTGGAAAAGCTCGACGGTTCCACCGATGTCGCGATCCGCCTCACGGTTCAGCCGGAACGGACCTTCGAAGCGCAGCCCAAGTCACCTTAAAAGTCGGTTTAAGAACCTGACCCCGACTCAAATATCGGGTAAGTCGACGCGCGTGAGGGTCAAACGGCCTCACGAGCGCGTTTCTGTTGGAGTGGAACCAGCCGCGTCAACTTTGGGGCATAAATGTGGCGCGCTTTTTATGTCCGGGTATTTCAAGAAACCCTTGTTCCATAGGGCTTTCTTAAATTTTCTGTAATGAGGATTTCTTCGTTGATGTTGCAGACAAGTTACAGCAATCTGAGCGAACACTGGTATGAGTTCGCTTGGGGCCTTGGGGCAAACACAGCTTCGAAAGCAGGAATTTGGATATGAAGAAAGTTATCATTTTCGCGGCGGCAACGATCGCGGTTGGCGCCGCTGCACCGGCCATCGCGGCAGATCTTCCCGCTCGAGCGCCCGCAACCTATTCAAAGGCGCCAGCGATTGTTGAGGCCGCCTACGACTGGAGCGGCTTCTATGTTGGTATCAACGGCGGCGGCGCGACCGGCACTGTCGATTGGACCGATGATGGCGGAGCTGGCGATGAAGGCAGCCATAAGACGACCGGCGGCACCGTCGGCGGTCAGTTCGGTTACCGCTGGCAGATGAATTCTTTCGTGTTCGGCTTGGAAGCGCAGGGCAACTGGGCTGATTTCAGCGGCAGCAATTCCAGCTTGGTATTCGCCAACACGACCAATCAAACCAAGGTTCAAGGCTTCGGCCTGTTCACCGGCCAGATCGGCTTCGCCGTGGACCGTGCGTTGTTCTACGTGAATGGCGGTGGGGCGGTCACCGACAACAAGTACACCTCGACGACGGTAGGCCTGGGGACTGATACGATCAACAATAGCCGCTGGGGTGCTGCGATCGGCGCCGGCTTCGAATATGCCTTCCTCCCGAACTGGTCGGTTGGCGTCCAGTACGATCACTTGTTCATGGGTACGAAGGACGTCAACGACGGATTTATCGCCGACAACATCAAACAGGATGTCGATGTCGTCACGGCGCGCCTGAACTACAAGTTCGGCGGCCCGGTGAGCGCACGTTACTGAGCCAACTCTCTCGCTCTTGCGAAAACCCCGGCCCGCTTGGCCGGGGTTTTTTGTTGGCGCCAGCAAATCATCGCAAGACATCTTTGGGAAAGCTTAGCCACGCACGCCGGCTCGGCGACGCGGCTCGAACAGAGCCGCAAGGGCCTCGCCTCGGCCGGAGCGGCCAATGACGACAACGCCATCGCCTTCGCGCACGACCGTGTCGGGCGGCGGATTGGTATGTACGTCGCCGTCGCTGCGGTTGATCTGCACCACCAAAAAGGCGGCGCGTGCCTGGCGTTCGATGGCGCTGACGGTCATCGAGATGGCGGCGCTGTGCTGGACCGCCGTGACCACCTCGAGTTCGATGCCGAAGGTGCGCAATGCACGCTGGAATCCATGAGCGCGCTCGAGGCTGTCGATCAGACGGGTCGATTCCTCAAACAGGATCATGTCGGCCATCCGCTCGGCGCCGATATGAGTCGGCAACACCACCTTGTCGGCGCCGGCCTGCAACAGCTTTTTCTCGGTGCTTGCCTCCTCGCCGCGGGCGATGATGGTCAGCTCGGAATTCAGCGCACGTGCGCTCAAGGTGATGAAGACATTGACCGCGTCGGTAGGCAGCGCGGAAACCAGCACCCGCGCGCGCATCACGCCGGCAGCATAGAGCACCGTCTCGCTGGCGGCATCGCCCTGAAGGCACAGATAACCGGCCTCGGTGGCCTGATTGATCCGGGCTTCGTCTTTCTCGACGATGACAAAGCCCGCGTGCGCGTCGCTCAACGATTTGGCGAGCGGCACGCCAATGCGGCCGAAGCCGCAGATGATGACGTGATCGGCGAGCTGATCGATCTGTGCCTTCATGCGCTTGCGCCCCATGGTTTTCGTGAGTTGGCTGAGTGTGATGTATTGGACCAACGCGCCGGTAAGGAAGATGACGCCGGTACAGCCGAGTACGATCAGCGCCATGGTGATGGCGTTGAGCGCCGGGGTATTGATCGGCCGGACTTCGTTGAACCCGACGGTGTAGACGGTGATGACGACCATGTAGATGGCGTCGCGAAAGCTCCAGCCTGCGGCCATATAGGCAATGGTGGCTGAGACCATCACTGCCGCGACAAAAATCATGCCGAGGGTGAGGTTTCGCCCGGGCGAATCGAGCAGGCCGGTCAATCGCGGTTTGGGCACGCGGCGGATGCCGCCGGATCTGGATCTCGGTCCAGCCGCGACCGCGGGAGCAGGGGACGCGGAATCACCGTCCCTTGATGGCGCCGGCTTTGCGTCATCCTCCGCCACATCAGGCCCGGTCGCTTCCCCATCCATCGGCCGGCTTCTTCCCTGCTTTAGCCGGGTCGATGCGAATTGTCGCTTCCCCACCGGCTTTCATTCGCGAAGATAAAAAGCAGGATCGATGCCAGTGAGCGCCAGTTTACCCCTTAAATTTTAATAGCTTTTTGTGCTTGCCAATCCTTGGGTGATGGTCTTGATAATCACCTTCCGCTCGGCAACCGATATACCCCGCATCAAAATGCGCGGCAGACTTGCTCTGGAAATCGGCCGACTCACGGTGCATATAGACACGATGAAAAAATCTCCCCGCGTCACCTTTTCCTGCAAGCGCATCGCCGAGGGCGATTGGCAAATTGAAGCCCACTGTCCCGGAACTGAAGTTCGCTACATCAAAGGCCTCGTGAGCAAGGCCGATGTCGACGAGTGGTTGGCCGGAGAGCGCAAGATCACCTGGTTGAGATCGCAGGGTTACGCTAAATAATCCGTCGGGCAGTCTTGGGGCCGCAACCGCTTCCCCCTCGAAATTAACTATCAGCTTATTTCTCAACTGATCCTGCAACCTGCCGCTTGCCTGAGAACAAAAAGGGAACTATGTTCTCTGTACGTTCTTAAACAGGGAGGCGATGATGTTGAGGGTTTTTGTTGAGGAAGCCGCGGCTTTGGCGTCGATCGGGCTGTTTGTCGGGATGATCGCGATTTGGGCGCAAGTAATTCCCAATCTGTGATCCCCAATCTGTAGCCTCTGAGGCGGGTTTCCGGAAGCGTCCGGCGCACCGGCTCAACCCGCCAGAGGCCCTTGGGGAAAAGGCTGACAGCGGCAGGCGAGGGGGGAGGGCTTCGTGGACTTAGGCAGTCGGAGCCGTCACGATGGCAGGCAGCGAGTCGCCCTGAGGCGGCTCGGATCCCTCCATAACCGCTGAGTAGCCGAACGACATGTCGAAGCCCGTGGCGCCGTCCAATCCTGGATTTGTCCATCTCCACGTCCATTCGGCCTATTCCCTACTGAAGGGCTCCATCAAGATCGCCCGTCTCGGCGAACTGGCCAAATCCGACCGTCAGCCGGCGCTGGCGTTGACCGACACCGACAACATGTTCGGTGCACTCGAATTCTCCGACAAGATGGCCGGCTATGGCATCCAGCCGATCGTGGGCTGCGAACTCGCCGTCGATTTTGGCGATCAGGATCCGAATGCCCGCAATGCGATGGCGGCGGCGCCGTCGCGGATCGTTCTGCTGGCCGCGCGCGAGCGCGGCTATCGCCATCTGATGCACCTTAATTCCCGCGCGTTTCTGGAAACGCCGGTTCACCAGGCCCCGCACATCAAGTTCGGTTGGCTGGAAGATTATGCCGACGACCTGATCGTGCTGACGGGTGGCCCGGACGGTCCAGTCTCGCTGGCGCTATCGGCGGATCAGGCGGCGCTGGCAACGTCGCGCAGTGAGCGCCTCGCCACGTTGTTCGGCGATCGCCTTTATGTCGAACTGCAACGGCATGGCATCGAGAAAGAACGCCGCATCGAGGCCGCCCTGATCGATCTGGCCTACGCCAAGGGCCTGCCACTGGTGGCTACCAACGAGCCGTATTTCGCCACCGCAGACGATTACGAGGCCCACGACGCGCTTCTTTGTATTGCCGGCGGCCGTCTGATCGCCGAAACCGAGCGCGAGCAGCTCACGCCGGAGCATCGTTTCAAAACGCGCGCCGAAATGGCGGTTCTGTTTGCCGACATTCCCGAGGCCTTGAACTCCACCGTCGAAATCGCCGAGCGCTGCGCGTTTCGTCCGCAGACACGCAAGCCGATTCTGCCGCGTTTCACGGTCGGCGCCGGCGCCAAGGCGACGGACGCGGCCAACGAGGAGGCAGCCGAGTTGCGCCGTCAGGCCGAAGCGGGTCTGAGCAACCGCCTAGCGGTTCACGGCCTTTCGCAGGGAAGCTCCGACGAGGACTATCGCGCGCGACTCGCCTTTGAGCTCGATGTCATCACCCGCATGAACTATGCGGGTTACTTCCTGATCGTCGCCGACTTCATCCAATGGGCGAAGGCCGAAGGTATTCCGGTCGGGCCCGGCCGCGGCTCCGGCGCGGGTTCGCTGGTAGCCTATGCGCTTACGATCACCGATCTCGATCCGATCCGCTTTGGGCTCCTGTTCGAGCGCTTCCTCAATCCGGAACGCGTGTCGATGCCTGACTTCGACATCGACTTCTGCCAGGACCGCCGCGGCGAAGTGATCGATTACGTGCAAAAACGTTATGGGCGCGATCAGGTCGCCCAGATTATCACCTTCGGAACGCTTCAGGCGCGCGGCGTGCTGCGCGACGTCGGGCGTGTGCTGCAAATGCCCTACGGGCAGGTCGACAAGCTGACCAAGCTGGTGCCGCAAAATCCCGCAGCGCCCGTGACGCTCGCGGCTGCGATCGAAAGCGAGCCCAAGCTGCAGGCGTTTCGCGACGAGGATCCGGTGGTGGCGCGCGCCTTCGACATCGCACAGCGTCTCGAAGGCCTGACGCGCCATGCTTCCACCCACGCCGCCGGCATCGTGATCGGCGACCGTCCGCTGAGCGAACTCGTGCCGCTCTACCGCGATCCCAAATCCGACATGCCGGTCACCCAGTTCAACATGAAATGGGTCGAGCCCGCCGGCCTCGTCAAATTCGACTTTCTGGGATTGAAGACGCTCACCGTGCTCGATGTCGCCGTAAAGCTGCTCAAGCAGCGCAACGTCGATGTCGACCTGGCAACGTTGCCGCTGGATGATGCATCGAGTTACCAGATGCTGGCGCGGGGGGACGTGGTCGGGGTGTTCCAGGTGGAAAGCCAGGGCATGCGGCGCGCACTGGTCGACATGCGGCCCGATCGCTTCGAGGACATCATCGCGCTGGTGGCGCTGTATCGCCCCGGACCGATGGCCAATATCCCGACCTATTGCGAGCGCAAGCATGGCAATGAGGAGGCTGAATATCTGCATCCGATCCTGGAGCCGATCCTGAAAGAGACGTTCGGCGTCATCATCTATCAGGAACAGGTGATGCAGATCGCGCAGGTGATGGCCGGTTACTCGCTTGGCGACGCCGACCTGTTGCGCCGCGCGATGGGCAAGAAGATCCGCGCCGAGATGGAAAAGCAGCGTGCCGTGTTCGTTGCGGGTGCGGTCAAGAACAACGTTCCAAAAGGGCAGGCGGACACTATTTTCGAGCTGCTTGCGAAATTCGCCGACTATGGCTTCAACAAGAGCCATGCGGCGGCTTACGCGCTGGTGTCCTATCACACCGCCTATATGAAGGCGCATTACGCGGTCGAATTCCTGGCGGCGTCGATGACACTCGACCTCAACAATACCGACAAGCTTTCAGAATTTCGCGCCGAGGCGCAACGGCTCGGGATCAAGGTCGAAGCGCCCAACATCAACCGTTCCGGCGCGGTCTTTGAAGTCAGCAACGGGACGATTTTCTACGCGCTCGCCGCGTTAAAGGGCGTCGGCCAGCAGGCGGTTGAACTGATCATCGAGGCGCGCCGTGACGGGCAGTTTACCTCGCTTGCCGATTTTGCCTCTCGCGTGAACCCCCGGGCGATCAACAAGCGGATCATCGAGAGCCTCGCAGCCGCCGGCGCCTTCGACACGCTGGAGCCAAACCGGGCGCGGGTATTTGCCGGTGCGGATACGATCCTGGCCGCCTGTCAACGTGGCCACGAGGCCGCAACCTCCGGCCAGAATGACATGTTCGGAGGGGCGGCGGATGCGCCGACCATCATGCTGCCGCAGGTCGAACCCTGGCTGCCGGCCGAGAAGCTGCGGCGTGAATATGATGCGATCGGCTTCTTCCTGTCAGGCCATCCGCTCGATGATTACACAACGGTGCTCAAGCGGCTGCGCGTGCAGTCATGGTCGGAGTTTTCGCGCGCGGTGAAAACCGGCGCGACCGCGGGCAAGGTCGCGGCGACGGTGGTCTCGCGCATGGAGCGGCGCACCAAGACCGGCAACAAGATGGGCATCATCGGGCTGTCGGACCCGACGGGGCATTTCGAAGCGGTGCTGTTCTCCGAAGGCCTCGCCCAGTATCGCGATATATTGGAGCCGGGGGCGGCCGTGCTTCTGCAATTGGGCGCGGAGTTGCAAGGCGAGGACGTGCGGGCGCGCGTCCTGCATGCCGAGGCGCTGGACGATGCCGCGGCCAAAACCCAAAAAGGTCTGCGGATATTCCTGCGCGACACCAAGCCGCTGGAGTCGATCGCACGTCGGTTGTCGCCGCCGGCCGGCCAGTCCGGCAGCGGCGATATCGCGATCGTGCTGCGGCTGGACATGCAGACCGAGGTCGAGTTCAAGCTTGACGGCCGCTTTCAGGTGTCGCCGCAGATCGCCGGTGCGATCAAGGCGGTGGCGGGCGTCGAGATGGTGGAGACGTTATGACGCCCTGCGACTGATCGCGCGCGATTGGTTTCGGCTGCGTTATTGCAACCAAACGGTGTTTTCGTTAAACGGCTGCGCGGAACGGCTACGCGGCCGCGTTCTCGTCCCGCTCGGCTTGCTGGCGGGATGGAATTGAAAAAGTGGCCGCCGGTTGAATGGCTTGTGGTGACGTCGTGACAGCTTGGTTTGCAATCGGAAGACGCGGGGTCTGGCTGCTGGTGTTCTTTGCAATCGGTTGCGCGGCTGCGCAAGCCGCGCCCGGCCAGATCTCTGGCGCCGAAGTGGTCTATGCGACGGCGCCGCCGCGCCTCCTGCAAATCCGCACCCTGGTTGCGGGAGCCAGCCAGCAATCATCTTACGGGTCGGCTTTCCTGGTCTCGGCCGACGGACTGGCGGTCACGAACTATCACGTGGTCTCGCAGGCGGTGCTCGAGCCGAACACCTATCGCCTTGAATATACCGCCGCCGACGGCACGCATGGCGAGGTGCATCTTCTTGGCGTCGATCTTCCGAATGATCTGGCGGTGGTTCGGATCGACAAACATGATGCGCCGTTCTTCACGTTCGATGCGGCCGCGATCCATGGCGACCTGCCGCGGGGCGAACGTCTGTACGCGATGGGCAATCCGCTCGACCTCGGATTCACCATCATCGAGGGGACCTATAACGGCCTTGTCGAGCACAGCTACATCGATCGCATCCACTTTACCGGGGCGCTTAATCCCGGCATGAGCGGCGGTCCGGCTGTCACGCCCGACGGCAGCATTGTCGGCGTCAATGTCGCGACGCGCCGCGATGGCCAGCTCGTGAGCTTTCTGGTTCCGGCGCGGTTTGCCAAATCGCTGCTCCAGCGGGTGCGCGATCGAACCGACACGCCAAATTTGCACGCCGAAATCGGCCGGCAAATCACGGAGTCGCGCACGGCACTCTACAAATCTCTTCGCGAGCAGGGCTTCGGCTCGGTTGCGCTGGGCCCGTATCAAGGGCCGACGCCGGAGACCGCGACGCATTGGTTCAACTGCTGGGGCAACACCAATGCCGGCGTTGCGCCCAAGCCGCGCTTTGAGCTGAATTCGACCAACTGCGTGAGCGACGCCAGCCTGTTCATCGCCTCAGACCTGACGACGGGAAATATCCAGATCAATCATTCCTATGTGCGGGCCACCGAACTGAACCAGTTCCAGTTCGCGACCTTTCTGGCTGGTCTCAGCCAGGCGCGCGTACTTGGTGGCGGCTCCTATCGGAAATACTATACGCCCGAACATTGTCGTGACGATTTCGTCGGCAGCGCCACGGCGTCCGATCATCCGGCGCAGCGCGTGATGTGGTGCGCACGCGCCTATCGCGAGTTCGACGGGCTTTATGACGTTGCGCTGATCGCCTTCACACAGGATGACGGCAACGAGGCGCTGGTCTCGCGGTTGAGCATGCAGGCCGTCGGTTACGACGACGCGATGGATCTCGGCCGGCATTTCCTCGATCAGGTGCGGGTGCGCCGATGATCTGGGTCGAAATTCTCTCGCGTCACCGCGATGTCACGAGCCGCGTCCGCATCGCGGGTCAATCCGCAGCGATCGGCCGCGGCTATGACAACGATGTCATCGTCGATGACCCCTATGTCGCGCCTCATCATCTGCGGGTGTGGTGCGGCGAGGCTGGAGAACTCGTCGCCGAGGACCTCGGCAGCGCCAATGGCACCTACCTCGATGGCGGCAAGGGGCGGATCACGCGCGTCGTAATCGATGGCGCAAAGCCGCTGCGAATCGGCCAGACGCTGTTGCGCGTGCGCAGCAGCGCCTATGTCGTCGAGCCCGAGCGAATTACGGCAGCAGAACGGAGCGCTTTGCCGATCGCTCTTGTTGCCGCACTGACCATGGCGGTGCTTGGTTTCGCCGCGTTCAGGGTCTGGCTCGCCCAAACCGGAGAGCCCAGGCTCTCGAACTACATGACGCCGCTGCTCACCGCGGCCGGGCTTGTGCTGGTTTGGGTCGGCATATGGGCGCTGGTCTCGCGCCTTCTGGCCGGGCGCGCGCAGTTTTCGCGTAACCTTGTCATCGCGCTGGTCGGTTTCCTCGCCTCTCTGATCTATAACGAGTTTGCCAAATTCGCCTCGTTTGGACTGACCTGGCCCGCACCCAGCGATTACGAATTTGCCGCGACATGGACGATCCTCGCGGCCGCCTGTTTCATGCATCTCTACACGATCAGTGTGCGGGGCGTGTGGCTGAAGGGCGCGATCGTGGCGGCGCTCCTCGTCGTTGCGATCGGCGTCCAATCGCTGCAACGCTCGGAGGCGCTTTCCGATAGCGGCCGGCAGAACACCGCGCGCTTGTTGTTGCCCCCGGCATTCCGTGCCGTGCCGTTGCGTGCGCCGGATGCCTTCTTCGCCGACGTCTCCGGTCTCAAGGCTACGCTGGACGCCGACCGCAAGCTGGTCAGGCCCGGCGAAGCGGCGCGCTGAGGCGTTTTTTGGAGCCTTTGGAGCGGCGATGCGCCCCGCCGGGCTGGAACCGGCGCAATTGACCCCATTTCACGGCCGGTTTGGCCGTTTCGTTCCGGGTAGGGATTTCGCCGGCTTTTTGAGGAGAAAATCCCTCTAAAGGCCCGGATTTCCTTGCTTCTCGCGCAAATCAGGCTATACAGCGCGCCATCTCACACGGAAACATGGCTCAAAAGGCCGTCCGGTGGCAGCCGGGCCATAAGGCTTGTCTGCTCACACGTTTCCGGAGGAACCAACCGGAGAATTAGAACCATGGCAGTACCCGATTTTTCTATGCGTCAGCTGCTTGAGGCTGGCGTTCACTTTGGCCACCAGTCGCACCGCTGGAATCCGAAAATGGCCGACTATATTTTCGGTGCGCGCAACAACATCCACATCATCGACCTCGCGCAGACCGTGCCGTTGATGCATCGCGCGCTTCAGGCGGTCAGCGATACCGTCGCCAAGGGCGGCCGTATCCTGTTTGTCGGCACCAAGCGGCAGGCGCAGGACGGCGTTGCCGAGGCTGCGAAGCGCTCGGCGCAGTATTTCGTCAACTCGCGCTGGCTCGGCGGCACGTTGACCAACTGGAAGACGATTTCCGGCTCGATCAAGCGGCTGCGACATCTCGATGAGGTGCTCAATTCCGGTGATGCCAACGCCTACACCAAGAAGGAGCGGCTGACGTTGCAGCGCGAGCGCGACAAGCTCGACCGCTCGCTCGGCGGCATCAAGGACATGGGCGGCTTGCCGGACATGATCTTCGTGATCGACACCAACAAGGAAGACATCGCGATCCAGGAAGCCCAGCGGCTGAATATTCCGGTGGCGGCGATCGTCGATACCAATTCGGATCCTAAGGGCATCACCTATGTCGTGCCCGGCAACGACGATGCCGGCCGGGCGATCTCGCTGTATTGCGATCTGGTTGCGCGTGCGGCGATCGACGGTATTTCGCGGGCGCAGGGTGATTCGGGCATCGATATCGGGGCATCAAGCCGTCCAGTCGTCAGCGAGGAAGCCCCAGTGGCGCCGCCGGCTTCCGGTTTCCAGGGCCTGGCTGGACCGCGTGGTGCGCCGGACAATCTCAAGAAGCTCACCGGCGTGTCCGGCACCATCGAGAAGAAGCTCAACGACCTTGGAATCTTCCACTACTGGCAGTTGGCTGAGCTCGATCACGATACGGCACACAAGATCGGCGAAGAGGTGGGTCTTCCGGCCCGCGCCGACGCCTGGGTGGCCCAGGCCAAGACCCTTACCGCTGAAGCGGAGTAACAAGCTGCCGGCCGGAAGATCCCGGCCGGCGCAACACGCAAATTCCGGCTTACGGCATTGGTGACGGTGGATGGCGGCAGCGGTCGAACCGCACGCGGGTGCGCCGTCACAGGAAGGACGATAGCAACAATGGTGACAATCACGGCGGCGATGGTCAAGGACCTGCGCGAATCCACTGGCGCGGGCATGATGGATTGCAAGGCGGCACTGACCGAAAGCGACGGCGACATGCAGGCCGCGCAGGATTGGCTGCGGAAGAAAGGCCTGTCGAAGGCCGCCAAGAAAGCAGGGCGCGTCGCAGCCGAAGGTCTGATCGCCGCGCTGACCAAAGGCACCAAGGGTGTCGTCGTCGAGGTCAACTCCGAGACCGATTTCGTCGCGCGCAACGAGCACTTCCAGGGACTGGTGAAGATGATCGCCCAGGTCGCGCTCGACGTCGGCGCCGATCTTGAGAAAATCAAAGCTGCCAAGGTCGGCAATGTGACGGTCGAGACCGCCATCGCGGATGCGATCGCCACCATCGGTGAAAACATGACGCTGCGTCGCGCAGCTCTGCTCGAAGTCAGCCAGGGCGTGGTGTCGAGCTATGTGCATAATGCCGTGATCGAAGGCGCCGGCAAAATGGGCGTGATCGTCGCGCTGGAATCCACCGGCAAGACCGAGGAACTCGCCATACTCGGCAAGCAGCTCGCGATGCATGTCGCGGCGGCCAACCCGCTGGCGATCGATCCGGCCGGGCTCGATCCGGACGCGGTCAAGCGCGAGAAAGATGTCCTCGCCGATAAGTACCGTCAGCAGGGCAAGCCGGAGAACGTGATCGAAAAGATCGTCGAGTCCGGCTTGAAGACCTATTACAAGGAAGTCTGCCTCCTGGAGCAGGCCTTCATTCATGACAGCGGCAAGTCCGTGGCCCAGGCGGTCAAGGAAGCTGAGGGTAAGGTCGGCGGGCCGATCAAGCTGACCGGATTTTTGCGCTATGCTCTCGGCGAGGGAATCGAGCGACAGGAAACCGACTTTGCGGCCGAAGTTGCGGCCGTCAGCGGTCAGAAGTAGCCGATCCGGCTGTGCTCGTGGCCCGTTTGCGCTCGCGAGCTGCCGGGCGGAATAGGGAAAGCGATTAGCAGATGGCAGGGCCAGTCTATCGTCGCGTGGTGATTAAACTGTCCGGCGAATATTTTGCCGGCAGCCAAGGCGCCGGCATCGACCAGCCAACCGTCGACCGCGTCGCATCCGATCTGATCGCCGCGCAAAAGCTCGGCACCGAGGTCGCCGTCGTGATCGGCGGCGGTAATATGGTTCGCGGCGTTGAAGTGTCCGCGCAGGGTGTCTCCCGGCCGACCGGCGATACCATGGGCATGCTGGCCACGGTGATGAATTGCCTGGCGCTGGAGGCGGCGATCGAACGCCGGGGAACGCCGGCGCGCACCTTGTCGGCATTTGTCATGCCGCAGATTTGCGAGCTTTTCACCCGAGGTGCGACGCACAAATATCTCGCCGAGGGACGCATCGTGCTGCTCGGCGGTGGAACCGGAAATCCCTTTTTCACCACCGACACCACGGCAGTGTTGCGCGCGGCTGAAATCGGCGCCCAGGCGGTACTGAAGGCCACCAATGTCGACGGCATTTACAGCGCCGATC
This sequence comes from uncultured Alphaproteobacteria bacterium, assembly GCA_963752265.1. Lineage (GTDB taxonomy): Bacteria > Pseudomonadota > Alphaproteobacteria > Rhizobiales > Xanthobacteraceae > Bradyrhizobium. The sequence continues at coordinate 28,127 of CAVVZW010000077.1, forward strand.
CGAAGAAAGATCCGTCCGCCAAGCGATTTGACCGCCTGACCCATTCCGAGGCTATTGGCGGCAATTACAAGGTGATGGATGCGACAGCATTTGCGCTTGCCCGGGAAACGTCCCTGCCTATCATCGTGTTTTCGATTGCCGAGCCGGGTTCGATCGGCGCCATTCTGAATGGTACCGGCCGCGGAACCATCGTTGCCGGTTAGTTTTGCGGCGCCAAAACACGCGGTGCGGTGTCATGGCAACCGAATTCAGGAGGAGAGAGCGTCATGTCCACGGCTGGTTTCGAAATCAACGAATTGAAGCGCCGCATGCAGGGCGCCACGCAATCCCTCAAGCACGAACTCGGCGGTTTGCGGACCGGACGCGCTGCCGCGTCGATGCTGGAACCGGTCCAGGTCGAGGCCTACGGATCGCACATGCCGCTCAATCAGCTTGCGACGGTCAGCGTTCCCGAGCCGCGTTTGTTGTCGGTTCAGGTCTGGGACAAGTCGATGGTGAAAGCGGTCGAGAAGGCGATTGTTGATTCCAATCTCGGTTTAAGTCCGGCAACCGAAGGCCAGGTCCTTCGCCTGCGGATTCCCGAACTCAACGAGGATCGCCGCAAGGAGCTGGTCAAGGTCGCGCACAAATATGCTGAGGCCGCCAAGGTTGCCGTCCGGCATGTTCGGCGCGACGGCCTCGATACGATCAAGAAGCTCGAAAAGAATCACGAGATTTCCGAGGACGACCAGGAGCGCCTGGCAAATGACGTGCAAAAGGCGACCGACGGCACGATCTCGGAAATCGATCAATTGCTGGCGGCGAAGGAAAAGGAAATCCTGACCGTTTAGCTTCTTGTTCGGGCGCGACCTGTCGAAACGCCTGGGTTCGAGGTCGTGCCTTAAGGGATTGATTGATGTCGAATGCTGCAGCGCCTGTGACTGAGGGACCGGATCGGGGGGGTAGTCCTTTGCACGTGGCGATCATCATGGACGGGAACGGACGATGGGCCGCAGCGCGCGGTCTTCCCCGTGTAGAGGGGCATCGCCGCGGCGTCGAAGCCTTGCGCAATGTCGTGCGGGCCGCGGGCGAACTCGGCATTCGTTATCTCACGATTTTCTCCTTCAGCTCCGAAAACTGGTCGAGGCCGGCCTCGGAAATCGGGGACCTGTTTGGCCTGTTGCGACGATTTATCCGCAACGACCTCGCAACCCTGCATCGCGATGGCGTTCGTGTCCGCGTGATCGGCGAGCGGGACGGGCTCGATCCGGACATTTGTGTCCTGCTCAAGGAAGCTGAGGACCTGACGCGCGACAATGATCGCATGCAGCTCATCGTTGCGTTCAACTATGGGTCAAGGCAGGAAATTGCGCGAGCCGCCCAACGGCTCGCCGGCGAGGTCGCGCAAGGCAAGCGCGACCCGTCTTCGATCGATGCCGACACGCTCGGCGGCTACCTCGACGCCCCTGAAGTCCCCGATCCCGACCTGATTATCCGCACCAGCGGCGAACAGCGGCTGTCGAATTTCCTGATGTGGCAGGCGGCCTATAGCGAGCTTGTTTTTGTTCCGGTTCACTGGCCCGATTTCGACAAGGCCGCGCTCGAGGGCGCAATAGCGGAATATGCCAGGCGCGAGCGTCGATTTGGCGGTCTGGTTGCGAAAACCGGATCGTGACCGAAGGCGACGCAGCATCGATTACCAAATCCGGGCAGGAGGCGCGAAACCTTCTGTTGCGGGTCGTCGCCGCGCTGGTGATGGCGCCGCTTGCCGTCGCCATCGCTTATTTTGGTGGATGGTTTTGGACAGTTCTCGTCACCGCGGCCGCGATCGGACTTTACGTCGAATGGCTCGCTATCATCGGCGAGCGCAAGCCGCGCCTGCTCGCCCTCGGGATATTCATCCTTTTGGGCGTGGGCTGGGTCGACGCTGAGCATATGGCGGCGGCGCCGGTTGTTGCGGCTGTTGTATCGGGAGTTCTGGCCGTTGGGGTATTTTCACCTCAACAACGCGCCTGGACCGCGGCTGGAATCGGCTATGCATTGGCCGCGTCGATCGCCTCCAGCGCGGTGCGATCGGATCCTGTCTGGGGCTTCGCGGCGTTGATGTTGGTGCTGCTGGTCGTTTGGGCGACCGATATCGGCGGATACTTTGCGGGCCGGCTCATCGGTGGTCCAAAGCTGTGGATGCGGGTCAGTCCGAAAAAGACCTGGGCGGGCGCGATCGGCGGCTTTGTGGCAAGCCTCGGTGTCGCGGGCGGATTTGCAGCATTTGGTTTCGGGAAGACCCTGCCCCTGTTGTTGTTGGGTAGCGCTCTCTCGGTTGCCTCGCAGCTCGGTGATCTCTTCGAGTCCGCCGTCAAGCGCAGGTTTGGCGTCAAGGATTCCAGCCACCTCATTCCCGGACATGGTGGGTTGATGGATCGCCTCGACGGTTTCGTCGCCGCCATCGTTCTGGCGGCACTTTTCGGGTTTTTACGCGGCGGCGCGGATGGCGTCGGCCGCGGTCTTATGGTTTGGTGAGCTTATGAGCGCTGTTCCCTTGCGTAACAACAAAGCGGCCCCCGCTGTCCGTTCGGTCACCGTGTTAGGTGCGACCGGTTCGATTGGCGACAGCACGATGGATCTGCTGCGGGCTTCGAAAGATCGCTATCGCGTCGAAGCGTTGACGGCGAACACCAATGTGCAAGCCCTCGCCAATCTCGCCAAAGAATTCGGCGCGCGTTTTGTCGCGGTTGCAGATCCTGATCGATTGCAGGAACTGAAAGACGCGCTGGCGGGGACGCGCACGGAATGCGGCGCCGGTGAGAGTGCGGTTGTTGAAGCGGCGGCGCGGCCGGCGGAGTGGGTGATGGCTGCGGTGAGCGGTGCGGCAGGTCTGAAGCCCGCGCTCGCCGCCGTTGATCGCGGTGCGACCGTGGCGCTGGCAAACAAGGAATGCCTGGTCTGTGCCGGCGACTTCTTCATGGAGCGCGCCGTCAAAGCGGGAGCGTGCATTTTGCCCGCTGATTCCGAGCACAACGCATTGTTTCAGGCTTTGAGTTCCGGAAACCGGGAGGAATTGGTTCGCGTCATCATTACCGCCTCGGGCGGCCCGTTCCGTACCTGGTCGCCAGCTGACATCGAACAAGCAACGCTGGCGCAGGCGCTCAAGCATCCGAACTGGAGCATGGGACAGAAGATCACCATCGATTCGGCTTCGATGATGAACAAGGGGCTCGAGGTGATCGAGGCGGCGTATTTGTTCGGATTGACGGCGGATGAGATCGACGTCCTGGTTCATCCGCAATCGATCATTCATGGAATGGTCGAATTCTCCGATTGCTCCGTGGTAGCGCAGCTCGGCGCGCCGGATATGCGCACGCCCATCGCGCACTGCCTGGGCTGGCCCGATCGAATCGTGGGGCCTGCGGCAAAGCTCGATCTCGCCAAGATTGGGCAGCTGACGTTCGAGGCACCGGATTTCGCACGCTTTCCGGGCCTGCGGTTGGCCTATGAGGCGTTGCGGACCGGCCGCGGCGCGACCACCGTCTACAATGCGGCGAACGAGGTTGCGGTCGCGGCCTTCATCGCCGGCAAGATCCGATTTGGCGCGATTGCGAGGCTGGTCGAAGCGACGCTGGACGCCTGGATCCGGTCCGGAAATCTGGCGCCATTGGCGTCCGCCGACGATGCAATTTCTGTTGACCATAACGCACGAAATAAAGCGGTCACCCTATTGCCTCAAATTGCCTTAAAGGCATCCTAGAGGTTGGGACCGGGCCTTTGGGCTTCGGGTGAGGGGAATCGAATGTCTGAGCTTTTTCAGCACAGTTTCAGTGTGTTAGGCCATAGTGTAATTGGCTTCCTGTTCGTGCTGACGGTCGTTGTTTTCTTCCATGAGCTCGGTCATTTCCTGATTGCGCGCTGGGCGGGCGTGAGGGTGTTAACCTTTTCGCTCGGGTTTGGCCCCGAATTGGCCGGCTTTAACGACCGCCATGGAACCCGCTGGAAGATTTCGGCCATTCCGCTTGGCGGCTACGTCAAGTTCTTTGGCGATGACAGCGAGGCCTCGACGCCTGACGCGGAAGCACTCGGCAACATGACAGCCGAGGAGCAGGCGGGCAGTTTTCACCACAAGAAGGTCTGGCCTCGGGCGGCGATTGTGGCCGCAGGCCCGATTGCGAACTTTCTGCTCGCGATTCTGATATTCGCCGGTATGGCGCTCTATTTCGGCAAGCCCAATTCGATACCCCGCGTCGACGCGATCCAGGCAGACAGTGCTGCGGCTGCCGCGGGCTTCCAGGTCGGGGATGTCGTGACTTCGATCGATGGCAGCGCCGTCGAAAGTTTCGACGACATGAAGCGGATTGTGTCCACCAGTTCTGGTTCGCAGCTGCTGTTCAAGGTGAAGCGAGACGGTGCGGAGATCACGCTCTCCGCGACGCCGCTCATCCGGGAAGAGAAGGATGTGTTTGGCAATAGCCACAAGATTCGCATGCTTGGCATCCAGCACACTCCTCAGCCCGGCGATCCCAAGAACGCGACGCCGGTCGGTTATCTCGAATCGCTCAAGATCGGCGTTGAGCAGGTCTGGTTCATCATCACCAGCACGTTCAAGTTTGTCGGCTCGCTGTTTGTTGGCACCGGCTCGACCGGCGATCTCGGCGGTCCCTTGCGGATCGCGCAGCTTTCCGGCCAAGCGGCAAGTCTGGGCTTCCAGTACCTGTTGGGCCTATGCGCAGCGCTTTCGGTATCGATCGGCTTGCTGAATCTATTCCCGGTGCCGCTGTTGGATGGCGGTCATCTTTTGTTCTATTCGGTGGAGGCCGTACGTGGGCGCCCATTATCCGCCCGGGCCCAGGAAATGGGTTCCCGGATCGGGCTGGGGCTGGTGCTGATGTTGATGGTGTTTGTCACCTATAATGACATCCTGCATTTCACCTCATCATGAAGCGGCTTTTTTATGACGTGACCAATAGGCAACGTCTTGGAATGAAAATGAAATCGCGCTGCGACATAACGTTTGCCGTCTTGGCAAAATTGGCTACAAGCAGGGCGGCAGATGGGGATTTGCCGGTTCGTGGGGTACGGATCGGCGACAAGATTGTAAGGGCGCTCGGCGCATGAAGCTTGGAATGCGGGTACGGGGAGGCTTGTTGGCCGCCCTGATCATGTCGGCGACGCCGCTTGCTGCAACGCTTGCGGTCGGGCTCGCGTCCTCGCCGGCGTCGGCGCAGACCGTGGAATCGATCGAGGTCGAGGGTAATCGCCGGGTCGAAGTCTTCGACCATCCGGTCGTATTTCAAGCCCGGCCCCGGCGGAAAGCTTGACCAGGGCCATATCGACGACGGTTTGAAGGGCCTGATCGAGACCGGTCTGTTCCAGGATGTGAACATCAATCAGGCTGGCGGCCGAATCGTCGTGCGCGTGATCGAGAATCCCGTCATTGGCCGCGTGGTTTTCGAGGGCAACAAGAAGATCAAGGACGAGCAGCTGACGTCTGAGGTTCAGTCAAAGCCGCGCGGGACGTTGTCGCGTCCGATGGTCCAGTCCGACGCTCAGCGAATCGCGGAAATCTATCGTCACTCCGGCCGTTACGATGTGACGGTCACGCCTGAAATCATCGAGCAGCCGAACAACCGCGTCGATCTCATCTTCACGGTCACGGAAGGCAGCAAGACCGGTATCCAATCGATCGAGTTCGTCGGCAACAACGCCTATTCCGGCTATCGCCTCCGAGACGTCATCAAGACGCGCGAATCGAATCTGCTGAGCTTCCTCGGCGGCAACGACGTGTACGATCCCGACCGTATCGAAGCTGACCGCGATCTGATTCGGCGTTACTATCTCAAACACGGTTTTGCCGACGTGCAGGTTGTCGCCGCGCTGTCGGAGTATGATCCGCAAAGGAAGGGTTTCCTCGTCACCTTCAAGATCGAGGAAGGTCAGCAATACCGAGTAGGCACCGTCAATTTCCAATCCAGCATTCCCACGCTGGACGGAAATGTGCTCGCCCAATTCTCGCGCGTGCATGTCGGCTCGCTCTACAACGCCGAAGCGTTGGAGAAATCGGTCGAGGAAATGCAAATTGAGGCTTCGCGGAGGGGATATGCCTTCGCGGTCGTGAAGCCCCGCGGCGATCGCGATTTCCAGACACATACCGTCTCGATTGTGTTTGGTATCGACGAAGGTCCGCGCACCTATATCGAACGCATCAACGTGCGCGGCAATACGCGTACGCGCGACTATGTGATCCGCCGGGAATTCGATATCGCTGAAGGTGACGCCTACAACCGGGCGTTGGTGGATCGCGCCGAGCGACGCTTGAAGAACCTCGATTTCTTCAAGACGGTGAAGATCACGACTGAGCCTGGTTCTTCAAGCGATCGCGTAGTCGTCAATGTTGACCTGGAAGAGAAATCGACCGGTGATTTCTCGGTATCGGGCGGTTATTCGACGACTGACGGCCCGCTTGCCGAAGTCAGCGTCTCCGAGAAGAATCTTCTGGGCCGTGGTCTTTTCGGCAAGGTGTCGGTGACCTACGGCGAGTTCGCTCGCGGCGTTTCGGTTTCATTCGTCGAGCCCTACCTGCTCGACTATCGTATCGCGTTGGGTCTGGACGCCTATTACCGCGAGCAACTGCCCAATACCTATATTTCCTACGAAACCAAGACCATCGGTTTCAGCCCGCGAATCGGACTGCAACTGCGTGAGGATATGAGCCTGCAGTTGCGTTACTCGATCTATCAGCAGGACGTAACGCTGCCGAGCTATCTGAACGACTGTAACAACAGTCTAACTAATGGACTGCCTTTCAATCCCTCTCCTGCGTTTGCGCAAAACCCGGCCAACGCGGGAATCATCGCGTCGCAGTTCCCGGGAGGAGATCCCTCGGGGACGGGCCTGTTCTGCTATGCCCAAAGCCAGGCTTCCTTGCCGGTGCGTGAGGAACTGGCCAACGGTCCGACGATCACTTCGGCGGTCGGCTACACGTTCGATTACAATACGCTGGACAACAACAAGAACCCGACTGATGGTCTCTTGATCGACTGGAAGCAAGATTTTGCGGGCGTCGGCGGCGACGTGGTTTATCTGAAGTCGGCGATCGACGCGAAATACTACACGCCGCTGGTGTCGGATGTCGTCGGGTTGCTTCACCTCCAGGGCGGCATCATGAATCAGGTTGGCAGCAACCAGATCCGGATGCTGGATCAATTCCAGGAAGGTCCCAACCTGGTGCGTGGCTTTGCCCCGAACGGCATCGGTCCGCGTGATATCAATCCCTATGGTACGCAGGACGCGCTCGGCGGCACGCAATATTGGGGCGCTTCGTTCGAAATGCAGACACCGTTCTGGTTCCTCCCCAAGGAGCTAGGCCTGAAGGGCGCCCTATATGCTGACGCTGGCTGGCTGGGCGATTACAAGGGACCGACGAATTACCCGCTGACGGGTGAAGTCAACTTGCCGGGCTGTATTCCGCCGACGAACAACGGTCTGGCTTCTCCTGCCGCGCCCGGCACCTGTTTAGGATTGCAAATGGCGCAACAGAACGTGGTGCGCTCGTCGGTCGGTGTGGGCCTGATCTGGCAGTCGCCCTTCGGCCCGCTGCGTTTTGACTACGCGATCCCGATTACCAAGGGCAAATACGACGTCGTGCAGCAGTTCAAGTTCGGCGGCGGCACCTCCTTCTGATCTTGATCGTCGGCCTCATTGCATCGTCGGCAGAACGGGAGCCGGACCAAAAAATGGGTCCTGCGCCCGCCCGGCGGGGCAGGTTGAGGATTGCCAAGGATCGTCAACGACCGCAGAGTCGGCCTGTGAGGCCGCTGTCCGGACCTTGAGTTCGGATGGGGCGGTGTTTGGCGCGGACGCTGAAGCGCCCGAACGGGGAGGATCGGGGATAATGGAGGAGACATCGGTCAAGTATGAGCTCGTGGATATCAACGAGATCCTCAAGACACTGCCGCATCGTTACCCCATGCTTCTGATCGACCGGCTGATCAATGTTCGTTCGGACCACAGTGGAATCGGAATAAAGAACGTCACCTATAACGAGCCGGTATTTCTCGGCCATTTTCCCGATCGCCCGGTGTATCCCGGCGTGCTGATGATCGAGGCCATGGCGCAGACCGCCGGTGTCATCGGTATCAAGGCGATGGAGACGGACAGGCCGCGCGCCGTGTATTTTCTGACCATCGACAAGTGCAAATTCCGCAAGCCTGTCCTTCCCGGCGATACGATCGAATATCACATGCGCAGCATCGCTCGGCGCAAAGCGATGTGGTGGTTTCATGGGGATGCCAAGGTCAATGGGACGATCGTTGCCGAGGCCGATGTAGGTGCGATGCTGGCCGATTGACGAAGCGGCATTGCCCGACAGCGCCATCAACCGGCGTTGGCACCGCGCGACCTCCAATCGACACACCTGGTTATCTGTGTTCTAGTTTTGCCGTCTGGCGCGGGGAACGGGCAGATGCGAAGCTTGGCGACATTGGTGGCATCTGCGGTGTTGCTCGTGGCCCTGGTTAGCCGCGCCGATGCGGGCAAAACGTGTATCGCCTCCGCCACCGAGGCTCTGCCGAAAATCACGGGGCTCGTCATCAAGAGGTCGCGGACCCGCCCTGTACCACCTGCCATTCTGGCTTCCTGGAGAGGGCAGTCGAAACCCGTCATCGTGGATGTGGACGTCGAAACCGAAGGCGACGTGCAGACTTTTTCCTACATGTGCGTGATGACCCAGGGGTCTGCCTTCGTACAGCGCACGATGAATTGACGCTGCGGTTTATCCAACCTTTCAATTCATCAGCGGCAGATTGCCGATTCCGAAGCTCGCCGGCAATCAGGATCAGCGACGCGAACTTCGGATCAGCCGCACTGGACAGTCCTCGCCGCCCGCGCTAACCACTGAAAAATCGAACAATTTAGGCTAAATCCCTGCAAGACAGATGGACCTCTCGATGACCACGATCGATCCAACCGCGCGGGTTGAAGATGGCGCTGTGATCGGCGAAGGCGCTACGATCGGCCCTTACTGCGTGGTTGGCCGGGATGTCGTCATCGGCGCGAACTGCAAGCTGATCGCGCACGTCCATGTGATGGGGCATACGACGATCGGCACTGGTTGCGCGATCTATCCGTTCGCTTCCTTGGGCGGCGCACCGCAATCCCTGGGCTATCGCGGTGAGCCGACCAAACTTGAGATCGGCGAGAACTGTACGATTCGCGAGTCGGTCACGATGAATACCGGCACCGTTGGCGGCGGCGGCATTACCCGCGTCGGCAATCGCGGCTACTTCATGAATTGCAGCCATGTTGGACATGACTGCCAGGTCGGCAACGACGTCATCTTCGCCACTTCGGCGACGCTGGGCGGCCATTGCGAGATCAGCGATTTCGTCTTCATCGGCGGTTTGTCGGCGGTTCATCAATTCACGAGAATCGGACCTCAAGTCATGGTGGGCGGCGTCTGCGGCGTTCGCGGCGATGTCATTCCATTCGGGCTCGTCAACGGACAATATGCAGCTCTTGAGGGGCTCAACATCATCGGCATGAAGCGCCGCAAATTCACCCGCGAACGCCTCGCCAAGGTTCGATCGTTTTATCAAACGCTGTTCCATGGACCGGGGGTCTTTTCTGAAAGACTGGCTGCGGCGCAGCCGATGGCAGGCGAAGATCCCGCTATCGCGGAAATCCTGCAATTCATCGACGCCGGCAAACACCGTCCTTTGTGCTTGCCGTCAGGCCGGAACGGTGGCCAGGAGTGACGGAGTAACAGGTAGAGCCCATGACAGCCGCGGCTTTGGAAGTTTCGTCGTCGGTTGGTGTCATCGCGGGCGGTGGGGCGATGCCATTTGCTGTCGCCGATTCCCTGATTGCGCGTGGTTTTAATCCTGTTCTGTTTGCGCTCAAGGGCGCGTGCGATCCGATAGAAGCAGAGCGCTTCCGTCATCATTGGATTACGGTCGGGCAATACGGGCGGGCGACAAAGTTATTTCGCGAGGAAAACTGCAAGAACCTGGTCTTTATCGGGACGCTGGTGCGGCCGGGCCTGTCGGAGATCAGCCTCGATTGGGGAACGCTTCGCGTCATGCGGCGGATATGGGCGGCCTTTCGCGGGGGTGACGACCATTTGTTGTCGGGTGTTGCGCGCCTTTTTGAACAGGACGGATTCCATCTCCTGGGTGTGAGAGATGTCGCGCCGGATTTGCTGATGCCCGAAGGGTGTACCACGCGAAACATGCCCGACCACGATGGAATGGCTGATATCGCCAGAGGGCAGGAGGTGCTTCGTGCTCTTGGTCCCTTTGACGTTGGCCAAGCCGTCGTCGTGATTGACGACCATGTCGTTGGCGTCGAGGGGATCGAAGGTACCGATGAACTGCTGGCGCGTATCGCAGCCTTGCGTGCCGCTAGCCGTATTCGGGCCAGCAAAGGCCGCGGCGTATTGGTGAAAGCTCCCAAGAGCAAACAGGATCTGCGCTTCGATCTGCCGACGATCGGACCGCGAACCGTCGAAGGGGCGGCTGCCGCCGGGCTTTCAGGGGTGGCGGTTGTTGCCGGCAACACGGTGGTCGCCGACCCGCAAGCCATGATCGAGGCGGCAGACAGGGCAGGTCTTTTCGTGACCGGTCTGCCTTCCTGATGCCGTCCGCAGCGAACGGAAAGGTCGCGCGCAAGATTTTTCTGATCGCAACAGAAGAATCCGGCGACCGGCTGGGCGCGCATTTGATGAAGGTGCTTCGTCAGCGCCTCGGGGATGCCGTCAAGTTCGAAGGCGTCGGGGGTCTCGCGATGGCGAGAGAGGGGCTGAAGTCGCTGTTTCCGATCGAGGAACTGTCGATCATCGGGTTTTCGGCTGTCATCAAGCAGCTTCCCAAGGTGTTGCGTTTGATCCGGCAGACCACGGCAGCAGTGCTGCGGGCAGAGCCCGACATGCTCGTCATCATCGACAGCCCCGACTTCACCCATCGGGTCGCGCGGCGCGTACGAGCCCACGATCAGGCGATTCCGATCGTGGACTACGTCTCGCCGACGGTTTGGGCCTGGCGGCCAGGCAGGGCGCGGGCGATGCGGGCCTATGTCGATCACGTGCTGGCGTTGCTGCCGTTTGAACCGGAGGAATACCGCCGCCTGCACGGGCCGCCGTGCACCTATGTCGGCCATCCCCTGACCGAACAGCTTGGCTCGCTCAGGCCGAGCGCTGACGAGCAGAGACGACGCAACGAAGCCCCGCCGGTGCTGCTGGTTTTGCCGGGAAGCCGCCGTGGCGAGATCAAACAGCACATGGCTGTCTTCGGCGAGGCGTTGGACAGGCTCCAGTCAGGGGGGCGGGAATTTGAGTTGATCCTGCCGACGATGCCGCATCTCGTGGATGGGGTCAGGGAAGGCGTAAAATCCTGGAAGGTGACGCCGCGGCTTGTCGTCGGCGAGCAGGAAAAACGCGCGGCTTTCCGGATTGCTACTGCGGCGCTCGCCAAATCAGGGACCGTGACGCTGGAACTCGCGCTGGCCGGTGTGCCGATGGTCACAGCCTACCGAACGGGGGCCCTGGAGGCCTTTATCGTCAGGCGCACGATCACCGTCACGTCAGTGATCCTGGCGAACCTCGTCATCGGCGAGAATGTGGTGCCTGAATTCCTTCAGGAGGATTGCACGGCGGACAAGCTCGCGGGCGCACTCGCCGAGGTCTTGTCGGATTCACCCATGCGCCGGCGGCAGCTCGAAGGCTTTGCGCGACTGGACGGCATCCTGTCGACCGGCAACCAGGCGCCCAGCGTCCGCGCCGCGGACATTGTTCTGACGATCATGCGCAGGGGCCGGCGGGCATAGCGCGCGCGTTGGCGGTATTGAAAAAGCCGGATGCGATCATCGCACCCGGCTTTTAAAGGTCGTCCGAGACTGATGCCGGTTATTTCCGCTGATCGATGTTGACGTAGTCGCGGCGCGTCTTGCCGGTGTAGAGCTGCCGGGGGCGGCCGATCTTCTGCTGCGGGTCCTCGATCATTTCGCTCCACTGGCTGATCCAGCCGACGGTGCGGGCGACCGCGAACAGAACGGTGAACATCGAGGTCGGGAAGCCCATCGCCTTCAGCGTGATGCCCGAATAGAAATCGACGTTCGGATAAAGCTTGCGCTGAATGAAATATTCGTCGCTGAGCGCGATCTTTTCCAGTTCCAGCGCAACCTTGAGCATCGGGTCGTCGCCGTGACCCGTCTCCTTCAGCACCGCGTGACACATCTTCTGCATGATCTTGGCGCGCGGATCGTAGTTCTTGTAGACGCGATGGCCGAAACCCATCAGGCGGACTTCGCTGTTCTTGTCCTTCACTTTCGCGATGAATTCCGGAATCTTGTCGACCGTGCCGATGCCGGCCAGCATCGCCAGCGCCGCTTCATTGGCGCCGCCATGCGCGGGACCCCACAGACAGGCGATGCCGGCCGCGATACAGGCAAAGGGGTTGGCGCCGGAAGAGCCAGCGATGCGCACGGTCGAGGTCGAGGCGTTCTGTTCGTGGTCGGCGTGCAGGATGAAAATCTTGTCGAGGGCGTCGGCCAGGACGGGATTGATCTGGTACTCCTCGCAAGGCACCGCAAAGCACATGTGCAGGAAGTTCTCGGCGAAACTCAGCGAGTTCTTCGGATAAATGAATGGCTGGCCAAGGTTGTACTTGAAAGCCATCGCGGCCAGCGTCGGAATCTTGGCGATCATGCGCATCGAGGCGATCATGCGTTGCTTCGGATCGTTGATATCAGTCGAGTCGTGATAGAACGCGGCCAGCGCGCCGACCGAAGCCACCATGACGGCCATCGGATGCGCGTCGCGGCGGAAACCCTGAAAGAAACGCGCCATCTGCTCGTGAACCATCGTGTGAAGGATCACGCGGCGGTCGAAGTCGGCCTTCTGCGCCTTGGTCGGCAGTTCGCCGTAAAGCAGCAGGTAGCAGGTTTCGAGGAAATCGCCGTTTTCGGCGAGTTGCTCGATCGGATAGCCGCGGTATTCGAGGATGCCCGCGTCGCCGTCGATATAGGTGATTTTCGACTCGCAGCTTGCCGTCGAGGTAAAGCCGGGGTCGTAGGTGAACATTCCCGATTGCGCGTAGAGCTTGCCGATGTCGATGACGTCAGGGCCAACGGTGCCGCTCGAAATCGGAAGATCGAAGGTCTTGTTGCCTACCGTTAACGTTGCGGTCTTGCCTTGGGATGCAGCCATCGTGAGGTCCCCGATGCGATCGTTGCGAAAGCCCGCACTTGCGTGCCGTTTTTGGCAGGCGCGCCAAGCGGGGCGCTAAAATGAAGCAATGAAATGGGTAGCTTATTGCTGTGTGCGCTGCAAGGTGGCGCCAAGCGGGGAGCGAATGTCAAATCAACTCCACTCGCCCGCTTCAGTCCGGACCCTGATCGTCGAGGCGGGCCAGACTTTCCTGCCGGCCGAGGACTGCCAGGACATCAAATATACCAGGGGAGGTGGTGCGCCCCGTCAGCGCGGCACGCAGCGGCTGGGCAATGGCCCCGAACTTGAGGCTGTTCTGGTCGGCAAAGGCGCGCATCGCAGTCTCCGTCTCTTCGGCGGTCCAGTCTTTGACCGCCCAGAGGGCAACACGAAGCCTGCCAATCAGTAGCCGGCTTTCCGGCGTCAGCAAAGCGGCGGCCTTGGCATCGATATCGAGCGGCCGGTCGGCAAAAATATAGTAGGCGCTGTCGATCAGCTCGATCAGCGTCTTGGCGCGTTCCTTCAGGCTCGGCATGGCCTGCAACAACTGCCCCCGGGTCCTGTCGTTGAACTTGGCCTCAAGCTCAGCGCCGTTCGGCACGAACGGGAGCGTCTGCTCGAACATCTTCACAAGGGATTGATCGTCTGAATGGCGGATGTAATGCCCATTGAGATTTTCAAGCTTGGCAAAATCAAAGCGAGCCGCCGATTTGCCGATGCCCGAGAGGTCGAAGGCGGCGATCATTTCCTCAGTCGAGAAAATCTCCTGATCGCCATGGCTCCATCCGAGCCGGACGAGGTAATTTCGCAATGCCGCCGGCAAATATCCCATGGCGCGGTAGGCGTCGACGCCGAGTGCGCCGTGACGCTTGGACAATTTTGAGCCGTCCGGTCCGTGGATCAGGGGAATGTGCGACATGCTGGGAATGTCCCAGCCGAGCGCGTCGTAAATCTGCTTCTGGCGCGCGGCATTGATCAGGTGGTCGTCGCCGCGAATGATGTGGGTGACGCCCATATCGTGATCATCGACCACCACGGCCAGCATATAGGTCGGGTTTCCGTCACCGCGGAGCAAAACCAGATCATCGAGGTTTTCGTTTTGCCAGACCACGCGGCCCTGCACCTGGTCTTCGATCACGGTCTCGCCGGTCTGGGGCGCGCGCAGCCGAATGGTCGGCTTCATCCCAAGTGGGGCTTCGGACGGGTCGCGGTCGCGCCAGCGGCCATCATAAAGGCGGGTACGGCCCTCGGTGCGGGCCTTCTCGCGCATCGCCGTCAGCTCTTCCGGTGTAGCGTAGCAGCGATAGGCTTTACCTGCGGCTAGCAGGGTTTCGGCGACCTCCCGGTGGCGGGCTGCCCGGCTGAACTGGTAGATGACGTCGCCGTCCCAATCGAGCTCCAACCACTTCAGACCGTCCAGGATGGCCGCGATGGCCGCGTCGGTCGAACGCTCCCGGTCCGTATCCTCGATCCGAAGCAGCATTTTGCCGCCATGCTTGCGCGCGTAAAGCCAGTTGAACAGGGCTGTACGGGCTCCTCCGATGTGGAGAAAACCGGTCGGCGAAGGGGCAAAGCGCGTAACGATGGGTGCGGTCATTGATGTCAACGGAAAGGGTGCGGAATCTGCCTCGGCAGGCTGCGGGTGTATATCAGGAACCCCATATAACTAAAGCCTTCCTTGGAAGGGGCGGATTTGGCAAATAGACCTTCGATTTCGGAACAAGAAAGCCAGCATGACCACCGTAGAACCAACGACTGCCGAGGCAGGCCGCGATTTCATCCGCGATATCGTCCAGGCCGACCTCGACGCCAAAAAGCATAGCCTGATCGTCACGCGGTTTCCGCCGGAACCGAACGGCTACCTGCATATCGGCCATGCCAAGTCGATCGGCCTGAATTTCGGCATCGCGCAGGAGTTCGCCGGGCGCTGCCATCTGCGGTTCGACGACACCAATCCGACCAAGGAAGAGCAGGAATTCATCGAACTCGATTCAGGCGGACGTGAAATGGCTCGGGTACGATTGGGGCAAGAACCTCTTCTTCGCCTCCGACTATTTCGAAAAGCTCTACGACTGGGCGGAAGGCCTCATCCGCGCTGGTCTGGCCTATGTCGACGATCAGTCCCAGGAGGAAATCCGCACTTCCCGCGGCACGCTGACCGAGCCCGGCAAGAACAGTCCGTTTCGCAATCGTTCCGTGGAGGAAAACCTCGATCTGTTTCGCCGCATGAAGGCTGGCGAATTTCCGAATGGCGCACGCGTGCTTCGCGCCAGGATCGACATGGCGTCGGGCAATATCAACCTGCGCGATCCCGTGCTCTATCGCATTCTGCACGCCCACCATCCGCGCACGGGCGACAAATGGTCGATTTACCCGAGCTACGATTATGCTCACGGCCAGTCGGATGCGATTGAAGGCATCACCCATTCGATCTGCACGCTGGAATTCGAGGATCACCGTCCGCTCTATGAGTGGCTGCTCTCCAAGCTGCCGGTGCCGTCGACACCGCATCAGTATGAATTCGCGCGCCTCAATCTGACTTATACGCTGCTCTCCAAGCGCGTTCTGACCGAGCTCGTGCGCGGCGGCCATGTCGCCGGCTGGGACGATCCGCGCATGCCCACGATCGCGGGGTTAAAGCGGCGCGGCGTGCCGCCGGCGGCGATCCGCGAATTCATCAAGCGCATCGGCGTTGCCAAGGCCAACAGCGTCGTCGACGTCGGCATGCTCGAATTCTGCATCCGCGAGGTTTTGAACCAGACCGCGCAGCGCCGGATGGCGGTGTTGCGGCCGCTCAAGATCGTGATCGAGAACTATCCGGAAGGGCAGATCGAGGAACTCGAAGCGGTCAACCATCCCGACGATCCCTCGGCCGGAACGCGCCGCGTCGCGTTTGGCAGGGAGCTCTATATTGAGCGCGACGATTTCATGGAAAATCCGCCGAAGAAGTTTTTCCGGCTCTCGCCGGGCAACGAAGTGCGGCTGCGCTATGCGTATTTCATCACCTGTCGCGACGTGGTGAAGAATGCCGCCGGCGAAGTCGTCGAATTGCGCTGTACCTACGATCCCGCCACGCGCGGCGGCAACGCGCCCGACGGGCGCAAGGTCAAAGCGACCATGCACTGGCTCTCGGCGACCCGGTCGAAGCCGGCGGAAATCCGCATTTACAATCCGCTATTCGCTAACCCCAGCCCCGATGCGGCCAATTTCGCCGCCGACATCAACCCGCAGTCGCTGGAGGTCCTGAAGGATGCGCGGGTCGAACCGGATGTCGCCGCGTCCAATTCGACTGATGTCGTGCAGTTCGAGCGCCAGGGCTATTTTGTGCGTGACAAGGATGCGACCGCGGACCATCCGGTTTTCAGCCGCACGATCGGATTGCGCGACACCTTTGCGAAAGAAGTCGGAAAGGGTTAGCGGAGTCTGGAAGCTAACGCGGTGGTCCTTGAGGGCGAGCCGCGGTCCGGTCCAATCCGGACAGCCAGCCGCTGATCCTGTGACGGGCCAAACGATCTCTGGCTTTCTCCTCAATCAAGAGATTGATGAAGGCGAGCCGCTTCGGCTCGTCGTCCGCTTCCGCCAGCAACCGGCGATAGCGATCGGAATTATACGCCGTATCCTCGCCACTCATGACACCACCCCGCAACACCCGGCTTGAAATGTTGCGCAACGAGAGATGCGACGCAAGCAAACAGGCCAGACGAGCGCTCAGCCTCATCATCTGTGCTGTGGATAAGCGCTCTGCGCTGCGCACCTGAGTGTCATTAGCTCGGTGCGGTTCAGGCGAGGCGCTCGCGAATCTCGTTGCGCATCTTTTCGCGGAAGGCTGCTTTGCGGGCAGGCCGGTCTTTCTCGTCGACGTCCCAGCGGTCGAAGATATTGAAGTTGTCCAGAATGGGATGGCGATCGCTGGCCATTGCCAGGATAGCCAGGAGCTTGTCGGCCGGCCCGCTGGGCCCGGTCACTTCCCACCGCCGGATCGTGTCAGCGCCCTCTTTCGGTTCCAATCCGCAGAGCTTTGCCATATCGGCGGCCGAAAAGGGCCGGCCAATGGCATCGCCGAGATCCTGACGAAGTTGTTTTAGTTCCAGGCCTGTCACGGAGTTAGGTTCCTTGCTTGTTGGGGCCTTCGCGGGAAGGCGGCGCTTTTGATGCGGCTACGGCCATCAAACCGCGAGGGATAAGGTCGTGGAGTCTCGACGACAATTGCAGCTTTCTTACGATTCTGCATCTGTTCGCCTTTTGCCGCGCTACCGCCCTAGGTAGCATCGCCTCCGTAGGTGTAGCGTAGGGTGGCTGGATGGCCGAGCGGGGCAGAACGCCTGGCCGGGCGCAGGGTATCGCGGGGACATGGCCGCCGGGCGGAAGGACGCAAGCCGGCGGTTTCGCGGCCGGGTTTGATGTCTGGCCACATGCGTTCGACCAACTGCGCGAATGGGTGCGCGCGGAAGCGGGGGCCGGACGGTTGTTGCCGTGGGTGCCGATCGCTTTCGGAACCGGGATTGCCTTTTACTTCGCGGCCGATCACGAGCCGGTTCTGCCGGTTGCTGTCGTCACCGCCGCGGTGCTTGGCGTCGTGGCGTTTCTGCTTCGGCGGCATAAGGTTTTTACCTGGGCTGTGATGGTCGCGAGCGTAGCGGCCGGTTTTGCGACCGCGACCTTCAGAACCGCGCACGTCGCCCATGAGGTGCTGGCAAGGCCCGCCTATTCGGTGTCGCTGTCGGGCTTTGTCGAGGCGCGAGACATTCGCGAACGGACCGATCGCTTTGTGCTGCGGGTCACCCAGATCGATGGTCCGCGTTTGCAAACGAGGCTGGAGCGGGTGCGGCTTTCGGTGCGCAAGGGAATGGCGCCCGATGTCGGCAGCTTTGTCGAGCTGAAGGCGCGTTTGCAGCCGCCGCTCGCGCCGTTACGGCCCGGCAGCTACGACTTCAGCCGCGACCTGTTCTTTCAGGGCATCGGCGCCTCCGGGTTCGTGACCGGCAGCATCAAGACCCGGGAGCCGCCGGTCGCAGGCGGGCTCTATTTGCGATACGCCGCCCTCATGCAGGGTCTGCGAGACGCCATCGACGCGCGGATACGCACCACGCTCGACGGCGACAAGCGCGCGATTGCCACAGCACTTCTGACCGGGCGCCGCGACGCGATCACAACGCCGGTCAACGATGCGATGTTCATCTCAGGTCTTGGTCATGTTCTTTCGATTTCTGGCTACCATATGGCGGTGGTCGCCGGCGTGGTGTTCTTCGTCATCCGTGCGCTGCTGGCGCTGGGGCCCGTCTTGACGGTCGCGTTTCCAATCAAGAAATGGGCTGCGGCCGGCGCGCTCGCGGCGGCATTGTTCTATCTACTTCTGTCGGGCAACGATGTCGCCACGCAACGGTCGTTCTACATGACGGCCGTAGTGCTGATTGCCGTGATGGTCGATCGCCGCGCCGTCACGTTCCGCACCTTGGCGCTGGCGGCAATGGCGGTGTTGATTTTGGTCCCCGAGGCGCTCGTGCATCCGAGTTTTCAGATGTCGTTTGCGGCGACCCTTGGCCTTGTCGCGATGGTCCAAATCGGCATGCCCCGTTTGTTTGCGACCCCGGAGAATTCCGCGGCCGCAAAGGTGGCGCTGTGGGGCGGGCGCGAACTCATGATGCTCACGCTGGCATCGCTGATCGCGGGCTTTGCGACCACGCCCTATGCTGCCTTCCACTTCCACCGGGTGACGCCATATGGCGTGCTGGCCAATCTGGCGGCCATGCCGGTGGTCTCGGCCATCGTCATGCCCGCGGGCATGCTCGGGCTCGTCGCGATGCCGTTCGGCTTCGACGGCTTCTTCTGGTGGCTGATGGGGGTGGGCATCGACTGGATGATCATTGTGACCGAATGGGTGGCGGCGCTTCCGGGCGCCATCGGCCGGATCACCGCATTTGGTGTCGGCCCCCTGATCGTATCGAGCCTTGGCATCGTGCTGCTGGGGCTGTTGCGGACGCCACTGCGATGGAGTGGCGCGGCGTTGCTGGTCGCGTCGGTGATCTGGGCGCTGGAACTCCCGCAGCCCGATGTTCTGATCTCCGGCGACGGTCACAACGTCGCCGTCCGCGGCCGCGACGGCCGGTTGCATTTGATGAAGACGGCCAAGGACGCATTTCTGGTCAAGGAATGGCTTGCCGCGGATGCCGACGACCGGGTGCCCACCGATACCTCGCTCAGTGGCGGCGTGTCGTGCGACGGGGAGGGCTGTGTGGCGCAGATGGCCGATGGCCGGCTCATTGCCCTTTCGTTGAAACCCGACGGATTAGCGGATGATTGCGCTCGGACGGCGCTGGTCGTGACCGCGATGCCGGCGCCGCCAGGATGCGAAGCCACCGTGATCGAACTGAAGCGCCTGCGTGCGCAGGGGACGATGGCGCTGCGCCATCAACAACGCGGTTTCATCATCGATGCCGTCAGGCCGAGAGGCACGAACCGTCCATGGTCGCCAGCCTCGATTGATTATGTTGAGGCCGAAACTAATTCTGGCGTCGGCGGCGCCAACCCGGCGCGACCGGCCGACGCGACGCCAGCCGAGCAGGATCTTCAGACCGAGGATTGAGCTGCTATCGGCACTTCGTCCGCAGGTTGGACGTCGCTCGAGATTGGCTCGGAGTGAACGGGCAAGTCGAACGCGCCAAGGTGAAACTCCTCCATTTCGACTGGCGGCGTTGCGGCCGATTCAGCTTCGGTCACCAGCTGCGGAGCCAGCGTTTGCACGAGGGTAAATGTGGCATCGGGAAATTGCTGCCACACCGCGAGATCGTCCGGGGCGATCGTCAGCCATCCGAAGCGGAACATGTAGCGGCCGGGGTCGGTGACGTGACCGACCTGTTGCCATGTGATCTTGTTGACCGGCAACTTTGCCTCCCCAAAAACCCGAAAACGCATCCCGCTCGACCGGTTAATCGAGTGCGCGCACCACCCGGCCCGAACCTGTCGAGCCGATGCGGCAATTCCTTAGCGTGCGGATCGTTCCAGCGCACCCGAACCGACGTCCGCGCAGGCTCTCCTCAAGGCGTTGTGATGGGCCAGGGCGGAGGCGAGCTTGCGAGGACAGGCCGAGGCGCTGCGCGCTGCACGGCCGGCAATTGCAGAACGGTTGCCCGCTGTCCCTCGCGAAGCAGCGTCACCAGCACGTGGCTGCCGTCCGGGAATTCGATCGTGTCGTGGTGCTGATCAGGAAGGTGCCGGTCGATCTCGCCGAGCTTGCCGACCCGAAAAACCGACCGCCGCGTCCAGAACCACCGGCTGTCGTATTTGACGTTATCGGCGAAGGCGAGTTCGGTCCCCGGCAACAGGCAAACGGCAACTTCGGGTTCGTCCACCGAAGCAAACCCCTTGGTGGAGGTGCCGCGGAAAGTCGTGGTGACGAGTGCTTCCCCCGCTTTGGCGGGGCGCGTGGCAACGGCATGCAGACTGTAGTCACACATCGGATGGCTCCTCGGTTGAGATAGCCGGCCGCGCCGCCCCATTGATGAAGAGGCGTCGGCCTCCATCTAGGTGAACATCAGCGTGCGAATGTGTCGTCGATTGGCGGCAATTCTGCGGCTTGCCGCTAAAGGCTGGATCACAAATTTGTTTTGTGAAAACCACACGCCCTCAGGAACTTTTTATCCCTAAAGAAATCGCGGGCGCCAAGGATGACCAAAGCAGAACGATGTGGGCTCAGTATTTCCGATACAGGCCGATCAGCTTGCCCTGTATTTTGACCCGGTTCGGCGGCAGGATACGGACCTCGTAGGAGGTATTGGCAGGCTCAAGGGCAATCGACGCGCCGCGGCGGCGGAAACGCTTCAGCGTGGCTTCCTCATCGTCGATCAAGGCCACGACAATGTCGCCGGTCTCAGCCGTCTCGTTGCGCTGGATCAACGCCATGTCGCCGTCGAGGATTCCGGCTTCCACCATGGAATCGCCGCGTACTTCGAGGGCGTAGTGCTCGCCCGAACCCAGCATGTCTGGCGGCACGCTGATGGTGTGGCTGCGCGTCTGGAGCGCTTCGATCGGTGTGCCGGCAGCGATGCGGCCCATGACCGGTACGGCGACGGGACGATTGCCGTCATCCTCGGTGGAAATACTGCTGGAGCTGCGAACCTTTCCAAGCGTGCCTTCGATGACACTGGGCGTAAAGCCGCGACGGCCGTTGCCGGCGGCGTTGGCCAATTCAGGCAGCTTGATCACTTCGATGGCACGGGCGCGGTTGGGGAGGCGGCGAATGAAGCCGCGTTCTTCCAGCGCGGTGATCAGACGGTGGATGCCGGATTTCGACCGCAGGTCCAACGCGTCCTTCATTTCGTCGAAGGAGGGCGGTACGCCCAATTCCTTCAGCCGTTCACTGATGAACCGCAGAAGTTCGTATTGTTTGCGCGTCAGCATTTCGACCAGTCCCCAGGTTGCTGTCGTTCGATTTCTAAAAACATCTGGCTTTGAGACTTCCAACGGAGCGCCCGACTCCGGCCATCGTCGTCAAAGGTCAGAAACAAATCATGAACGAACACTATCTGTTCCATATGTGTTCCGCAACCACTTAATTTTTCGTCAACGAAGCAGGTCTGCGCCAGACACGAACTCAGCCGGCAGGCAGCCTGAGGATGTTGCACGCAGAGCCCGCTTTGGCCGCGGGCGCAAACGGCGGACGGATCAAAAGTGCCTGTGCCGCAGCGAGATTCCCTAGCAACGAGCTGTCCTGATGATTGACTGTCGTAACCACCAGCATGCCGTCCTCGCGCGTCGTGAGGCGCGCGCGCAAGTAGTCCTCGCGCTGATCGTTGGCGGCGACATCGCGTCCGAGCAGAGCGGATTCGGTTGCGTGATGGATCGTCGATCGGCCCGAAAGTTTGCGAATCAATGGGACGAGAAACAGGAAGGCGCAGACATAGGATGACACGGGATTGCCGGGCAGGCCGATCACCCGCATCGCGCCGAGCCGCCCGTGCATCAGGGGTTTACCGGGCCGCATGGCGATGCGCCAGAACGCCATCGCCACGCCCTCGGCATCGAGCGCGTCCTTCACCAGGTCGTGGTCGCCGACCGAAGCGCCGCCGGTGGTGATCAGGATATCGGCGCCGATATCGCGGGCACGGCGAATCCCTTCCGTGGTGGCTTGCATGGTATCTGCCGCAATGCCGAGGTCGATGACGTCAGCGCCCTCGGCGCGGGCGAGCGCCCGCAGCGCATAGCCGTTGGAATAGACGATCTGGCCGGGCCCTGGCAGCTCACCTGGCATCACCAGTTCGTCGCCGGTGGCCAACAGGGCGACCTTCGGCTGCCGGTGGACGGGCAGGCGGGGATAGTTCATGCCAGCCGCAAGCGAGAGATCGCGGTCGGAGAGGCGGCTACCCGCTGCCAGCAACACGTCGCCTTCTCGAAAATCAACGCCGGCGGGGCGGATATGACGGCCCGCGACCGCCGCTTCGGTAATGGCAATATGATCGCCTTCGACGAGCGTGTCTTCCTGAACGATCACGGCGTCGGCGCCATCGGGAATGACCCCGCCGGTGAAGATGCGCGCCGCTTCGCCCGACCCTACGGCGTGACCGAAGGGCCGTCCGGCCGCGATCTCGCCGATAACCTTCAGCCGGGCTCCGGCGCGGGTTGCATCAGCTGCGCGCACCGCATAGCCGTCCATGGCCGACATCGCCTGCGGCGGCTGGGTGCGGAGCGCGGCAAGGTCCCGCGCCAGAATCCGGCGGTAGGCCAAATCCAGCGCGACCATGTCCTCGGGCAAAGCCTCGGCGCCCGAAAGAACAGCAGCGAGAGCATCCGCGACGGGCATTAGTGCCAAGACAAACCTCCCGAAGCCAAAACCAATTCCTAAATCCCAAGCGCCTCAAGCGCACTGGCCACATCATCGGGCGAGGTCACGAGAACCGTCTTCAGACCACGCGCCTGTGCGCCTTCGATGTTTTCGGCGAGATCATCGAAGAACACAATGCGCCCCGCAGGCACCCCGATGGCCCGTACGACATGATCATAGGCCTTCGCGTCCGGCTTTCGAAGGCCAAGGGTGGAGGACAGGAAAATTTCGCGGAAATGGCCGAGCACCTCGGCATATTGGGTGGAGAAACAGGCGATGTGCGGGGCGTTGGTGTTGGAGAAGGCGTAGAGCGGCAGGCGTCTGGCCGCACGCGCCAGGAGTTGATGGATGCCGGGCACCTCACCGATAAAAATCGCGTTCCATCCCTCGATAAATTGGGTGTCGGAAAGTTCAATGCCGAGCGAGGAGCGCAAGCCTGCAAAGAAGGCCTCGTCGCTGACCTCGCCCTTCTCGTGACGCCGGTACAGGTCGTCGCGTGAGAACCTGCCCGCCAGTTTCGCCGGCTCGCAACCGGCATGGCGGGCCCAGCAGTGCAGAACCCGATTGAAATCAAGGTCGAGCACCACGCGGCCGAGATCGAACAGCAACGCATCGGCATCGCCGGGCGAAAGAACTGGCGGTTTCATCGCTGCACGTCAGGCCACGACGCTCAATACCGATACGGCTGGATATCCAGAAGCGGGAAAGCCGAGAAGACGCCGGGCAGGTTGGTCGGCGCCGCCGCATGCAGATAGGATTTGTCGAGCTCGGCGAATTTGGTGACGCCCAGCAAGCCGAGGCAGCGGACCACTTCGTCTTCCAATAGCTCGAGCATCCGCACGATCCCGGTCTCGCCGCCGGCCGCCAGTGCCCAGCATTGCAACCGGCCGATCCCGACGAGATCGGCGCCCATGATGATGGCCTTGACGATATCGGCGCCACGGCAGAACGAACCGTCGACCATGATTTTCGCGCGGCCTTTGACCGCGCCGACGATCTCCGGGAGCACATGCATCGAGCCGCGGCCGTGGTCGAGCTGGCGTCCGCCATGGTTGGAGACATAAATCCACTCCACGCCATGATCGAGCGCGATCGCCGCGTCCTCAGCGGTGGCGATGCCCTTGATGATCAACGGGATCTTGTATTTGTCCTTGATGAGCTTGACGGTGCGCCAATCCAGTCCCTTCTGGAAGTCGCCACCGGTGGCGCGCAGGCGGCTTTCGCGGACGTAGCGCTTGGCGATATCGCGCTCGCGGCGGCTGTAGTGGGCGGTATCGACGGTCAGGCAGAACGCGGTGTAGCCGCTTGCGATCGCGCGGCTCACGCGATCTTCGACAAAGGCATCGTCGCCGCGGACATAGAGCTGGTAGATGCGTAGCGCATCGGGGGCGGCTTCCGCGACCTTCTCGAGCCCCGGCTCTGATACCGAACTCAACATATGGGCGGCGCCAAAGCGACCCACGCCGCGGGCGACGCTGGCGGCCGAGCCTTCTGGGTCGAAGATTTCGAGCGCGCCGACCGGAGCCATCATAACCGGCAGGCGCAATTTGCGGCCGAATACCTCGGTCGTGGCATCGATGCGCGCGACATTGCGCAACACCCGTGGCCGAAACGCGATTTCATCGAGCGCCATACGGTTGCGGCGCATCGTGGTTTCCGTCTCGGCGGCGCCGATGATGTAGTCCCAGGCGTTCTGGTTGAGGTTGGCGCGCGCCTTGTTCACGAACTCATGGAGGTTCTGGAACGGCTCCGCGCTGGCGCCAAGTTCGGTACTTGTCGGGATACGGGTGACTTCGTTCATTTTCTTCTCCTTTTTATGTCCGACTCTCCGACGGCGTTGGCCTCGAACACCCTTTCTTTAGCGTCGGCCGGGGCCCGCGCAAAACCGTTTGGCGCTGATCAGGAATGCCCAGCGGGTTGGCTGGGCATTCCCGAATCTCCGTTATTTTGTGGCGGCGTTCGACGCAATAACCGACATGGCGCGGGCATTGCGTTTGTCGACCATTTTGGCCGCGGCTGCGGCGAACTTCTTGAAATGATCGGTTTCGCGGTGGGCCTTGAGCGCGGCCTCGTTTTCGTAAACCTCATAAAGCAAGAAATGATTTGGATCGCTTGCGAGGTTGAGGATGTCGAACCGCTTGCAACCTGGCTCGGTAACCGCAGCCGCACCGTTCTCCTTGATTGCTGCCAGGAAGTTGTCGCGTTCGGCCGGCAAAATGTCGAGATCGACGGCGTTGACGTACATTCCCGCCGATTGAGCTTCGACGCGCTGGCCGGGCGGCAGCAAGAACAAACAGGCAGCCGCGACCGCCAATGTGGCGGCAGCAATCGAAGTTGACTTGAGCATGTGGTGATCCTCCCGATGTTTCCCCGGATTATTTCCGATGGCGGCGCTTGCTTTTCCGGTTTTGGAAGCTTTCCTGCGCCTCGGGGTTATCCATAACGCATTGCGCGGGGCCGGGTAAGCCCGCAGACGATTGGGCCGTTCTTTCCCCGCCGCGTTGCAACTTGCTAAAGCTTGCTCGCGTTTAACGGGCATCTGAAAAAGGCATGGCATCCGCCGCGCTGGTTGGGTTTGATCTGCATTTCCATACCCTGGCCAAAGCGTCGTTGACGGCCGCCTACGGCCGCTGAACCTAACGCATCGGAGCGCGCCTTGGTTGACCGGCGCGTATTGGCACTGTCATCCTCCCGGCCATGCTGACGAAGATCAGCCTGTCGCCGGGAGGAAATCCAACCATGTTTCGCAGAACCATCCAATCGTTCGCCGCCCTGCTGTTAATGTGCATCGCCGCCGAGGCTTCCGACATCCGCCGCGTCGTGACCGGCCTAGATGCCGACAACAAGGCGGTTGTGATGTTCGATAGCCGCATCCCGCTGCAAGCCGGCCCCTTGGGGTTGCAGGCCACCAATCTTTGGGTCACGAATTCCTATCCGCTCGGCTTCTCTTTCAAGGACGATACCTCAGCGATTCCGGTCGGTATCTCGCCGCTCGACAACGGCACCAAATTCCGCGTGGTAGAGTTTCCGCCGCTCGACCCCGCCGCTGAAGCCAAGATGGAACCCGGAGGTCTGATGAAGGCGGTCGGCCCCGTGGCGCCCGCCCGAGGGCTTCCGGTTACCCACCCGCTGATGCATCGGACGCGTAGCGTCGACTATGCGGTCGTGCTTTCCGGCGAGATCGACATGATGTTGGACGACAGCGTCATCCATCTAAAATCGGGCGATACCGTCGTCCAGCAGGCTACCAACCATGCATGGGTCAATCACGGAACCGAGACTTGCCGGATTCTGTTTGTCCTGATGGACTCGAGGCAGCCTTGACGTCGATAGCCGCCATCGGGGGCCACCGCCCATCTTTTTGGCAATTACAAATTAGACACGAAAGGGATTTTTGGTTCTTTACTGTCCGTGAAACGCATATATCTGTGTGCCGTTATCTCCGAATATGTGTGGCCGAACATGTCGCGGGCCCCGCATCTGTGGCCAGCTGTCTCGATGCTCTCAAAGCGGCCTCAATGATACCAGACAAATGCCGAATAAGACCGGTCTGACCGGATAACCCAATAAAGGTCGCCAGCTGGCTCTAACGGACCGGCTGATACCAACCAGAAGGCTCGCCACATGCGAAAGAACTCCCTGTTTCTCCTCGGCACGGTTACAGGTGTCTGCCTCACTTTGGTTGTTGGCGGACCGCTTGGCCCGCGATGGATGGCGGTGGCCAAGGCGAAAGTGGAAAGTGATATCTATTCGCAGCTCAATCTGTTTGGCGAAGTCTTCGAGCGCGTCAGGACCGACTACGTCGAGAAGCCCGACGATTCCCTGCTGATCGAGGGTGCGATCAACGGGATGATCTCATCGCTCGATCCGCATTCCCGCTACATGAACGACGCCTCCTGGCACGAGATGCAGGATACGACGAAGGGCGAGTTCGGCGGGCTCGGTATCGAAGTCACGATGGAAGATGGCCTGGTCAAGGTCGTCACGCCGATGGACGACACTCCCGCATCGAAGGCTGGAATCCTGTCCGGGGATTTTATTTCCCAGATCGACGACGAGAACGTGCAAGGGCTGACGCTCGAGCAGGCCGTCAACAAGATGAAAGGCCCGGTCGACACCAAGACCAAGCTGACCATCCTGCGCAAGGGGATGGATGCGCCGATCTATGTGAACATCACGCGTGAAATCATTCAGGTGCGGCCGGTTAGCTTTCGCACCAATGGCGGCGATATCGGCTATATCCGCATCAGTTCGTTCAGCGAGCAAACCGGCGACGAACTGAAGAAGGCCATCGCCGATATCTCGAAGCAAATCTCGTCGCAGAATCTGGCCGGCTACGTGCTCGATCTGCGCAACAACCCTGGCGGATTGCTCGATCAGGCCGTATCCGTCTCCAGTGCGTTTATGGCGCGGGGCGAGGTCGTCTCGACCAGGGGCCGCAGGCCCGAGGAAACCCAGCGGTTTTCAGCAAAGGGCGGGGACCTTACCAAGGGCAAGCCGCTTGTCGTGTTGATCAACGGCGGTTCGGCTTCGGCTTCCGAGATCGTCGCTGGCGCCTTGCATGACCACAAGCGAGCGACCGTGATCGGTACCCGCTCGTTCGGCAAAGGCTCGGTCCAGACCATCATCCCGCTTGGTGGAGACCACGGCGCTCTGGCGCTCACGACGGCGCGGTATTTTACGCCGTCGGGACATTCGATCCAGGCGCTTGGTGTCGTACCCGACATCGAGGTGTTGCAGGATGTGCCTGACGAATTGAAGGGGCGCGCGGAAATGAAGGGCGAAGCCTCGATGCGAGGACATCTCTCGGCCGAAGGAACGGAGCAGACCGGCTCGCAATCCTACGTTCCGCCGGCAGAGAAAGACGACAAGGCACTGGCCGCCGCCTATAGCCTGTTGCGCGGTGTCACCGTCAACGCCGGCGGAACGGCTTCGACGTCCTCCAAGGCGACGGTGCCAAATTAAAGCGTGATCCGGAAAAAGCCTGCCCCGCACTTGATGCGGAGTTTGAAGCGGTTTTCCCTCGGGACAAACGCGGAAAGCGTTTGCGAGGAGGTCTTCAGGCGACCGCAGCCGGCCGGGAGCGGTGCGCGAGCAGGATTTTTCTCACCTCTTGGGCCGGCTTTGGTGGACTGAAGAGGTAGCCCTGCATTTCGGTGCAGCCTAGTCCGCGCAGCAGTTCCTGCTGCCGCGCTGTTTCGACGCCCTCCGCCGTGGTCGTCATGTGCCGGGCGGCGGCGATGTTCACCACAGCCTGCACGATCGAGGAGCCGCCGGCTTCGGCGAGATCGTTGACGAAGCAACGGTCGATCTTGATCTTGTCGAACGGGAAACGGCGCAAATAGCTCAGCGAGGAGTAGCCGGTACCGAAATCATCCAGCGCAATCCGCACGCCGACGGCCCTAAGCTGGTGCAAGACCTCGAGCGCGGCATCGTCATCGCTGATCAGGACGGCTTCGGTGATTTCCAATTCGAGCCGGTGAGCGGGCAGGCCGGAGGCAGAAAGGGCCGCGACGACCTTCAGCGCCAGTGTGCCGCTCTTGAATTGAACCGGCGAGACGTTGACCGCCACGCTGATGGCGTCGGGCCAACTGGCTGCCTCGCTACATGCTTTTGTCAGGACCCATTCGCCGATCTCGTTGATCAGGCCGGTTTCTTCCGCGATCGGAATGAACTCGGTCGGCGAAATCATGCCCCGCTCGGGATGACGCCAGCGTATCAGCGCTTCACAGCCGGTAATCCTGTTGCTCTGGAGGTCGAGACAGGGCTGGTAGTAAACTTCGAGTGCCTCTCCAGCGATTGCCTTGCGCAGATCCGTTTCCAGCAACCGCCGGGCGCGGACATGGGCGTCCATCGAAGGCTCGAAGAATCGCCAGGTGCGTCGGCCAGCCGATTTGGCGGCATACATCGCCATGTCTGCGTTCTTGAGGATCTGGTCGAGGTCGGTCCCGTGCTGCGGGACGAGCGCGATGCCGATGCTGGCGTCGGACGACACCTGATGACCAAGGCAATCATAGGGAGCGCGGATCGCCTCCAGAGCCCGTGTGGCGAGGTCCGCCACATCGGCGGGGTCTTTCACCCCGGTTTTGACGATGGCGAATTCGTCACCGCCCAACCGCGCGACGAAATCGGCGCTTTCGATACAAGCGCCAAGCCGGCTCGCGACCGATTTCAACAACTCGTCGCCGATCATGTGGCCAAGGGAGTCGTTGACGCTTTTGAACTCGTCGATGTCGATGTAGAGCACGGCGAGTTGGCGCTCCGGTGTGGTTTGGGCGATTTCCTGCCTCAGCCGCTCGTGGAACAAGGCGCGGTTGGGCAGGTCCGTCAGCGCATCGAAATGGGCGAGGTGCCGGATTTGCTCCTCGGCACGGGTTCGCTCGGTAATATCCTCGTGCGTGGTGAGCCAGCCCCTCTTCAAGGGCTGGTTGACGATCTGGATCAGGCGCCCGTCGGCTGTTTCGACGGTATTGTGGGTTATCTTCCCAACGGCGACGTTGCGCCGGACGGAGGTAACGAAGGCGTCGATGTCGCCTTTGAACGATCCGGTCTGCTTCCGGTAAACGACGAGATCGCGAAAACCAAGTCCGGGCTTCACCACGTCCGGCGACAGCCCGTACATCGAAATATAGCGTTGATTGCAGACGACCAGGCGTTCCGATGAATCGTAGAGCAGGAGGCCTTGCGACATATTGTTGATGGCAGTGTCCAGGCGTTGCTTCTCGGTCTGGTGTTGCTGCAATAGCTTCCGGACGAAAAAAAGCAGCATGAACGAGATGACGACGGCGGAGAGCGCCGCGATGGCGATCAAGAATCGTGTCTGCTCCTGCCAATCTGCGAGCGCCGAGTTGACCGTCAAACTCGCGACGATTGCGATCGGGAAGTTTCGCAGTGCATCGGCCGATGCCAACCGCTCCTGTCCGTCGATCGGGCTGGTCAGGCGTGTCGAACCCCGGCCCGATGGCGAGGAAATGTAGGGGTAGATGTTGCTGCCCTGGACGTTGGACCCGATCATGTTTTCGACATGCGGATAGCGCGCCAGGAGCGTCCCGTCGCGCCGATACATCGAAATCGCCGCGCCTTCTCCGAGTGCGACGGAGGCAAAGTATTTCTCGAAAGTGATCGGATGGATTGTCCGCGTGACCACCCCGATAAACTCGCCTCTCGGTCCGGTCAGTTTGTGGGCGACGATGGTCGCCCATCCCCCAGAGACACGGCCGCGCACGAGTTCGATCTGGATGGGTCCGCTTTCGGTGCCTGATTTGAATGACTTGAAAAATTCGCGGTCGGAGATGTTGACGTCCGGGACCGGCCAGAACTCCGACGAATTGATCAAGATGCCGTTGGCGTCGAACAAATTGATGCTGGCCGCATCGGAATAGGCACTGACTTCCGTTTTCAGCTCTTCATGCCAATCCAGCGTGGACAGCTGCTTCTTGAACCGTTCCGACGTCACCCCGCCGGAACGGATCCGGGTCGCAATGTCGTTGAGGATGATCGAAAAATCTTCGAGCTGTTGATCAAAATGACGGGTGAACAACTGGACCGTATTTTCGAGTTCGCGTTGATAGCTGCTCAGTGCCCGTTCGCGGAAATTGTCGACCATGATCGTGGTGCCGATCGCGATCACCGCGATCATGAATGCACCGCCGCCAATGAGCCACCGGATGGGTCCACTGGAGAGAAAAGCCCTGAGGTCGAAGGAGCCCGTACCGTATGCCGTCATTGCGATCGCCACTACATTCAGCGGTTCGATTCCGGCATTTGCGCCCCCGGTGGGGCGGGTACTTTTGCAAATGTGAGAAGCAAACCCGGCGCGCAAATCGATACAGCAGCGGTATGGAAGTGACGTTAGCAATCGGAGTTAATCATTCGTGAATTCGATCTATTTGATTCCGACCGGGGGCAGCAATTGCCGGCCGACGCCCCGTCGCTTGGGCATTATTTGCCCGATTCGCCGACGCTTACTTTGGCTTAACCGTCTAAGGCCTTGACGGGCTTCCTGCCGCGTTTGGCGCGCGCTTTGCGATGCTTTTCAGGTTGTTGGAAAGGGCATCTCAAAATGATCAGGACTATGAAGGCATTTTTCGCCGATGAATCCGGTGCAACGGCGATCGAATACGGATTGATCGCCGCAGGCATCGCGCTTGCGATCATCCCCGTCATGAACGGGCTCGGCGCCAAACTCAATACGAAATTCGCCTTGATCAACACCTCGCTGAAGTAGCGAGCAGCGCCATTCAACTTTCGGCGCGGTAATGTCCGGACTTGCCGCCGATCTTCTCGATCAGATGAATGCCTTCGATGCGTACACCGCGCTCGACTGCCTTGATCATGTCATAGATCGTGAGGCAGGCGACCGAAACGGCGGTCAGCGCTTCCATCTCGACCCCAGTCGGCCCGGTCACCTTGACGGTGGCCCGGACCCGGCAACCCGGCAATTTCGGGTCGGGCGAAATGTCCAGCGTCACCTTCGACAATGCCAGCGGATGGCACAGCGGAATGAGTTCGGAGGTGCGCTTGGCCGCCATGATACCGGCGACCCGCGCCGTCGCCAGCACGTCGCCTTTTTTGGCGTTGCCGGAAACGATCAAAGCCAGCGTCGCTTTGCTCATGACGACGAGCCCTTCGGCGACCGCCGTCCGCTCGGTTGCTTCCTTGGCTGACACGTCGACCATCCGCGCCTCGCCCTTGGCGTCGATGTGGGTGAGGGCGGCCTTATGCTCGGTCGATTTCGGCTTTCCGGATCTAGTCCTGGATCGCATTTGGGCCATGTTTCAACTGGCCCGCGTTGCGCCGACGGGGCTGTTGCGGGTGATCAGCGCGCGCGTTGCCGCGGCAACATCGGTCTGCCGCATCAGGCTTTCGCCGACAAGGAACGTTGACATGCCCACGCGCGCCAGCCGCGCCAGATCCCCTGATGTGAAGATGCCGCTCTCGCCCACCATCAAGCGATCTCGGGGGATCAGCGGCGCCAGGGTCTCGCTGGTCTCGAGCCTGGTTTCGAAAGTCCGCAGGTCGCGGTTGTTGACCCCGATCATCGCCGACTTGAGTTTGAGCGCTCGCTCCAACTCGCTCTGATCATGGATCTCGATGAGGACGTCCATGCCATAGGCCAGGGCGGCGGCCTCGATGTCCTGCGCGGCGCCATCTTCCAGAGCCGCCATGATGATCAGGATGCAGTCGGCGCCGTAGGCGCGCGCTTCCGCCACTTGATAGGTGTCGTACATGAAATCCTTGCGCAGCACCGGCAGCTTTGTGGCTGCGCGCGCGGCGACGAGAAAATCGAGATGGCCCTGAAAAGACGGCGCGTCGGTCAGGACCGAGAGACAGGCCGCGCCGCCCGCCTCATAGGCCCGCGCCAGCGCTGGTGGATCGAAATCGGCCCGAATAAGTCCCCTGGACGGCGAAGCCTTCTTGATTTCCGCGATCAGGGCGTAATCACCGCGCGCGAGCTTGTGGCGGATATCAGCGAGAAAGCCGCGGGGCGTCGGTTCCGCCTTGGCGCGAGCCTCAAGATCTGCGAGTGGATGCGCGCGTTTGGCGGCGGCGATCTCTTCCCGTTTGTAGGTCTCGATCCGCCTCAGGATATCAGACATGGTCGGACCTGCTCAGGCGTTGGAAACGGCGACGAGACGTTTCAGCCGTTCGGCCGCCGCGCCGCTGTCGATGGATTGGATACCGAGCAACATGCCTTCCTTCAAATCCTTCGCGCGACCGGCCACGACCAGCGCCGCGGCGGCATTGAGCAGCGCGACATCGCGATAGGGGCTTGGCCGCCCGTCAAGAACGCTTTGCAGGGCGACGGCGTTGGCGGCGGCGTTGCCTCCCTTCAGGGCTTCGCCCGCGACTCGCTTCAGGCCGACGTCATCCGGCGACACTTCAAAGGAACGGATCGCGCCGCCTTCAAGGGCGGCAACGAAGGTCGGGCCGGTGAGGGTGATCTCGTCAAGGCCATCCGAGCCATGCACCACCCATACGGCCTCAGACCCCAGGTTTTTCAGAACCTGCGCCAGCGGCAGCACCCATTGCTTCGAGAACACACCGACCATCTGCCGTTTGACGCCTGCTGGATTGGCAAGCGGTCCCAGCAGATTGAAAATCGTGCGGGTGGCGAGTTCGACGCGTGTCGGCCCGACGTTCTTCCAGGCCGGATGATGGGAAGGCGCGAACATGAAGCCGATGCCGGCCTCCGCGATACAGCGGCCGACCTGCTCGGGCGTGATGTCGATCCTGACCCCGAGCGAGGACAAAACATCCGCCGCACCCGAACGCGACGACAGCGCGCGGTTGCCGTGCTTGGCGACGGGGACGCCCGTTCCGGCGACAATGAAGGAGGCGCAGGTGGACACGTTGACCGACCCGGAACCATCGCCCCCGGTCCCGACCACGTCGACGGCATTGGCGGGAGCCGTCACGCGCAGCATCTTGGCGCGCACAGCGGACACAGCGCCAGTGATCTCGTCGACGGTCTCGCCACGGACGCGAAGCGCCATCAACAGGCCACCCAACTGCGACGGCGTTGCCTCACCGGACATCATCCGGTCGAAGGCGGCCGCCGCCTCCTCGCGCGAAAGCGTGGCGCCGGTAGCTACCTTGGCGATGATAGATTTGAGATCGTCCATCACATGCTTTCAGGAAAAGGCAACAGATCAGTTGTTGTTGCTTGCTCCGGTCACCTGCGCGAAGGCGGTTTCGTTGACGCTGGTGCCGATATCCGACTCCAGCTTGGTGATATATTGGGCGAGCAACTCATCGACCTGACTGCGCTGAATGTTGTCCTGCACCTTTTTCATGTCAGCGGAAGCAAGGTCCACCGGCGGCACCGTGATGTCGGTGACGCGGAAAACGATCCAGCCGTTTGCACTTGCGTCGGGCGTCTGCCCCGCGGCATCCTTGGCGGTACGAAACGCCGCGGCGACAACGCCCGCGTTAAGGCCGGGCAGGGAGGCGTCGCGCTTGAAACCGGCAGCGGTTTCGACAGTCAATCCGGCCAGCGCCGCCTCATCGGCGAGCTTGCCGCCCTGTTCGAGCTTCTGGACCATTTCGGTCGCCTTGTCGCGCAACCGGCTCGAGAGCTGATCGGCGCGCCATCTGGCCTCGACCTGGTCCTTGACCTCATCCAGACTACGTTCGTGGGTCGGAGTAATACCGACAACATCGTACCAGACATAACCGCCGCGATAGGAAATGGGGTCATTGTCGACGCCCACATCGCTGTTGAAGGCCTGCGAAACCACGTCCAACCCGCGCGGAATGTTCTCTGCCGGCTGGCCGCTAGGCAGACGGCCTGAGCGGTCCACCGCTTCGACGGTCACCGCGGTCAGGCCGAGCTTCTGCGCGGCTTCGACGACACTTGACCCGCCACCGCGCTCGTCTTCCATCTTGTCTCGCAACTCTCCGACCTTGGCCTTCGCCCGCTCGCCCGCAATATCCTGTTTGATCTGCGAGGCGTAGCTCTCATAGTTCGGCTCGGCGCCCGGCTCGATCTTGCCGATCTTGATCAGCGCAAAACCGAATTTGCCTTGCTCAGGCTTGCTGACCTCGCCTGACTGTAACGAGAAGGCGGCATCCGCGATCGCCGGATCCCCGATCGCTGATTTCGCGATCAGGCCGAGGTTGACGTCGGACGGCGCCAGACCTCGCTCTTTGGCGATGTCTTCGAGGGATGTTCCCGATTCGATGCGGCTGCGTGCGGCCGCGGCTTCCTCGGCGTTTGGAAACACGATTTGCTGGACTTCCCGCCGCTCCGGCGTGCCGAGTTTGTCGCGGCGCAGCTCGAAGGCCTTTTTGGCGTCTTCATCGGAGACGTCTTCCCATTTGCCGATGTCCTCCGGCGTGACGGCGACGAAGGAGATCTTGCGATATTCGGGCGCGCGGAACAGCGTCTTGCGTTCGTCGAAATAGGCTGCGAGCGCCTCGGGCGATGGGGGGTCGATCGTTCCGGCCTGCGCGGCTCCAAGCTTCACATATTCGATCGAGCGTTGCTCGTTCTGGAACCGAGCCAAGACCTCCATCTGCACTTTCGGAGGCTGGATGCCGCCAGCGATGGAGCCCGCGATCTGACGCCGCAGCGCTATCCGCCGCTGTTCGGCGACAAAACGCTGCTCGCTGTAACCGAGTTGCCTGATCAGCATCTGGAAGCGCGCCGGATCGAACGAACCGTTGAGGCCCTTAAAGTTGGGATCGTCAAAGATCATCTTCAGGGTTTCTTCGTTGGATTGTCCGAGCCCGAGCCGCCGGGCCTCTTCGTCAAGCGTGGTTTCTGCGATGACCTGTTGGAGCATCTGCCGGTCGAAACCCAGCGCGCGGGCTTGCTCGGACGACATCGGACGACCGTATTGGCGGCCGATCTGTTGCAGCCGATCCGTATAGATCTGGTGGAATTCCACGGTCGATATCTCGGTGCGCCCAACCTTGGCGAGGGTCGATTGCCCGAAGCCCCGGAAGATATCGGCGATGCCCCAAACGCCGAAGCTGATGATCAGGACACCCATCACCGTGCCCATGATAATTTTGCCGAGCCAGTTTGATGAGGCTTTGCGCATTCCTCGAAGCATAGGATCCAACTTGTGGCAGGAGGGAACCGGCGGCTGCCCGTCGGAATTCGTTTCGAATACCGTAAAAGGGCGTCACCGGATTGATAACGCATCATAAAGTGGCGGCGTTCTACCCGCAACCAGCGCGACCGTCCATTTCAAAGAGTTAACGGCGTCCCAGCACGCCGTTTAGGCCGATCTGGCCGAGTTAGACGGGCTCTGCTAGCGATGGGTCGATGTCTCGCCTGGAGGAACCAGCGGAATGAACCCGACCATTCGGCCCCTGATCGCCGGCAATTGGAAAATGAACGGCCTGCATTCTTCGATGTCTGAATTCGAGGCCATGCTCGCGGGTGCGCCCAAGGTGGCGGGAAAGGCCGACCTGCTGGTGTGTCCGCCCGCGACGCTCATTGACGCTTTTGCCGCGAAGCTCGCCGGCTCAAAGGGCGTAGAGATCGGTGGCCAGGATTGCCACCCCAGGGCCTCAGGCGCCCATACCGGCGATATTTCCGCCGAAATGCTTGCCGACGCTGGCGCAACCGCTGTCATCGTCGGCCATTCGGAACGGCGCGCCGACCATGGCGAGAGCGACGCTTTGGTACGGCAAAAGGCAGAGGCCGCCTGGCGGGCGGGGCTCGTGGCCATCGTCTGCATCGGCGAAACCCAGACCCAGCGCGACGCGGGCCAAACACTGGACGTTTGCCGGGGCCAGCTCGGGGGATCGCTGCCGGACGGGGCGCGGGCGGACAATCTGGTGGTGGCCTACGAGCCGGTTTGGGCGATTGGCACCGGGCTGACGCCTACCGCCAAAGATGTTGAACAAATTCATCAGTTTATACGAGAAGCCCTCAGTGTGCGGTTTAACGGGGAGGGTGCCGGAATGCGCATTCTCTATGGCGGCTCGGTCAAACCGTCGAATGCGAGGGAGTTAATGGGGATTGCGAACGTCAACGGCGCTCTGATTGGCGGGGCAAGCCTCAAGGCCGCCGATTTCCTTGCGATTGCGGGCGATTGTCCCTAACTGAGCGCGAGTAACGCTTCGATGTTGCCAGGCGTTCTGGATGCCGGAATCGGGACGCAGGGCTGGAGCCGGGGCGACAACGCGCCAGGCAGGAACTTCAAATAGACGGCACTGGCGCAATCGTGTAACACCCGCCCCAAATTGAAATCCCGCAACACCAAAACCCGCTGCCGGCCAGCTTTGGTTTGCGACGAAAGGTCGAAATGCAGACTGTCGTTATCGTAATCCATCTGATGATCGTCGCGACGTTGATCGCGACTGTGTTGCTGCAAAAATCAGAAGGCGGCGGCTTGGGCATGGGCGGCGGCGCCGGGTTTATGTCGAGCCGGGGTACGGCCAATCTCTTGAGCCGGACAACCGCGATCCTGGCTGCCGGCTTCTTCGTCACGAGCCTGTTTCTCTCATGGCTCGCGAGCTATGACCGCAAGCCTAGTTCGATCATTCCGACCTCGCAGTCGCAACCGGTGGGCGGGAGCGGCGGTGTTCTGGATTCGTTGAAGAAATCCGACGAGCAGCAAAGCCCGCCCGCGCCAACCGGTCCGGAAGCACCGCGCTCGCAGTAAGCGGCATTCGCAATAAAGCGGGCGGCCCATGCAACGTGGCCGCCTACTATGCTGTATAAAAAACCTATATCAAGGTACTGATATCTCTTTGAATTCAGCGTCACCCACAGCCTGCGAAAATTTCGCGGCAATGAGCCGATTCGTTTTGGCGAATCGCACGTGTGCCCTTAAAGGTTAAGTCCCATGGCGCGGTATATCTTCATCACCGGCGGCGTGGTCTCCTCGCTCGGAAAAGGTCTGGCATCGGCGGCTCTAGGCGCGCTGCTGCAGGCGCGTGGCTACAGGGTTCGGCTCCGCAAGCTCGATCCTTATCTCAATCTCGATCCCGGAACGATGTCGCCCTATCAGCATGGCGAAGTGTTCGTGACCGACGATGGCGCAGAAACCGACCTCGACCTTGGCCACTACGAACGCTTCACCGGGCGTCCCGCCACCAAGGCCGACAGCATCACCACGGGGCGCATCTATCAGGACATCATCACCAAGGAACGGCGCGGCGACTATCTC
The DNA here is from genome assembly GCA_963752265.1 of uncultured Alphaproteobacteria bacterium. GTDB lineage: Bacteria > Pseudomonadota > Alphaproteobacteria > Rhizobiales > Xanthobacteraceae > Bradyrhizobium. The sequence continues at coordinate 65,742 of CAVVZW010000077.1, forward strand.
GGCGCCACCATTCAGGTGATTCCGCACGTCACCAACGCGATCAAGGATTTCATTCTCGACAGCAACGACGACTTCGATTTCGTGCTGTGCGAGATCGGTGGCACCGTCGGCGATATCGAGGGCTTGCCGTTCTTCGAAGCCATCCGGCAGGTCAAGAACGATTTGCCGCGCGACCATGCGATCTACATTCATCTCACGCTGTTGCCGTTCATTCCGAGCGCCGGCGAACTGAAGACCAAGCCGACCCAGCATTCGGTCAAAGAACTACGTTCGATCGGAATCCAGCCGGATATTCTGCTGTGCCGCACCGATCGCCCGATTCCGAAAGAAGAGCGCCGCAAGCTCGGTCTGTTCTGCAATGTGCGCGAAACAGCTGTGATCGAGGCGCGCGACGTCGATAATATCTATGCCGTGCCGGAGGCCTATCACGCCGCCGGTCTCGACGACGAGGTGCTGGCCGCGTTCGGCATTACGGCGAAAATTCCGCCGACGTTGCAAAGCTGGAACGTCATCAACGAGCGGGTCAGAAATCCCGAAGGTCAGGTGACCATCGCCATCGTCGGCAAATATACCGGGATGAAGGACGCCTACAAATCGCTGATCGAGGCGCTGTCGCATGGCGGCATTGCCAACAAGGTGAAGGTCAACCTCGACTGGATCGAGAGCGAGGTCTTCGAAAATGAAGATCCCGCGCCGTTCCTCGAGCACGTCAATGGCATTTTGGTGCCGGGCGGATTCGGCCAGCGCGGCGCCGAGGGCAAAATTCGCGCTGCTCAATTCGCGCGCGAGCGCAACGTGCCGTATTTCGGCATCTGCTTCGGCATGCAGATGGCCGTGATCGAGGCCGCCCGCAATCTCGTCGGGATCGCGGAAGCCAATTCCACCGAATTCGGGGCGACGGCTGAGCCGGTTGTCGGCCTGATGACCGAATGGTTGCGGGGTAACGACCTGGAACGGCGGTCAAAGAACGGCGATCTCGGAGGAACGATGCGGCTTGGCGCCTATCCCGCGAGCTTACGGCGCGGCAGCCGGGTCTCGGCGGTCTATGGCGGCGCGACCGAGATATCGGAGCGCCATCGTCACCGTTATGAGGTCAATACCGCCTATAAGGACCGGCTCGAGCAGCAAGGCTTGCGTTTCTCCGGTCTGTCGCCGGACGGCATCCTGCCAGAGATCGTCGAATACGAGGACCATCCCTGGTTCATCGGCGTGCAGTTCCACCCCGAGCTGAAGTCGCGCCCGTTCGAGCCGCACCCGCTATTTGCTTCGTTCGTCGAGGCGGCGATGGTCCAGTCTCGACTGGTGTGATGACAGCATCGCTCGCGAAATCGTCAAGCAAATGTCAAATCCGCAATCCTGCCAGCCTTTGACGGGCACGCTGTTTGTTGCGAAAAGACGCTCCCACCAAGAACGCAAAGTCATAGGGAGTTACCTCAATGATTTACGAAACCCGCGTCTATCGCTGCCTGCCCGGCCGGCTGCCCGCGCTGTTAAAGCGCTTTGAAACTATCACGCTGAAACTGTGGGAAAAGCACGGCATTCGCCAGGCTGGCTTTTTCACCACGCTGGTCGGCGAGTCCAACCAGGAACTGACTTATCTGCTCGCCTGGGAATCGCTCGCCGATCGCGAGAAGAAGTGGGCGGCGTTTCAGAGCGATCCCGACTGGATTTCCGCGCGCGCGAAAACCGAAGAAGACGGGCAGATCGTCGCCAACATCGTCAATCAACTGCTGGTGCCGACCGCATTTTCGTCCGTGAAGTAGCTGTCACGGCGAGGGCTTGAGGTCGTCCCGTGCCCCATGGTCTTGATCATATTGTGCACGTGGTCCGCGATCTCGACGCGGCAGCGGAATTCTATGTCCGCGCCGGGTTCACCGTGGGCGCACGCAATCGTCATTCCTGGGGCACGCACAATCGACTTGCGCAGTTGACGAACTGCTACATCGAGATCCTGGAAGTCGCCGAACCTGAGAAGATCGTGGCGCATGCGGCGCGATCCTTTTCGTTTGGGGCGTTCAATCGCGACTTCCTCACACGCCACGAAGGTCTATCGATGTTGCTGCTGAACAGCAGTGACGCGGCTGCGGATGCACAGACGTTTAAAGCCGACGGCATATCCGATTATGACGTGTTCAACTTCGCGCGTGAGGGCAAAAGGCCGGACGGAACGACGGTCAAACTGGCCTTCTCACTGGTCTTCACCCACGATCCGACCTCGCCCGATCTCAGTCTGGCCCTGTGCCAGCATCACTTTCCGGAAAACTTCTGGAATCCGGCGTTTCAGACTCACACCAACCGGGCGCAACGTGTGCCGGGTGTGGTGATGATCGCAAACGATCCGGCAAGCCATCGAACCTTTCTCAAAGCCTATACTGGAGCCGCCGAGATCACTTCGGGGCCGGACAGCGAGACTGCGCGCACGACAAATGGCGATATCGAAATCCTGACGCCTTCTGCGGCACGCGATCTTCTCGGGCTTACCGTAAGGGCGAGCGGCGCAGGCATGACCATGAACGCCATTCGCTTTGGCGTTGCCGATTTGGCCGAGACAGAAGCCCTGCACCGGAAAAACGGGCTCGCGATTCGGCGCCATGGCGGCAGGCTGATTTTGCCGCCGGAGGAGGCCTTTGGCGCAACCCTGATATTCGAGGCCGCAAAGCCCTAAAAGTAGGTTGATCCGCCCCCCTTCGCCCGGCATGGTCGCGGCGCAAAGAGGACGAATCCCGTTGAGCGCTAACACTCAAGCCGCATCTGTTGTCGACATTGGACCGGTCAAATTTGGCAACGCCTTGCCGATTTCGATCATCGCCGGTCCCTGCCAGCTTGAGAGCCGCGCGCATGCGTTGGAGGTGGCGTCCGCGCTGAAGGAAATCGCTGCGCGTCTAAAGATCGGTCTGGTCTACAAGACCTCCTTCGACAAGGCCAACCGCACCAGCGCATCCGCGGCGCGGGGGATCGGCCTGGCGCAGGCCTTGCCGATCTTTGCAGAAATACGTTCATCGCTAGGATTGCCTGTACTCACCGATGTGCATGAGGCCGGGCAGTGCGCGGAGGTAGCGCAAGCCGTCGATGTCCTGCAGATCCCGGCGTTCCTGTGCCGTCAGACCGACTTGCTGTTGGCGGCGGCTGCCACCGGCAAGGTCGTCAATGTCAAAAAAGGTCAATTCCTGGCGCCGTGGGATATGGCCAACGTCGTGTCCAAAATTACCGGTGCGGGCAATCGGAGAGTTCTGGTCACCGAACGCGGCGCGTCGTTCGGCTACAACACGCTGGTGTCCGACATGCGAGCGTTGCCGATCCTCGCGCGCACCACTGGTGCGCCTGTCATTTTTGATGCGACCCATTCGGTGCAGCAGCCCGGCGGCAAGGGTACGTCATCCGGCGGCGAGCGCGAATTTGTGCCGGTGCTGGCGCGCGCTGCGGTCGCGGTCGGCGTCGCCGGCGTTTTTATCGAGACCCATCCTGATCCGGATCACGCGCCGTCCGATGGGCCCAACATGGTGCCTTTGCGCGATTTCGAAGGACTGCTGCGGACCTTGATGGCCTTCGACGCGGTTGCCAAGAAACTCGACACCAAGAACGTGACGGGTTGATGCCGGAGACCGTCGCGCGGCCGCAAGATCGCATGCCGCCCGCGATCAATATCATCGCGATCGCGACGTTTGCGGCGAGCCTTTCGGTGCGTGCGCTTGATCCGGTTCTGCCGCATGTCGCCGATGAGTTCAGCATCAGCATCACGACGGCTGCGAGTTTTGCCGCGGTATTTGCCTTCACATTTGCCGCGGTTCAGCCGGTACTTGGCGCGGCGGCTGATCTGTTCGGCAAAGCGCGGTTGATGACGACATGTCTCGTGTTGCTGGGCCTTGCAAATATCCTTGGTGCCATGACGGCGTCGTTTCCGATGCTGTTCGCCACGCGAGTTCTCGCTGGCATCGGATCCGGCGGTGTCTTTCCGGTCGCGCTCAGCCTGACCAGCGATCTCGTCGGACCAGAAAAACGCCAGGTCGCGATCGGGCGCACGCTGGCGGGTTCGATGACCGGCAATCTGCTGGGCGCTTCGTTCTCGGGTGTGATCGGCGACTTTCTCGGCTGGCGCGGGGTATTGGCGGTGCTGGGCCTTCTGGTGGTCGCAGCTTCAGTGGCGGTCACGGCCGGCTTTCGCGGCGCGGCCCTGAAACGGGCGCCAAAGACCAGTCTCACGACGCTCCGTCACGGCTATCGTACCATCTTCTCTAATCCGAACGCGCTCTGTTACGCCGCCGTTTTTATCGAGGGGTGCTGCGTGCTCGGGCTGTTTCCCTATCTCGCGTCGTTCCTGTTCGAACTCGGCGAAACCAGGCTTTCGATCGCCGGCATCGTTATCGCCGGTTTTGCGATGGGCGGACTATTCTACACCTTGACCGTCTCTCGTTTTTTGCCGCGGCTCGGCGTCAACGGCATGATGATCACTGGCGCTGCGCTGGCAGGCCTGCAATTGGCCGCGATTGCCTTTGGTCCGGGCTGGAAGGTTCAGACGGTTTGCCTGCTCTTGATGGGCTGGGGCTTCTACATGATCCACGGGTGCTTGCAGATCTTTGCCAGCGAGCTCTCCGTCGAAGCCCGCGCCACGGCGCTATCGCTTCATTCGTTCTTTTTTTACGTCGGCCAGACCGTCGGCCCGATCGCCTACGGCTTCGGCATTCAAAGCGTCGGCAAGATGACAACGTTGCTGACCAGCGCTGTGATCATCACCGCGCTCGGCTTTGCCTGTGCGCGGCTGTTGCACCAGAGGCCGCCAGCGGACGCGGCGGTGACTTAGCGTTGGCTTTTACCGCAAAACCTCTTGGAAAAAACCAATCACTTCGTCGACCGCTTTACGAGTGGGTTCGCCGGACGCGTCGATCAGGTCACCGGTGAAGACCGAGTGTGGAGGTTTTCCCAGTGCCTTGAAGCCTGCGGGATTGCCCGCGCTATCGGGCAATTCGGTGCCGGAAAAGGCTTCCCCGAAGGTCCGGCGCAGGGTCGCAAAACGCTGCGCCTTGCAGAGTTCATCGCCTTCGAAACGATAGCCACGCAGCTTTAATCCCCCTCGCGTTCGCGCCACGACCTGCTTCAGATCGTCGGGCGAGATATCGAGTGCAGCGGAGGACAGCGCCGGCACGCCAGGCTGGGAGAGAACCGGAGCCAGCACGACCGGATCGATGGCCATCGATAGCGCAAAACCGCCGGTCACGCACATGCCGATGGCTCCGACGCCCGGCCCGCCGCACTCTTCACGGGCAAGATGCGCAAGCGAGCGCAACCAGTCTGTCACCGGGCTCGATTTGTTGGCGGAGAGGATCGTGAATTCACGGGAGATGCAGAGCGAGGCAATACGGGCGACTGAGGGTTTTTCAGCGTTGCCGGCGTCGGGTTCGCCAAACAGGATCGGAGCATAAACACGGAAGCCCGCGTCGCGCACCCAGCGGCAGAAGCGCGCCACCGTCGGCGTGAAGCCATAGATTTCGTGTATGATGATGATCGCAGGACCAGCGGCGCCGGTGACCAGGACCGGCTTAGTCTTGCCTTTGAGGGTGACGTCGCGTCGTTCGAAATCAGTGATGTCAGCGGTCAATTCCATGTCGCCACCTCGTTGAACATCTGTTCAAGGGGACATCGCGCAACGGCTCGTTCATCCCCGGCCGCGATAGGGCGCGACGCCCTGATCGGGAATCCACATCCCCTTCGGTAGCTTTCCGGTCTGCCAGAATACGTCGATCGGGATGCCGCCGCGCGGGTACCAGTAACCGCCGATCCGCAAGAATTTCGGCTTGATCTCGGCTACGATCCGCTTGCCGATGGCAACCGTGCAATCTTCGTGGAACGCGCCGTGATTGCGGAAGCTCGCCACATAGAGCTTGAGCGATTTCGATTCCAGGAGCCACGCTGAGGGCACATAATCGATCACAAGATGGGCGAAATCAGGCTGACCGGTGACCGGGCAAATCGACGTGAACTCCGGCACGGTAAAGCGCACCAGATAGTCCGTTCCTTTTTGCGGATTGGGCACGGCGTCGAGCTTTGCGGATTCGGGGGTTGCAGGCCATTCCACCGCGCGCCCGAGCTGCAAGCCAGACGGCAGGGATGTGGATTTGGCTGCTTTCGCAGGCTTTCTGGACATAATCGGTCTCCGTTGCCGCGTTCTTAGCCAATTCGAATAGCGGCGTCACGGGTGACGCAACCTTTTCCGCCGCGATGGCTTGCTGTAGAAGCAGCGCACCCCCCTCGGACCACACTCTCCAAATGAGGCACTCATGACCGCCATCGTCGACATCATTGGCCGCGAAATTCTCGATAGCCGCGGCAATCCCACCGTCGAAGTTGATGTGGTGCTGGAAGATGGCTCCATCGGCCGCGCGGCGGTGCCGTCCGGCGCCTCGACGGGGGCGCATGAGGCGGTGGAATTGCGCGACGGCGACAAGGCGCGCTATCTCGGCAAGGGCGTGCAAAAGGCGGTTGAGGCCGTCAATGGCGAAATCTACGATGCACTGAGCGATGCCGCCGTCGAGGAGCAGGTCCTGATCGATCAGATCATGATTGATCTCGATGGCACCGCCAACAAGAGCCGGCTGGGAGCCAACGCCATCCTCGGCGTTTCGCTCGCTTGCGCCAAGGCCGCGGCGGCGTCCTTCGATATGCCGCTCTATCGCTATGTCGGCGGCACTTCGGCGCGAACCTTGCCCGTGCCGATGATGAACATCATCAACGGCGGCGTGCACGCGGATAACCCGATCGATTTCCAGGAATTCATGATCATGCCGGTGGGCGCTGCGACCTTTGCCGAGGCGTTGCGCTGCGGTTCGGAAATCTTCCACACCCTGCGCGCTGAGCTGAAAAAAGCTGGCCACAACACCAATGTCGGCGACGAAGGCGGATTCGCACCGAACCTTCCTTCGGCGGATGCGGCGCTCGAATTCGTCATGAATGCGATCGGGAAGGCCGGTTACAAGGCCGGTGGCGACGTCATGCTGGCGCTCGACTGCGCGGCGACCGAATTCTTCAAGGACGGCGCCTACGTCTATGGTGGCGAGAACAAAACCCGCTCGCGCTCCGAACAGGCGAAATATCTCGCCGACCTCGCCGCGCGTTATCCGATCGTCTCGATCGAGGACGGCATGTCGGAAGACGACATGGACGGCTGGAAGGAATTGACCGACCTGATCGGCGGCAAATGCCAGCTCGTCGGTGACGACCTCTTTGTCACCAATGTGACGCGGTTGGCGGACGGCATCAAAAATGGTCGGGCCAATTCCATCCTGATCAAGGTCAATCAGATCGGGACGCTGACGGAAACGCTTTCCGCCGTTGAGATGGCCTACAAGGCCGCCTACACCGCTGTGATGTCGCATCGTTCCGGCGAAACCGAGGATTCAACCATCGCCGATCTCGCCGTCGCCACCAATTGCGGGCAGATCAAGACCGGCTCGCTGGCCCGCTCCGATCGAACCGCCAAATACAACCAATTGCTGCGGATCGAACAGGAATTGGGAGATCAGGCGAAATACGCCGGGCGAGCCGCTCTCAAGGCGCTCGCCTGAGGGCGTCATAGACCTTGCCCGCCAAGGGGCTTGCGTTTCCCGGCCAACACGGGATCATCTACGCCATAAAAGTCAAAACGGGAGGACGTCATGAGCGCCGATGGCAAAAGCGGGCTGCAACTTCGTTCGCTGATTAAGAAGAGCGGCGAACTCGAAATATCGCTGCTTGAGGTCCCAACGCCCGAACCTTCCGCCGATGAGGTCGTGGTCCGGGTCGAGGCGGCGCCCATCAATCCCTCTGACCTTGGCCTTCTGGTCGGCGCTGCCGATATGACCACCGCGAAGGCGGCTGGCAGTAAAGATGCGCCGGTCATCACGGCAAAAGTCCCGGAAGCGGCGATGCGGGCGATGGCAGGAAGGCTCGACGAGTCCATGCCGGTCGGCAATGAGGGCGCCGGCGTCGTCATCAGGGCCGGCTCGTCGGAAGCGGCCCAGGCGCTCATGGGCAAGACCGTCTCGATCATTGGCGGCGCGATGTACTCTCAGTACCGCACAGTCAAGGCGTCAGATTGCATGGCGCTGCCGGCGGGGACGACGGCGGCCGAGGGGGCGTCCTGGTTCGTCAACCCCTTCACCGCGCTTGGCATGACCGAGACCATGCGCCGCGAGGGCCACAAGGCGCTGGTGCACACGGCAGCCGCGTCCAATCTCGGCCAGATGCTGAACAAGATCTGCATCAAGGACGGCATTGCTTTGGTCAATATCGTTCGCAAGGCCGATCAAGCGGAGATCCTGCGCAAGATCGGAGCGAAGCACGTCGTCGATTCCTCTTCACCCACATTCATGGCCGACCTGACCGACGCACTGGCCGAGACCGGTGCGACCATCGCCTTCGATGCGATCGGCGGCGGCAAGCTGGCCGGGCAAATCCTCGCCTGCATGGAAACGGCAATCAATCGCGAGGCCAAGGTCTACAGCCGTTACGGCTCCAATGTGCACAAGCAGGTCTATGTTTATGGTGCCCTCGATCCCGGGCCGATCGAGCTGAACCGCGCCTTTGGCATGATCTGGGGCGTCGGCGGCTGGCTCTTGTTTCCGTTCCTGATGAAGATCAGCGCGGCCGATCGTCAGCGGCTGCGCGAGCGCGTTGCCAGCGAACTCAAGACCACCTTTGCAAGCCATTATACGCAGGTGGTTTCACTGGCCGAGGCGCTCCAGCTCGCCCATCTGGCGGTCTATGCCAAGCGCGCCACCGGTGAGAAGTATTTGATCAATCCGAACAAGGGCTGACACCTTCACTCGTGAATTTACGAAAGCACCAAGGAGTTATCGAAGCAGACTGACAAAAAAGGGGAACGTTCATGTCTACGGATCTGAAATATCTGGCCTTTACCGCCATTCTGACCGCGTCATTGTGGATTCCCTATATCGTCTGCCAGGTTATGACCAACGGCAATCTGACGCCGCAAAACTACGTCGATCCGGCGCCGCGCTCGGTGCCGTTGTGGGGCGTGCGCGCGAACCGGGTCCATCTGAATGCGGTTGAAACCTTCGCGCCATTCGCCGCACTCGTGATCGTGGTTCATCTTGCCGGCAAGGCCGATGCGATGACCGCATTCTGGACGATGTCCTTCTTTTGGTTGCGCCTCGCCTATGCCGTCGTCTATTTGCTTGGGCTACCGTACCTGCGGACGCTGATCTTCACGCTCGGCTACGTCGCGGTGGTCGGCCTCTTTTGGGAACTGATCAAGTAAGCACGTCTTTGGCACGGAGGTGTTCGGCATCGCAGTGTTATGACGCCGAACATTCGAATAAGCCGTGTGAAAGTGACTTGCGTTTGCGGTGCGGCGAGAGAACATTTGCGCCCGAAATTCACTGCTGAAAATCACGAAACTGCACTCTAGGGGAGAACCTTCATGAATGATCTGAACCGTCGTGACCTGTTGACGGGCGTAGCCGCGATCGGCGCCGCGTCTGTCCTTTCGCCGCTCACCTTGCAGGAAGCCATTGCCGCAGCTCCGGCCGCCGCCGTGCAAGCTCCGGGTTTTTATCGCTACAAGGTCGGCAGCATCGAATGCACCTCGATTAACGACGGTGCGCGCTCGTTCCCGCTGCCCGACAAGTGGGTGACCAATGTGAGCAAGGATGCGGCTCTGGCCGCAGCGGAGGCCGCTTATATGCCGAAAGGCATGGTGACAGTGCCGTTCAATCCGCAACTCATCAACACCGGCGGCAAGCTCGTGCTTCTGGACTGTGGCAACGGCATCTCAGCATTTGAGCCGACCAAGGGTCAAGCCGGCCGCATGCTGCAAAATCTGGCGGCGGCGGGCGTCGATCCCAAGAACATCGATATGGTGATCATGTCCCATCTGCATCCGGACCACACCAACGGCATCCGGGCCGCCGATGGCTCGATGGCGTTTCCGAACGCGGAAATCATGGTGCCGGCGAAGGATTGGGAATTCTGGATGAGCGATGAGAACGCCGCCAAGGCCCAGTCCAGCGAGATGATGAAGAACTACTTCACCAACGTGAAGAAGATCTACGCGGGCATCGAATCAAAGGTCACGAAGTTCGATTGGGACAAGGAAGTCGCGCCGGGCATTACCTCGATCGCCGCTCCCGGTCATACGCCGGGACACACCGCCTTCGCGGTAGCCTCCGGCGGGTCGAAGGTGCTCATCCAATCCGACGTCACCAACATTCCCGAGTTCTTCTTGCGCAATCCTGATTGGCATGTCGCTTATGACACCGATCCGGAACTGGCGCAGAAGACCCGGCACAAGTTCTACGACATGGCATCCGCCGAGAAGGCGACGGTGGTGGGCTTCCACTTCCCGTTCCCGGCGATCGGCCATGTTGAGAAGGACGGCAACGGCTATCGGTTGATTCCGGCCGCCTTCAACCCGGTGATCTGAGCGCGGGTTAGAGAAACAGGCTGCCTTTCAGGCGGCCTGTTATGGTTGGGAACGATTTCTTGAACGGATCGGCGTCGGCCCGCCCATTCCATGCACTTGCATCTTTCAAGGACGACGCTACGCTGGTTCGAGAGCCGGTCCAGCGCTTCGTGCAGCCAAAGGAAACACCATGTCGAACCCGCATCACGTCCTCGTCATCGTCGGCAGCCTCCGCAAGGAGAGCTTTTCCCTCCGGATCGCCCATGCACTTGCCAAACTGGCGCCGGCCTCGCTGAAGCTTGAGGTCATTACCCTGCATGGGGTTTCCTTCTTCAACCAGGATCTGGAGGCGAACCCGCCGGCCGACTGGCTCGCGTTCCGGGAGAAGATCCAGAAATCGGACGGCGTGCTCTTTGTGACGCCGGAATATAATCGCGCGATTCCCGGCGTGCTCAAAAACGCCATCGATGTTGGGTCGCGCCCCTATGGCAAGAGCTCATTCCTCGGCAAGCCGACGGGCATCGTCTCCAATTCGCCGGGCCCGTTGGGGGGCGTCAATGCAGCGAAGGCCTTGCAGCACATTCTGCCCGGCATTTGCGGTACGATCATGGGACAACCCGAGATCTATCTGAATGGGGTTGGGGACGCCTTCGACGAGAAGGGCGACCTGATCAAGGAATCCCTGCAAAAGGTGCTTCAGCAATATATCGACGCCTTTGCGGCCTTCGTTAAGAAGCAGAGCGCGTAGACGCCGTCCAAGGTCGCGTTGGGTTAAGGGGGCGCTTAGCATTCCCTTAACCTGGCCGGGGCATTTTAAGTGCCATGGTCTCCCGCAGACGCCTCAAATCATTTCTGACCGGTCTTGCCCTCTACACGATGGCGGCGGGCATGGTTGGCTATTTTGGCGTCAATGCCTACACGGGCAAGTATGGGCTGAATGCGCGGCAAGAACTCGATCAGGAAATCATCGCGCTGACTTCCGAACTGGCCCGCCTGAAAAAAGAGCGGGACGAGGGCGAGCAGCGCGTCTCGCTGCTGCGTTCGGACAGCGTGGACCCGGATATGCTCGACGAGCGTGCTCGCTTCCAGCTTGACTATGCCAATCCGCACGACCTCGTTCGGACGGTCAAGCCGAACCGCTGATCGGATTCTGACATTTGCGTCACGGTCAACTCGACTCGTCTTCAAATTACAAATTCATCTGAAATTGATTTCGAAAATGTCGTGCCGCACTGCACTGCGGTATGAGGAGTCTTATTCCGGCTCACGCAAATCCTTTCATGGCGGTTTGAGTTGAGCTAGACAAAGCAAATTCGCTCTCTCATTCGGACACGCCATGGCCCCTCCCAAAAAAAGCGCCGCCAACGAAACCGTTCAGGGGCAGGCGGAGCCACCGCCGTTCACGAGAGAACAGGAGCTCAAGGCGCTGCATGACATGCTGCTGATCCGCCGGTTCGAGGAGAAGGCCGGCCAGCTCTATGGAATGGGTGCCATCGGCGGCTTCTGCCATCTCTATATCGGTCAGGAAGCTGTCGTCGTCGGGATGCAGATGGCCCTGAAAAAGGGCGATCAGGTCATAACAGGATACCGCGATCACGGGCACATGCTCGCCTGCGGGATGGATGCCAAGGGCGTGATGGCCGAGTTGACCGGACGCCGTGGCGGATATTCCAAGGGCAAGGGCGGCTCGATGCATATGTTCAGCAAGGCCGAGAACTTCTATGGCGGACACGGCATCGTCGGTGCGCAAGTTTCGCTCGGTACGGGCCTGGCTTTCGCCAATCGTTATCGCGGCAACGACTTCGTCAGCCTGGCTTATTTCGGCGACGGCGCTTCGAACCAGGGGCAGGTCTATGAGAGCTTCAACATGGCGGAGCTCTGGAAGCTGCCGGTGATCTACGTCATCGAGAATAACCGTTACGCGATGGGCACCTCGGTGACGCGCTCCTCCGCGCAAACCGATTTCTCCAAACGGGGCATCTCCTTTAACATTCCGGGCGATCAGGTCGACGGCATGGACGTTCGCGCCGTGAAGGCCGCGGCCGACAAGGCCGTCGCCTGGTGCCGCGCGGGCAATGGGCCCTTCATTCTGGAAATGCAGACCTATCGCTACCGCGGACATTCGATGTCCGATCCGGCGAAGTACCGCACCCGTGAGGAAGTCGAGAAGGTCCGTCACGACCAGGACCCGATCGAGCAGGTCCGCAACCGTTTGCTCGAAGCAAAAATGGGCGAGGACGAGTTGAAGAAAATCGACGCGGAAGTTCGCGAGGTCGTAAACGCCGCCGCAGATTTCGCGCAGCACGATCCCGAGCCCGAAGCGTCTGAGCTCTATACCGACGTCTATCGATAAGCGTTCGCGGCGCTAAATGTGCGCGGTCTAAAATTGCGGAGTTGATATGCCCATTCAAGTACTGATGCCTGCGCTCTCCCCGACCATGGAGAAGGGCAACCTCGCCAAGTGGCTGAAGAAGGAAGGCGAGACCATCAAATCGGGCGATGTCATCGCCGAGATCGAAACCGACAAGGCCACGATGGAAGTTGAGGCAACTGACGAGGGCACGCTCGGCAAGATACTGATTCCCGAAGGCACCGCCGACGTCGCTGTCAACACGCCGATTGCGACCATTCTGGCTGATGGAGAAAGCGCCGCCGATTTGGCCAAAGCGCCCGCGCCGAAGCCGCAGCCGGTTGCGCCTGACGTCGCGCAGGAGGTCGCCGAATCTCGTTCCCCGGTCGGCGAAGGCCAGCCGGCGATCCACGCACCGCAGGCGCTCGCGGCCCCCAAGGCCGCGGCCGAACCCGATCCCGAAGTGCCTGCCGGAACCGAAATGGTGACCATGACCATCCGAGACGCACTGCGCGACGCGATGGCAGAGGAAATGCGGCGCGACCCGGACGTATTTCTGATGGGCGAGGAAGTCGCCGAATATCAGGGCGCCTACAAGGTCAGCCAGGGGCTGTTGCAGGAATTCAGCGCCCGGCGCGTCATCGATACGCCGATCACCGAGCATGGCTTTGCCGGCATCGGCGTCGGTGCTGCCATGACCGGTTTGAAGCCAATCGTCGAGTTCATGACGTTCAACTTCGCCATGCAGGCGATCGACCAGATCATCAATTCGGCTGCGAAGACGCTCTACATGTCCGGTGGCCAGATGGGGTGCTCGATCGTGTTCCGTGGCCCGAACGGCGCGGCCTCGCGCGTGGCCGCCCAGCACAGCCAGGATTATTCGGCCTGGTACTCGCAGGTTCCGGGTCTGAAGGTGATCGCGCCGTTCTCGGCCGCCGACTACAAGGGATTATTGAAGGCTGCGATCCGCGATCCCAATCCGGTGATCTTCCTCGAAAATGAAATGCTCTACGGCCACTCCGGCGAAGTGCCGAAGCTTGATGACTATGTGATCCCGATCGGCAAGGCGCGCGTGGTGCGAAGCGGCGGCCATGTCTCGATCATCTCCTGGTCCAACGGCATGTCCTACGCCATCAAGGCGGCCGATGAACTCGCCAAGGAAGGCATCGAAGTCGATCTTATTGATCTGCGAACACTGCGCCCGCTCGATACCGACACCATCGTCGCATCGGTGAAGAAGACCGGGCGCGCCGTCACGGTCGAGGAGGGCTGGCAGCAAAGCGGCGTCGGCGCCGAAATTGCGGCGCGGATCATGGAGCACGCTTTCGACTATCTGGATGCGCCGGTCGCGCGGGTGTCGGGCAAGGATGTTCCGATGCCCTACGCGGCAAATCTGGAAAAGCTCGCATTGCCCTCGGTGGCCGAAGTGGTCGCGGCTGCCAAAGCCGTTTGTTATCGCTGACAGAGCGGGGCGCAAGCACATGCCAATCAATATTTTGATGCCCGCACTGTCTCCCACGATGGAGAAGGGCAATCTCGCCAAGTGGCTCAAGAAAGAGGGCGACAAGGTCAAGTCCGGTGATGTGATCGCCGAGATCGAGACCGACAAGGCGACTATGGAAGTCGAGGCGGTCGATGAAGGCACGATCGCCAAGATCCTTGTTCCCGAAGGCACGCAAGACGTTCCCGTCAACGACGTCATTGCGGTGCTCGCGGGCGACGGCGAGGATGTGAAATCCGCAGGCGCGTCGGCTGGCGCCGCGCCTCCGAAGGAAGCACCTCCGTCAAAGCCCGCCTCGCCACCGCCGGCAGCATCAGCTCCCGCGGCCGCGCCTGCTGCTAAACCCGCTCCCGCGCCCGCGCCTCAGGCGGCTTCACCCGCGCCGCAGGCCGCCTCATCTACGCAAACGAATGGCCATGCGCGCACGTTCTCATCGCCGCTGGCGAGACGCCTGGCCAAGGAAGCCAATATCGACCTCGCCCGGATCACCGGCACCGGCCCGCATGGCCGCGTCATCGCGCGCGACGTCGCGGAAGCCAAATCCGGCAAGGGGCTGAAGGCGCCCGCTGCCGCGCCTGGCGCAGCACCGGCGATCGCGCCCTCGATGTCGGACAAACAGATTCTCGCGCTGTACGAGCCCGGCAGTTACGAGATCGTGCCGCATGACGGCATGCGCCGCACGATCGCCCAGCGGCTTACAGCCGCCGTGCAGACCATTCCAACCTTTTATCTCACGATCGACTGTGAGATCGGGAAGCTCTTGGCGGCGCGCGAAGAGATCAACGCGTCCGCACCAAAGGACAAAGAGAAGAAGCCGCTCTACAAACTCTCGGTCAACGACTTCGTCATCAAGGCGATGGCAGTTGCGTTGCAGAAGATCCCGAATTGCAATGTGAGCTGGACCGAAGGCGGCATGCTCAAGCACAAGCACTCCGACATTGGGGTTGCGGTCGCCATGCCGGGCGGGTTGATCACGCCGATCATCCGCAACGCGGAAACCAAGACGCTGTCGACGATCTCCAACGAAATGAAGGATTTTGCGGCGCGGGCTCGGGCGCGCAAACTCAAGCCGGATGAATATCAGGGTGGCACCACGGCGGTTTCCAATCTCGGCATGTATGGCATCAGTCACTTTACGGCCGTGATCAATCCGCCGCACGCCACAATCCTGGCCGTCGGCACCAGCGAGGAACGCCCGGTGGTGCGCGGCGGCAAGATCGAAATTGCACAGATGATGAGCGTGACCTTGTCGTGCGATCACCGCGCGATCGACGGCGCGCTCGGGGCCGAGCTGATCGGCGCGTTCAAGGCGCTGATCGAAAATCCCGTGATGATGATGGTGTGATGTATGGCCGACACATCCTTTGACGTCATCATCATCGGCTCCGGCCCCGGCGGATATGTCACGGCTATCAGGGCTGCCCAGCTCGGTTTGAAGACCGCGATCATCGAGAAATCCTACCTCGGCGGCATTTGCTTGAACTGGGGCTGCATCCCGACCAAGGCGCTGCTGCGCTCGGCCGAAATCTATCACTACATGCAGCATGCCAAGGATTACGGCCTCTCCGCTGATAATGTCTCTTACGATCCAAAAGCCGTCGTGCAGCGCTCGCGCGGCGTTTCCAAGCGCCTGAATGATGGCGTCGGCTTCCTGATGAAGAAAAACAAGGTGACGATCATCTGGGGCGAAGCGTCGATCGAAGCCCCCGGAAAAGTCACGGTAAAGAAGTCCGCCGTCGAAGGACCCAAGGGCGCGTTAGGCGAGGGCGCCTACCAGGCCAAGCACATCATCATCGCGACCGGCGCGCGGCCGCGGGTGCTGCCGGGCCTTGAGCCGGACAAAAAGCTGGTCTGGACCTATTTTGAAGCCATGGTGCCGGAGAAAATGCCGAAGTCGCTGCTGGTCGTTGGCTCCGGCGCGATCGGTATCGAATTCGCCTCGTTCTTCCACACCATGGGTGCGGAAGTAACCGTGGTGGAGGTATTGCCGCAAATCCTGCCCGTTGAGGATGCGGAGATCGCAGGGCTAGCGCGCAAACGCTTTGAGAAGCAAGGCATCAAGATCCTCAGCAATACCAAGGTAACGAAACTCGAGAAGAAGAGCGACAGCGTGGTGGCCACGATCGATGATGGCAAGTCTCCGCAGACGGTTGAATTCGATCGGGTGATTTCGGCCGTCGGCGTTGTCGGCAACATCGAAAATCTCGGGCTTGAAAAACTCGGCGTCAAAACCGATCGCGGCTGTGTGGTGATCGATGGCTATGGCAAGACCAATGTGCCCGGCATCTACGCCATCGGCGACGTCGCCGGGCCGCCGATGCTGGCGCACAAGGCCGAGCATGAAGGCGTGATTTGTGTTGAAACCATCAAGGGCTTGCACACCCACCCGATGGACAAGAATCTCATTCCAGGCTGCACCTATTGCCAACCACAAATCGCCTCTGTCGGTCTCACCGAGGCGAAGGCGAAAGAGGGCGGACGCGAGATCCGCGTCGGCCGCTTTCCGTTTGTCGGCAACGGCAAGGCCATTGCGCTCGGTGAGGACCAAGGTCTCATCAAGGTGATCTTCGACAAGAAGACCGGACAACTGCTCGGCGCCCACATGATCGGGGCGGAAGTCACTGAATTGATTCAGGGCTATGTGGTGGCCATGAATCTCGAGACCACGGAAGAAGAGCTGATGCACACGGTATTCCCGCATCCGACATTGTCGGAGATGATGAAGGAAGCGGTGCTGGATGCGTATGGCCGCGTGCTGAATATCTGAAGTTCGCGTGATGGCACAACGCGCGGAGATGCCTGAGCCATCGCCGTCGCTGCGACGATCGCAAAATCACGTTCGACGTCCTTCAACGAGACGAATATTTCACAGGCGCTAGGTGAGGAAGTTGGAAGTTCTTCGCGGCTCATCAGCGAATGAGGATATTCGATTCAACAGAGTCCTCGCTCGGAATCAGTCGAACGAATCGATGATGAATTTCTGGTCGAAAAAATTTTTGACCAATAAATTTGCTCGCCGCATCGTGATGTCGGGCCCCATAACTGCCGACTTGGTCCATGCGTATATGCTTTGAACACAGCGCAAGACGCAAGGCGCCGGGCCTTGCGCAGCCGCTGGCTCAAGGAGACTACAATGAAGAACGCAATTTTTGTGATCGCTGGATCGGCGCTGATTGCTTTGTCTACGGTGCAGCTCGCGGCGGCGACTGAGCAGCATCACCGGGCTCACCATCGCACTACCGAATTCCGTGACAGCAACGCTTTCGTTGCGCCGGCTTATGAGTCCGATGCGTACCGCTACAGCGGCGGTTATTCGGCGCCTGCCGGTCGCTAATAACGTCATCCACAAACTGTTGTTGCAGTGCGAAGGCCGGCCCTCCCCAAGGGGGCCGGCCATTCCATAATACCTGCGAAGGGTTGCTTTACGGCAACGATCGTGTCGTCGTTGCAACAGTTCGCGAACATTTAACCCTCATCCCGCCTGTTGCACGCTTGCGCCGCTTTTTGGCCACACCCCTCCATGAGATCATAATGGAAGAAATTTGAAGGCCACGGCGCTCGTCAGGAGCGGTGGGAAATTGTCCGATTTCCCATCTTCTGCGAGACGGCCGGGAAACAGGTTCACGATGGACGCCAAGACCAATATCAAGAAGAGACTACCGAGCCGCCACGTGACGGAAGGCCCGGAGCGGGCGCCGCATCGCTCCTACCTCTATGCGATGGGTTTGACGACCGAGCAGATTCATCAGCCGTTTGTCGGCGTGGCGTCCTGCTGGAACGAGGCCGCGCCCTGCAATATCTCGCTGATGCGCCAGGCCCAGGCTGTCAAAAAGGGCGTGGCATCTGCGGGCGGCACACCGCGAGAGTTCTGCACCATTACCGTCACCGACGGCATCGCCATGGGCCATGACGGCATGCGTTCGTCGTTGCCGTCGCGCGAATGCATCGCCGATTCTGTCGAACTGACGATACGCGGCCACGCCTACGATGCGTTGGTCGGTCTCGCCGGCTGCGACAAGTCGCTGCCGGGCATGATGATGGCGATGGTGCGACTGAACGTGCCGTCGATCTTCATCTATGGCGGGTCGATTCTGCCCGGTAATTTTCGTGGCCAGCAAGTCACCGTGCAGGACATGTTCGAGGCTGTCGGCAAGCACTCGGTTGGAGAGATGTCGGACGCCGACCTCGATGAAATCGAGCGGGTCGCCTGCCCCTCGGCGGGCGCCTGTGGTGCCCAATTCACCGCCAACACCATGGCTACCGTGTCGGAAGCCATCGGCTTGGCGTTGCCTTACTCGGCCGGCGCTCCCGCACCTTACGAAATCCGTGACTCCTTCTGCATGACCGCTGGTGAAAAGGTCATGGAGTTGATCGCCAAGAACATTCGGCCGCGTGATATCGTCACGCGCCGTTCGCTCGAAAATGCGGCCGCCGTAGTTGCCGCTTCCGGCGGCTCGACCAATGCTGCGCTGCACCTGCCTGCGATCGCCCACGAATGCGGCATCAAGTTCGACCTGTTCGATGTCGCGGAGATCTTCAGAAAAACGCCCTATGTCGCGGATTTGAAGCCCGGCGGCCGTTATGTCGCCAAAGACATGTTCGAAGCTGGCGGCATACCGCTTCTGATGAAGACGCTGCTCGATAATGGTCACCTGCACGGCGACTGCCTGACTGTCACGGGGCGGACGATTGCCGAAAATCTCAAGAGCGTGAAGTGGAACCCGCACCAGGACGTGGTGCGGCCCGCCGACAAGCCGATCACCGTCACTGGCGGTGTGGTTGGCCTGAAGGGGAACCTCGCGCCCGAGGGAGCGATCGTGAAGGTCGCTGGCATGGCTAACCAGAAGTTTTCTGGTCCGGCCCGCTGCTTCGATCGGGAAGAGGACGCCTTCGATGCGGTGCAAAAAAAGACTTACAAGGAAGGCGAGGTCCTCGTCATCCGTTATGAGGGGCCGCGGGGCGGCCCCGGAATGCGCGAAATGCTCTCGACGACCGCAGCGCTGACAGGCCAGGGGATGGGCGGCAAAATCGCCCTGATCACGGACGGCCGCTTTTCAGGCGCCACCCGCGGTTTTTGCATTGGCCATGTCGGGCCGGAGGCCGCCGTCGGCGGCCCGATCGCACTGTTGCGGGACGGTGACATCATCGAGATCGATGCGGTGGCCGGTAGTCTTAACGTAAAATTGACCGAGGCGGAGCTCACGCGGCGCAAAACCGAGTGGAGGCCTCGCGAGACCAATCATACGTCAGGTGCGTTGTGGAAATACGCCCAGCAGGTTGGGCCGGCAGTGGCGGGCGCCGTTACCCATCCCGGCGGGGCCCACGAGAAGTCGTGTTATGCGGACATTTGAGCGCATCATTGTTGCTTTGATTTTGGGGGCCACACCAGTGGCTACGCCCGGATTCGCCTTCGACGGCTCTCCGGCCAATCAGGATTCGACCATTCCGGTGGTTTCGGCGCCGCCCGGCGCGGCAGTGATCCCCAGGAAGAGCGCGTCTCCCGGTATCGATGGCCAAGCGTCGGCCTATGCCGCCGAAACCGTCACGCAATGGAAGCTGGGGCGCATGTACGCCATCGGTGACGGCGTGGCGCAGGACGATCTGCGGGCGTTCGAGTACTTTAGCGGTATCGCCAACGCTCATGCGGAAGACAGTCCGTCGGCGCCGCAGGCTGCGATTGTCGCCAACGCTTTCGTGGCGCTTGGACGGTATTATCTCAGTGGCATCCCGAATTCGAAGATCAAGCCGGACCAGGAGCGCGCGCGGGAGATGTTTTCCTATGCGGCATCCTACTTCGGTAACGCCGACGCGCAATACGATCTGGCCCGCCTCTATCTGAAAGGCGCGGGTTCTTCTCGCGACGATTTCCGTTACGGCACGCGTTGGCTGGTTCTGGCGGCGCAAAAGGGCCAGCATCAGGCGCAAGCGCTGCTCGGTCAGATGCTCTTCAACGGCGATCAATTGCCGCGGCAATCCGCGCGCGGATTGATGTGGTTGATGCTGGCGCGCGACAGCGCGACGCCGGATGAGGTCTGGATCAAGGATAGCTACAACAAGGCGATCGCCAAGGCGTCCACTGAAGATCAGGTGATGGCACTGCAAATGGTCGAGCGCTGGGTGCAGGGCCGCAGGGACTGATATCCTGCGGGTCGCAAGGCAGCCCGTTTAGGCCGTTTCCAGATCGAGATCGATCCATACCGGCACGTGGTCCGACGGCTTTTCCCAGGCGCGGACATAGCTGTCGATACCGACGTCAACCAGACGGTCGCTGGCCTGTGGCGACAGCAACAGATGATCGATGCGTAGTCCCTGGTTCTTCTGCCAGGCGCCGGCCTGATAGTCCCAGAAGGTATATTGGCCGGGCGCGTCGGTGACCGCACTCAGCGCGTCCGTCAGCCCAAGACCGAGCAAGGATTGAAAGCTTTCACGGGTCTCTGGCCGGAATAGCGCATCCCCAACCCAGGCGGCCGGATTGTGCACGTCATCGGCTTTCGGGATCACGTTGAAGTCGCCGGCTAAAACAAGCGTTTCTTCCGCTTTAAGCTGCTGTCTCGAATACTCAAGAAGCCGCGACATCCATTTGAGTTTATACGGATATTTGTCGGTGTTGGGCGGGTTGCCGTTAGGCAGGTAGAGGCAGGCGATCCGAACCACGCCGTGCTTGTGCTTCACCACGCCTTCGAGAAACCGGGCATGGGCGTCGTCGTCGTCGCCGGCAAGCCCGGATACCGTCTCGTCGAACGGAAGCTTGGACAACAACGCAACGCCGTTGAAGGTCTTCTGGCCGTGGGTGACGACGTTGTAGCCGAGGCTCTCGATCTCAAGCCGCGGAAACGCATCATCCGTGCATTTGATTTCCTGAAGGCAGACGATGTCGGGCGAGCACTCCTTCAACCAGCTCATCAGGTTCTCAATTCTTTGCCGAACCGAGTTGACGTTCCAGGTGGCGATGCGCATCGGGCCCCAAGATCTCTTTCAGGTCGGATTTCTTCTAGATCGAGAAGCTGGTGCCGCAGCCGCAGGAGGCGGTCGCATTGGGATTGACCACCCGGAACGAAGCACCGATCAGGTCGTCGACGAAATCAACCTCGGAACCCGCCAGGAACGGCACCGAAGCGGGATCGACCAGCACCACGGCGGTGTCACGGGCGATCACCAGATCGTCGTCGGCGCGCGAACGTTCGACATCGAATTTATATTGAAAGCCGGAGCAGCCGCCACCCTCGACGCTGATCCGAAGCATGGCGCCATCGCCCTCACTTTTGAGGATTTCGCCGATGCGGCGGGCGGCCCGCTCGCTGATGGTGACGGCTGTGGTCATCGTCAAAACTCCGATCGTAGGCGCACGGCGTATTTATCTGGTAACCGGCGTATCATAGCTAAGTGCGGCGGGCAGGGGAATCAAACCCGGGTAGCCCATTAACAGACAGGATATCCCGTGTCGGTTGGAATGGCTGCCCCTCGCTCGGTCTATGCCTGCGATCCCGACCGCAGCCGTGGGCGGCAATTCGCGGAGCCGCCGAGCCGGACCCGCAGCCCGTTCCGGCGCGACTGCGACCGGGTGATCCATTCCACGGCCTTCCGGCGCCTGAAGCACAAAACCCAGGTTTTCGTGTTCCATGAAGGCGATCACTATCGCACCCGCCTGACCCATACTCTGGAAGTCGCCCAAATCGCCCGCGCGCTCGCCCGCCAGCTTGGGCTTGATGAAGATCTGACCGAGACGCTGGCGCTCGCCCATGATCTCGGCCATCCGCCTTTCGGCCATGCCGGCGAGCGTGCACTCGATACCTGCCTGCGCGCCCATGGCGGCTTCGACCATAACGCGCAGACCTTGCGGGTGGTCACCTCGCTTGAGCATCGTTATCCCGAATTCGACGGGCTCAACCTTTGCTGGGAATCACTGGAAGGTATCGTCAAGCATAATGGCCCGCTCGCGGGGCGCGACGGCAATCCGGTCGGACGTTATCGCGAGGATGGCGTCCCGGTCGGCATTGCCGAATTTGTCGCGTCCTACGATCTCGAATTGTGGAGCTTTGCATCCCTTGAGGCCCAGGTCGCGGCGATCGCGGACGACATCGCCTATGACGCGCATGACATCGATGACGGTTTGCGCGCCGGGCTGTTTGAAATCGACGATCTCAAGGCCATTCCTTTGACGGCTGCGATCGTCGCCGAAATCGACGCGCAGTATCCGGGTCTCGAGGAGGGCCGCCGCGGCGCCGAACTCGTGCGCGAACTGATTTCGGAATTGATCGGCGCGGTCTTTCTCGAAGCGCGTCACCGCCTGGAGCGGGCGAGGCCCATCTCGGCCGATGATGTTCGCAACCAAAACGAAACGCTGATTGCGTTTCCCGCCGATGTGGCGGAAGCCGAGGCGGCGATCAAGGCCTTCCTGAAGGTCAGGATGTACCGCCACGAGCGGGTGATGCGGGTGATGCGGGACGCCGAACAGCTCGTATTCGATCTCTTTGCGCGTTATCAGCGTGATCCGACGCTTTTGCCGGCGGAATGGCTGCCGCCTGAAAATCGGGCCGAGGGCGAGGCCGAGCAGGCGCGGCGGATCGGCAACTTTATCGCCGGAATGACCGACCGTTTCGCGCTGACCGAACATCAGCGGCTTTTTGACTCGACCCCGGATTTACGTTAGGCGGCGGCCATGGCCGATACATCGTCGAAACAACATATTTTTGCTCAGGTGCTCGCACGCGTTCACGCCGTTTGCGCGGCGGAACTGGGCGCGGCTGCGGACCTGTCGCGCGTGGTGGTCGAGCCGCCGAAGGACCCTACCCACGGCGACATGGCGACCAATGCCGCCATGGTGCTCGCCAAGGAGGCGAAGGCCAAACCCCGCGATCTGGCCGAAAAGATCGCCGAGCGGCTACGCGCCGACGATCTGGTTGCCTCGGTCGACATCGCTGGTCCCGGCTTCATCAATCTGACTTTGAAAGTCACGGTCTGGGCGGACGCGTTGCGGTCAGTGCTAAGCGAGGGAAATGCTTTCGGCCAAAGTGCGGTCGGGGCGGCTGAGAAGGTCAATGTCGAATACGTCTCGGCCAATCCAACCGGGCCGATGCATGTAGGACACTGCCGTGGTGCGGTCTTTGGCGATGCGCTCGCAAGCCTGCTTCAACTCGCTGGCTTCGATGTCGTCAGAGAATATTACATCAACGATGCCGGCGCCCAGGTCGACGTGCTCGCGCGCTCGGCCTTCCTGCGTTACCGCGAGGCGCTGGGTGAAGACATCGGCGAAATCCCGGAAGGGCTTTATCCCGGCGATTATCTCAAACCCGTTGGGCAGGCGCTGGCCGCCGAACACGGCAAGACGCTTCTCGCCAAGCCGGAGGCCGAATGGTTGCCGCCCGTGCGTGCGAAAGCCATCGAGATGATGATGGAGGAGATCAAGGGCGATCTCGCCGCGCTCAACATCAGGCATGACGTGTTTTTCTCGGAGCGCTCGCTGGTTGCAAGCGGGAACAATCGCGTCGCCGAGACGATCGATTTTCTGCGTGCGAAGGGCGATGTCTATGAGGGCCGTCTGCCGCCGCCGAAAGGCGCACCGGTCGACGATTACGAAGATCGTGAGCAGACGTTGTTCCGCGCGACCGCCTTTGGGGATGATGTCGACCGGCCATTGTTGAAATCCGACGGCAGCTACACTTATTTCGCTTCCGACATCGCCTATCACAAGAACAAGTTCGATCGCGGATTCCGCAATCTGGTCGACGTCTGGGGCGCTGATCACGGCGGCTATATCAAGCGCGTCGAGGCAGCGATCAAGGCTGTAACCGGTGGAGCGGCCGCGCTGGACGTCAAGATCGTCCAGCTCGTCAAGCTCCTGCGCAACGGCGAACCCGTGAAAATGTCCAAGCGCTCGGGCGACTTCGTCACCTTGCGCGAGGTTGTCGACGAGGTCGGCAAGGATGCCGTGCGCTTCATGATGCTCTACCGCAAGAACGATGCGGTCCTTGATTTCGACCTCGCCAAGGTGATCGAGCAGTCGCGTGACAATCCGGTCTTTTATGTCCAGTACGGCCATGCCCGAGGGCACTCGATCTTCCGCACCGCCCGGGAAGAGGTGCTGCCGGACCTTCCGGAAGAGGAGGGAGCGCGGCTTGCCTACCTTGCGGCCGCCCCCGTGGAGCGCCTGATTGACCCGGCGGAACTGAGCCTGCTCAGGAAGCTTGCCGTCTACCCCCGAATGGTGGAGGCGGCGGCAGCAGCTCACGAACCGCACCGAATCGCTTTTTACCTGTATGATCTTGCCAGTGAATTCCACGCGTTATGGACGAAGGGGCGGGATTTGCCCTATTTACGCTTTATTATCAATAATGATGCCGATATGACCGCAGCCCGGCTGGCGATGGTTCAGGGCGTTGTCACGGTTTTGGCATCCGGCTTGAGAGTTCTCGGTGTCGGTGCCCCAAACGAGATGCGCTGATCGAAGTGCCACCCGGGGTATTTGTGAGTGGCAGCCGGCGGGGCCGGTTCGGTTTAACAAGCGGGTTGGCGGCTTTCCCTAAGGGGACGCATCACGACGATGGCTGAGCGATATCAGGACAGAGCTTTTCCTGCCGGTGACGACTACGATCGTGACACAGGATTTCGCACGTCCGCCAATGCGGAAAGCGATCCGCTGGCGGAGCTTGCGCGCCTGATCGGTCAGGCCGATCCATTCGGCAGCCGGCCTATAGGCCGGGCCAATTTGCAGGTGCAACCGCAAGCAAGGCCGGTCGATCGTGAGCCGTCTTACGACAACGATTACGAGCCGTCTTCCGACCGCTATTTGGATCTCGAAGCCGACGAAGTTCCCGCACCCGCGCCGCCATCATGGATGCAGCGCGCGGCGAGGCAGGAGGCTACCCCACCGCTGCCGCAGCAGGACGAATATCCGAGCGCCGTCCACCCGCTGCATCGTTACGCTGCCGAGCACCCTCCGGCCGAACCGGACCATGATCCTGAGCAGTTGTTCGCCGATACACCTCATGAGCTTCATCAAGAGCCTCATGAGCCGGATCTATCGCGCTACGATGATGCGCTATATGGCGACTTTAATTCAGGCGCGCAGCAAGCCGCCCAGCATGACCAGGGCTACACTGACGAATCCTATACTTACGAAGAGGACCAGGACTTCGAGGCACAGAAACCACGACGCCGTGGCGGCATGATCACCGTTGCGGCGGTGTTGGCGCTGGCGGTATTCGGGGTCGGCGGTGCGTTGGCCTACCGCAACTACACCGGCGGGGCTCGCGGCGAACCTCCGATCATCAGGCCTGAGGCAGGACCGACCAAGATCATGGCCGCGCCCGCTGATGCTGGAACGAAGGTGCCCGATCGCATGACCGCCGGGGAGGGCACGGAGAAAATCGTTTCCCGTGAGGAAACGCCGCTCGATCCCAACGCGAGATCCGGACCCCGCGTCGTATTTCCACCGCTCACGCCAAACGGCAGTGTGCCGCTGCCGGCTACCGTTGTGCCGGGGGCGACACCGCCGGCGAACGGCGCCACGACCTTTTCGAACAACGAGCCGCACGCCGTTAAGACGTTCACGGTTCGCAGCGACCAGGCGTCCTCTGGTGTGCCGGCAGCCGCGGTACCCCCGGCTGCTGCAGCACCGGCAAAGCTCCCGCCGCGCGCAGCCGGGACGCCCGCCCGGGCGTCGGCCGCTAATCCTAATGCTGCCAATGCCAATGCACCGTTGTCGCTCGCACCCCAAGGGGATGCCCCGGCCGCGCCGGCGCCCCAGCGAATGGCTGCCAACGCCCCAACCCAGGTCGTCGCACCGAGCGCTCCCGGTGCCGCCGCGAGCGGCAGCTATCTGGTCTCGATCTTGTCGCAGCCGACAGAGGCCGAAGCACAGGCCGCGTTCCGCACGATGCAGAGCAAGTATTCGTCGGTGCTGGGTTCGCAGTCGCCTGTCATCGCGCGCGGCAATACCAAGGACGGCAAGGTGACCTATCGCGCCGGTGTTTCCTTCGCGAGTTCGGCCGAGGCCTCGCAGTTCTGCAAAAGCTATCAGGGCGCAGGCGGCCAGTGTTGGGTAGTGAAGAACTAGCAGCCCGTTCTTGACCCTTTGATGCGGAGCGGGCTATTCGGCCCCTATGACCAAGGCCTTCATCACTGGAATCGCCGGCACAACACTGAACGCCGACGAGCGGGCGTTTATCCAGGCCGAGCGTCCCTGGGGTTTTATCCTGTTCAAAAGGAACATCGAAAACCCCGGACAAGTGGCTCTTCTGGTTGATGAGTTGAAGGAGTGTGCTGGCCACAGCGACGCCCCGGTCTTGATTGACCAAGAGGGCGGCAGGGTGCAGCGGCTCGGACCGCCACATTGGCCGTCCTATCCGTCCGGAGCTCTTTTCGGAAGGCTCTACGACATCGACCAAAACCTCGGTCTTTCGGCGGCGCGATTGAGCGCGCGGCTGATCGCGGCCGACCTCTGGGAACTCGGTATCAACGTCGACTGTCTGCCGTTGGCAGACGTGCCGGTGGCCGGGGCCGATGCCATCATCGGTGACCGTGCCTATGGAACCGAGCCGGGCAAGGTGGCCGCGATCGCGGGTGCCGTCACCGATGGGCTCCGTCAAGGTGGTATTTTACCGATACTGAAGCACATCCCGGGCCACGGCCGGGCCACGGCAGACAGCCATTTGCGGCTTCCCACCGTGGATACACCCAAAAACGAGCTCGAAAAGACGGATTTTGCGGCTTTTCAGCCGCTCGCGGGCCTTCCGATGGCGATGACCGCACATGTTGTGTTTAGCGCGCTCGACCCGGTCCATCCGGCCACGACTTCTGCGACAATCATCAATCAGGTGATTCGCGGTGTGATCGGGTTCCAAGGTTTGTTGATGAGTGATGACGTGTCGATGAAGGCTCTCTCCGGATCGATCGCGGAGCGGACAAAAGCCATCTTTTCTGCCGGCTGTGACATGGTCCTGCACTGCAACGGTGACCTCCAGGAAATGCGCGAGGTCGCCGCCGAGACGCCGGAATTGTCTGGGAAAGCACTGACGCGGGCTGACCAAGCACTGGCATCGCGCAGGCGTCCGCAGCCGTTTGACCGGGATGCGGCCCGGGCTGAATTGAAAGCGATGATGAGCCAAGCAGGGACCTCGGGCGCATGACCGCCGAAATTCTTTCGTTCGAAACCGGACGTCCAGCCGAGCTCGCCGATGGCGAGCCCTCGCTCGTTGTTGATGTCGA
The DNA here is from genome assembly GCA_963752265.1 of uncultured Alphaproteobacteria bacterium. GTDB lineage: Bacteria > Pseudomonadota > Alphaproteobacteria > Rhizobiales > Xanthobacteraceae > Bradyrhizobium. Next base: position 93,192 of record CAVVZW010000077.1, read on the forward strand.
AGGCTATGAAGGTCCGCTTGATCTGTTGCTCGCGCTGGCGCGGCAGCAGAAGGTCGATCTTGCGAAAATTTCGATCCTTGCGCTGGCGGATCAATACCTGAAATTCATTGAGGCCGCGCGAAAGATCCGGCTTGAGCTTGCCGCCGACTACCTCGTGATGGCGGCCTGGCTCGCCTTTCTCAAGTCGCGGCTGTTGTTGCCGGAGCCGGCGTCCGCGGAAGGACCGAGCGCGGAAGAAATGGCGACCGCGCTCGCCAATCGGCTGCGCCGGCTGGAGGCCATTCGCGAGGGCTCAAACCGGCTGATGAATCGTCCGCAATTGCAGCGCGATATTTTCCCGCGCGGTTTTCCCGAGACCATCGCCGAAATTCGCCACCCGAAATACACCGCGACCTTGTTCGATCTGCTGACCGCTTATGCCGCGCAGCGTCAGCAGCGCGTGCTGGCATCGGTCCATCTGGCCAGACGTACCGTTTGGTCGCTGAGCGAGGCAAGGGCGTCGCTGGAGCGGCTGATCGGCATGGCCGAAGAGTGGAGCCGGCTGGATGAATATCTCATCCATTACGTCGTCGATCCCTCGCAAAAAGCCACCGTGTTTGCCTCAAGCTTTGCCGCGGCGCTCGAGCTCGTGCGGGAGGGTGAGGTCGAATTGCACCAGCAGGAAGCATTTGCGCCACTGTTTTTTCGAAAGCGTCCGCCGCAGCCAGCGCCCGATTTATCGGCTGAGTGAGTAAGTGGAAGAAGGAGATTGTGCCATGGCAAGCCTGGCTGAAAAACGCATAGCCGATGCCGACGAGCACGCCGACCATCCGCAAGCGCGGCCGGAGGAATTGCGGTTGCTGGAAGCGCTGTTGTTTGCCTCCGCCGAGCCGCTCGACCAGGCGATGCTCGCCAAGCGGATGCCCGATGGCGTCGACATCAAGATCGCACTCGCCCAGTTGCAGGCGGATTATTCCTCGCGCGGCGTCAATCTGGTTCGCATTGCCAATAAATGGACGTTCCGCACCGCGGGCGATCTGTCATGGCTGATGACGCGCGAGAGCACCGAAACGCGGCGGCTGTCACGCGCGGCGATCGAGATGCTGGCCATCATCGCCTACCACCAGCCCGTTACCCGTGCGGAGATCGAGGAAATCCGTGGCGTCGTGACGTCGAAGGGAACGCTGGATGTGCTGCTGGAGACCGGGTGGATCAGGCCGCGCGGCCGCCGCAAGACGCCTGGACGTCCTTTGACTTTCGGAACCACGGAAGCCTTTTTGTCGCAGTTCAGCCTGGAGGCGCTCGGCGACCTGCCGGGCCTTGAGGAATTGAAAGGTACGGGCCTTCTGGATTCGCGGTTGCCTTCCGGTTTCAATGTTCCTGCGCCCTCAGATGATCCGACGTTGCGCGAGGATGAGGATCCACTCGAGGCAGGCGATCTGGAACTGGCTTTGGCGCCGGCGGTCGAACCGGAATCCGGCCCCGAAAGCCAATAAAAGCCATTTCAGGGCAATCGCGGGGATCGCCACGAAAGACAGCGTGGCGTGTTAACGGTTAGCCGCAGAACACGGATTTTACGCAGGCCAAGTCCTTGTTTTCGGTACCCCTTGCGCCTACCTTCGCTGAAGGATAATTCGGGACCGAAAGGGCCCGCGTTTCGCGCGTTTTGGAGGGTTGCAGGATGGGTTCGTTGAGCATTTGGCACTGGATCGTCGTGATCGGGGTCGTCCTGCTGCTGTTTGGTCGCGGCAAGATCTCCGACCTGATGGGTGACGTCGCCCAGGGCATCAAGGCCTTCAAAAAGGGCATGCAGGACGACGACAAAGTGGCCGACAAGAGCGAGCCGGTAAAGTCGATCGACCACAACGCTTCGCCGCAACCGGCGCGGACGGACGTCGGCAGCAAAGCGGTCTGAGCTTCCGGACGCATTGTAAGCCGGTCTAAACCGGTGGAATAAAGACGCGGCCGGCCCAGTCTCGATTTGGAAAGGCGTTGGGCCTCGCGTGAGCGGAAGCTTTCATGTTCGATATTGGTTGGAGTGAATTCGCCGTCATCGCCGTGGTCGCGCTGATTGCCATCGGCCCCAAGGAATTGCCGGGCGTTCTGCGCATGGTCGGGCAATGGGTCGGCAAGGCGCGCAAGATGGCTGGCGAATTCCAGGGCCAGTTCCAGGAAGCGATGCGCGAGGCCGAAATGGCCGACCTCAAGAAGAGCTTCGACGAGGTCAAGGAAGCCGCGAGCGGATTTACCACCGGCAACATCATGACCTCGCTCGAGAGCCACGCCAACTCGGCTTTGGGCGTCGAGGAGAAACCGGCCGCGACTGCAGAGACGACAACATCATCTGAAGTGGTAGCGCCGACTGAGACGACCGTAACTCCGGAAACCGCAACTTCTTCCGAAGTGGCGCTGTCGGAGCCGCCGGCGATTTCTCCAGTGAGCGAGTCGGCACCGGCAACAACGGACGCCCATTCGGCCGCGGTTGAGACCGAAGCCCCGCGGGATGCCAAAGCGTCATGAGCGCCGACGATATCGAGGCCAGCAAAGCGCCATTGATGGATCATCTGATCGAGCTGCGTTCGCGGCTCATCAAGGCGCTGCTCGGCTTCGGCGTTGCTTTCATCTTCTGCTTCTTCTTCGCCAAGCAAATCTACAACGTGCTGGTGTGGCCGTTCGTCTGGGTCGCCGGCCCGGAAAATTCGAAGTTCATCTACACAGCGCTGCTGGAATATTTTCTGACCCAGTTGAAGCTTGCGTTGTTCGGCGCGGGCTTTATTTCATTTCCGATCGTGGCAACGCAGATTTACGCGTTCGTCGCGCCCGGCCTCTACAAGCACGAGCGCAATGCTTTCCTGCCGTATCTGATCGCGACGCCGTTCTTCTTCGTGCTGGGATCGATGCTGGTCTATTTCGTGGTGTTGCCGATGCTGGTGCGGTTTTCGCTCGGCATGCAGCAGTTGGGCGGACCTGAGACCGCGCAAATCCAGCTCTTGCCGAAGGTCGGCGAATTTCTCTCGCTCACGATGTCGCTGATCTTTGCTTTCGGGATCGCCTTTCAGCTTCCGGTGATTTTGACGCTGCTCGGGCGGATCGGCATCATCACGTCCAAGCAACTGCGCGATAAGCGGCGCTACTTCGTCGTCGTCGCCTTCATTATCGCGGCCGTGCTGACCCCGCCCGACGTCCTGAGCCAGGCCTCGCTCGCTATACCCTTGCTGCTCTTGTACGAAGGCTCGATTATCGCCGTGCGTATCGTGGAAAAGAAGGCCGCTGCGGCCAAGACGACCACGCCGACCCCACCTGCCGCGAGCCCGCCGCCCGATCCGACGCCGGCGGAGTAGGAGCGCGCTCTGGCCGTGCAATTCCCACCGATCGTCGTACCCAGCGAAAGCGGGGTATCCAGTACGCAGCGGCCTCACTAATCCAGCGCACTTCTCTGGAATACTGGATCGCCCGCTTTCGCGGGCGATGACGGATGTGGTACTGGAAACCCGCCGTTGACTGTTCGTATTTAAACGGAAAGTTCGTATCCAGGACCGTTACCCCATGCACGACATCAAATGGATTCGCGATAACGCTGCCGCCTTTGACGCCGGCCTGAAACGGCGAGGCCTTGCGCCGTTGTCAGCATCGTTGCTGGCGATTGACGAGAAACGTCGCGCCGCGATCCTGAAATCGGAGCAGGCGCAGGCCCGTCGCAACGCGGCCTCAAAGGAAATTGGCGAGGCCAAGAAGGCCAAGGATGAAGCGCGCGCGGCGAATCTGATGGCCGAGGTCGCCGAGCTCAAGACCACCATGCCCGAGATGGAAGCTGCCACCAAAGCAGCCGATGAAGAACTTGCCACAGTGCTCGCTGCAATTCCGAACCTGCCGCTTGATGAAGTGCCCGATGGCGTCGACGAACATGGCAATGTGCAGCACCACCTGTTCGGTGCAGTGCGTAACTACGCTTTCGCTCCAAAGCCACATGATGATCTCGGCACCAGTCTTGGTCTGATGGATTTCGAGGCGGCGGCGAAATTATCCGGAGCGCGCTTCGTTGTTTTGAAGAAGGGGCTGGCGCGGCTGGAGCGAGCAATCGGGCAATTCATGCTCGATTTGCACACTGGCGAACACGGTTATGCCGAAATCAATCCGCCATTGCTGGTGCGCGATGATGTTATGTTCGGCACGGGGCAATTGCCGAAGTTCGAAGACGATCAGTTTTGGGCGATCAAGGGCGAGTTGTTGGCCGCCGTGAGTGATGATGCCAGCTTTCTCAAACTGAAAAGCGAACGTCTCGGACTAATTCCCACCGCCGAAGTATCCCTCACCAACCTCGTCCGAGAATCCATCGTCGACGAAAAAGAACTGCCGATGCGGCTCACCGCGCTGACGCCGTGCTTCCGCGCCGAGGCAGGCGCTGCCGGTCGTGACACGCGTGGCATGATCCGGCAGCACCAGTTCACCAAGGTCGAACTGGTGTCGATCACAACGCCGGAAACGAGCAAGGACGAGCACGAGCGAATGCTCTCTTGCGCGGAGGAAGTGCTGCGCCGGCTCGACCTGCATTACCGGGTGATGACGTTGTGCGCCGGTGACATGGGTTTCTCCGCGCAAAAGACCTACGATATCGAGGTCTGGATGCCAGGACAGTTTTCAAGCCAGGGCGAGGGCGGCGCATTCCGGGAAATCTCGAGCTGCTCGGTCTGCGGCGACTTCCAGGCGCGGCGGATGGATGCGCGCTATCGTGGGCCCGATGGCAAGCCGCGCTTTGTGCACACGTTAAATGGCTCGGGGACAGCGGTCGGCCGCGCGCTGATCGCGGTGATGGAAACCTATCAGCAGGCCGACGGCTCGATCGCCGTGCCGGACGTGTTGCAGCCTTATATGGGCGGCGCGAAAGTTGTTTCGCCCGACCGGTAGCAAGGTATCGGCAGTTCGGTTTGTTTGACGCAAGGACGCGATCCCTGTTGCGAACCCGCCGCATGCAAGTATCTTGGTTTCCGATTGCGCCAAGCGCATTTTCAAGTGTTTTTTCGGAAACCTATGGCCCTGCACCGCGACATTTACTGGGTGGGCAAACAGTGGGCGGTCACGGGCCACGGCATTCAGGCCTGCAATCAAAAACAGAAGGGCCAATTCGACATCGAGGCCTCCCGGCTCTGGGAAGACGGCGTTCAGGACGCTGTGCGCGCTTTGAGCTGGGTCAATATGGAAGATTTCGAAAAGGCGATCACAGCCGCCCGCAAGTACTATCCCGAGCCGCCGCAAAAGACGCCGCCGCCGGCCCCACCGGCAACGCCGCCCATCCACATCGCGCCTGCGCCGGAACCTCAACCCTCGAGGCTCGCCAAGCCTGAACTTGACATGCCTGAATGCAATAAGCCTGAACTCGATATCGAGTGCGATAAGCCGAAATTCGATATGCGGTTCGAAGGGGTGCCGGCGAAGCTTCGGCCGGTATGGCGCATCCGCATCCGCGGTGACGGACGCCCGAACCAATAATTGAGCCTGGTTCCGTGGATTGAGAGAAATTGCGCAACCAAAACAACAGATTTTCCTTTCGAACAACTGGTTTGCCTCTCGCTCGATAGCCGGATAAGACCACGCCAGCGGAAGAATCGATCGAAGAGGGCCGCCCGAGCGATGCGAATTTTATGCACCAATGACGATGGCATTCACGCGCCGGGCCTGAAGGTTGTTGAGGAGATCGCGCGGCAATTGTCCGATGACGTGTGGGTGGTCGCGCCGGAACTGGATCAATCCGGCGTCTCGCATTCGTTGTCACTCAATGACCCACTTCGCTTGCGTGAAATAGGTCCGCGACATTTCGCGGTTCGGGGTACGCCGACCGACTGTGTCATCATGGGCGCGCGCCACATCCTGGGCGAGAAGCGGCCGGATCTCGTGCTCTCGGGCGTCAACAAGGGACGTAACGTCGCCGAAGACGTTGTTTATTCCGGCACCATTGCGGGCGCGCTCGAAGGCACCATTCTGGGCCTGCCGTCGTTTGCGCTGTCGCAGGAATTCAGCCTGGAGACGCGCGACAAGCCCCTGTGGGAGACCGCCTTGCATTTTGGTCCGTCGATCCTGCGCAAGGTGATCGATGCCGGCGTACCAAAAGACACTGTGATCAACGTCAACTTTCCGGCCTGCACGGTCGGTGACGTAGCTGGCGTTCGCGTGACCCGGCAGGGCAAGCGCAATTTGGGATTCCTGAAGATCGACCAGCGCCGCGACGGCCGTGGCAACCCGTATTTCTGGATCGGTTTCGAACGGCTCGCTAACGCCGACGTGCCGGCCGAGGGAACTGACCTCTCGGCGCTGGCGTCGCGCTACATTTCGGTCACGCCACTGCGGCTCGACCGCACCGACGAGGCGTTTTCAGCAGCGCTGACATCGACGCTGAAGTAACGCGAACGCGCTTCGCTAGGCCGCGGTGCGATTAAGCGTTTGCTCGATCACGCGCGCCAGGGTTTCGATCTGAAATGGTTTTTGCAAAGCGGGCCGGTCGCGATATTCCGCCGGAAGTCCCGACGATCCATAGCCGGTTGCGAAGATGAAGGGGCGGTTGCGCGCCGCAAGGAGATCGGCGACCGGCGAAATCACCTTGCCGTTGACGTTAACGTCGAGGATAGCAAGATCGAATTCGACCGATTGAGCAAGCTTGAGGGCCTCGGTGATGTCACCTGCTTCGGCGGCAATGCTGTAGCCGAGTTCTTCCAGCATATCGGCCACCATCATCCTGATCATGACCTCGTCTTCGACGAGGAATACCGATCCGCCTGAGGTCTGTGGCGCGCCCATCCTTGGAATCCCTGCACTTCCGGAGACAAAGGATCGCAAATATCGACATCGGGCGCAATCGCGACATGCCAGGCCCGGGCAACCGGCAAATACCGATTTCGATGATATGTTTCTTAGAATCGGGGCGATTGTGGCATCAAAGGCCAGTGTCGTGGTTCGGAAGTCCGCCCCCTCCGAAAACCAGCTCTTCGCCACTGCCAGGCCAGATATCGGACCCAAATGCCCGATTCCCAAAACCCGCCGCAGAAGATGATGTTTCAGCTCAGCCTGCGGCGGCGCGGGATTAGCGATCAGGCGGTGCTGCGGACCATGGAGGATGTGCCGCGGGAACTGTTTGTCGAGCCGGCCGACCGCGGCGACGCCTACCGGGACACGGCGCTTGGCATCGCCTGCGGGCAAACCATCAGCCAGCCCTTCGTGGTAGCCTACATGACCGAGCAGCTGGGTTTACAGAAATCCCATCAGGTGCTCGAGATCGGCACCGGCTCGGGTTATCAAGCGGCCGTCTTGTCCAGGTTATCCGCCCACGTGCTGACGATGGAACGGTATCGAACCCTGGCAGACCGCGCCCGCGCGCGGCTTTCCCAGCTCGGCTACGACAATGTCGAAGTGATGCTGGGAGATGGCTTTGACGTTCCCGAAGGCGCCGGGACTTTTGACCGCATCATCGTGACCGCGGCGATGGAGCAAATTCCGGACGCACTGGCACAACGGCTTGAACCGGAAGGGATCCTGATCGCGCCGGTCGGCCCGCCGCACGGTGTTCAAACTCTCGTTCGCCTGGTCAGGACCGAAGCCGGTTTTGAGCGCAAACAGCTCGTTGATGTGCGCTTCGTGCCGGCGCTACCCGGCATCGCGCGGGAGCTTTAAACGAGCGGATCGGCTGTCCCGCCAACGTCTTAATCCCTCACCTTAAGCGGTTGTTTACTCGGCACGTGTTTACTCAAAACATTGTTTTGTTGCGTACGAGTGAGTAACCATGTCCCGTGTCGTCGAGTTGCGTTGCTCGCGTCGCGTGCTGCATTTCGCGGTACTGGCGCTGATGTCGATCGGTTTTGCTGGTTGCAGCGCCGACATGTCGTCACGAGTTGCCCAAGATCCCTTTGCGTCCCGGCCCGAAGCCACGGCGTCGGTGCCATCGGGGCAGGTTGAACGCCGCGACCTTCCGCAATATGCGCGGCCCCAGCCGCAATACCAGTCCCAGAATGTCCCGCCGGCGATTTCCCCGCCGCAGTCCTACCCTCCGGCAAGCGCCGGTGTTTCCGGCGGCGGTCGTGGAATCGCGTCCTACACGCCTCCGGCCCATCCCATCGAAACGACCGGCAGCGTTCCGCATTCTGTTGCGGCGGTGCATCCCGCCCAGGGCACAACCATCATTGTCGGCACCAGCGACACGCTCGAGATTTTGGCCCGTCGCTACAACGTATCGCCGGCCGCGATCCTTCAGGCCAACGGTTACAGGGGGCCGCGCGTCCTTTCACCGGGACAGCAGTTGATCATTCCACGTCCGGGCGCGGCCGTTGCCGCGGCCCCCGTGATGTCGGTGCCCGCCAGCAAACCGGTCGTGGCCGCTGTGGCCGCACCATCCGTTCATGTCGTCAATCACGGCGACACGTTGATGAGCATCGCGCGCCGCAACCATATTTCCGCAAGCGAGCTCGCCAGGGCCAACGGCCTGGACGCGGGTGCGAAGCTCAAAATCGGCATGAAGCTTAACGTGCCCGTGAAGGCTTCTGCAGCCGCAGTTCCCGTGGCGCCGACAGCGACGGCTTCGCTGCCGCCCGCGAAGATGGCGGCCATTTCACCCGGATCGCCGCAACAAGCGCTCGTGGCGAAATCGACGAATGTAGAGGAAGCCCAGGCCACTGAACCCATGAAGACCGCCGATGCGGCGGGCGCCTTGCCAACCTTCCGTTGGCCGGCCCGGGGCAAGGTGATCGCGGGCTATGGCGCCAAGACCAACGGCAAGGCCAATGATGGCATCAACCTAGCGGTGCCGGAAGGCACGCCGGTGAAGGCTGCCGAAGACGGCGTCGTCACTTACGCAGGGAATGAACTGAAGAATTACGGCAACCTCGTGCTGGTGCACCATTCAAACGGCTACGTGACGGCCTATGCCCATGCCAGCGAACTTCTGGTGAAGCGTGGCGACACCATCAAGCGCGGCCAGGTCATCGCCAAGTCCGGACAATCGGGCGATGTCGGCTCGCCGCAGCTTCACTTTGAAATCCGCAAGGGTACGGCGCCACTCGATCCGCTCCAGTTCCTCAACGGAGCTTGATCCGTACCCCTAACCGGCCTGCCAGTTCCTGCGTGAACTGCCAGGCTACGCGGCCTGAGCGTGAGCCGCGCGTGGTCGACCATTCCAAAGCCTCGCGTTCAAGCTCTGCTTCGTCGAATTTGATGCCGAAATGGCTGCAATAGCCTTTCACCATGGCCAGATATTCATCCTGGCTGCAGCGGTGGAAGCCGAGCCAGAGGCCGAAGCGATCCGAAAGCGAGACTTTTTCTTCGACCGCTTCGCCGGGGTTGATGGCTGTGGAGCGTTCGTTCTCGATCATCTCCCGCGCCAGCAAATGCCTGCGGTTGGAGGTCGCATAGAGGATCACGTTGTCGGGACGCCCCTCGATGCCGCCCTCCAGCACGGCTTTCAGCGACTTGTAGGATGCGTCGTTGCCATCGAAGGAAAGATCGTCGCAGAACACGATGACGTGGAACGGGGCGTCGCGCAGGATGTCCATCAGCGCCGGCAAGGTTTCGATATCCTCGCGATGAATCTCGATCAGTTTCAGCCGCTCCGCGGGCTTCCGATCGCGATTGATGCTCGCATGGGCTGCCTTCACGAGTGAGGATTTTCCCATGCCGCGTGCGCCCCACAACAACGCATTGTTGGCAGGAAGGCCGTTGGCGAAACGTTCGGTATTCTCGATCAGGATATCACGCATCCGGTCGATGCCCTTGAGCAGGCCGATATCCACGCGGCTGACATGCGGGACGGGCGCAAGCCGACCGTCGGGATGCCAGATAAAGGCATCAGCGTTACGAAGGGCATCGCCGCCGCTGGATGCGGGCGCCGCCGCGGCCAGGTGGGTCGCGATGGTCTCAAGGGCCAGCGCAATTCGTTCCGCCGTATCGTGCCCGGAGAATGGACCGGAGCGTTTGGCGGCCTGTTGCGGCGCGGTGTGCCGCGTGGCTTTCCGGGCGGGACGCGGGGTTTTTTTCGCTGGCTTTTTCGACATCTTTGGCCTTTCTGACGGCGAACCCTTAACGGGCCTTGCGGGGGCTCGCAAGCGGCCCAAATGAGGGGGTTGGCAGCGTTGCAATTGGGGCGCTGGCCGCTATAGTCCGCGCGAAATTTGCCCCCGGAGTTGGGATTTTGACATTCGCTTGACGAACCCGCGGTGAGGTGGGTAGCGAATGTCGAATCTACTCCGCCAGCCTTTCCACGAGGATTGAACGAATGCTGTTTACCCCAGCGTATGCCCAGGCCGCAGGCGGCAGCGATTTCAACAGTCTGTTGACGTCGCCGCTGCCGGTGTTCGCCCTGATCTTCGTGATCATGTATTTCCTGATTCTGAGGCCGCAGCAGAAGAAGGTCAGAGATCACGCGGAGCTGGTGAAGAACATCCGCCGCGGCGATACCGTGGTGACGTCCGGCGGCCTCGTCGGCAAGGTCACCAAGGTCGTGGACGATGATCAGATCGAGTTCGAAATCTCCGACGGCGTTCGCGTCCGACAGATGCGGCAGATGATCTCCGGCGTGCGCGCCAAGGGAGAGCCGGCCAAGGAGAAGGGCGAACTCGGCAAGGACGAGACCGCCGCGGGCTGATAGCACCGCTTTCTCTCTGGATCTGACGAGTCAATTCAATGCTTTATTTCACACGGTGGAAAGCGCTGGCGATTATCCTGACCGCGCTGGTGGTGTGCCTGTGCGCGGTGCCGAATTTCTTTCCTGAGGCGCAGGTAAAGACCTGGCCGCTTTGGGCCCAGCGTCATCTGGTGCTCGGTCTCGACCTGCAAGGCGGCTCGTATCTGCTGCTCGAAGTCGATTCCAACTACATCAAGAAAGAGAAGCTTGATCAGATCCGCGACGACACGCGTCGCGTGTTGCGAGAAAACAAGATCGTCTACACCGGGCTCAACGTGCGCAACGACGCGGTCGAAGTGCACATTACCAAGGATACCGATCAGCAGACGGCCGTGAGCAAGCTGCGCGATCTGTCGCAACCGCTCGGCGGGCTGCTCGGGTCAAATGGCCAGCGCAGTCTGGAAGTGGCCGACGCCGGCAATGGCACAATCCGCCTGACAGTTCCGCAGGCAGCAGTCACTGACCGCATCCGTCAAACGATCGAGCAATCGATCCAGATCGTGGAAAAGCGCGTCAACCAGCTCGGCACCGTTGAGCCGGTGATTCAGCGCCAGGGCACCGATCGTATTCTGGTGCAGGTGCCGGGCTTGCAGGACCCTACGCGGCTGAAGGAATTGCTCGGCAGGACGGCCAAGATGGAATTCCGTATGGTCGACGAGACCGTGCCGCCGGATGCCGCCTTGCAGGGAAAGATACCGCCGGACGATGAACTCTTGACGGAGGTTTCGGGGCAGAAGCTCGTCATCAAGAAGCAGGTCCTGGTTTCCGGTGGCGATTTGAGCGACGCGCAGACCTCGTTCGATCAACGATCGAGCGAACCGGTTGTAAGTTTCAAATTCAATTCGTCCGGTGCGCGAAAGTTTGCGCAAGCCACGACCGAAAATGTCCAGCAGCGCTTTGCAATCGTGCTGGATAATCAGGTGATCTCAGCCCCAGTTATCCGCGAGCCGATCACCGGCGGGCAAGGCCAGATTTCCGGCAGCTTCACGGTTCAGTCTGCGAACGATCTTGCGATCCTGTTGCGCGCCGGCGCGCTGCCGGCGCCGCTCACCGTTATCGAGGAGCGCACCGTCGGTCCGGGTCTTGGTCAGGACTCGATCGAAAAGGGCGAATTGGCCGCCTATGTCGGCTCGATCCTGGTCGTCGTCTTCATGCTCGTGACCTATCGGCTGTTTGGCCTGTTCGCCAACATTGCTGTCGCCATCAACGTGGCGATGATTTTTGGCGTACTGTCGCTCCTTAACGCGACGCTGACGCTGCCTGGAATCGCCGGCATCGTGCTGACCGTCGGCATCGCCGTTGACTCCAACGTTCTGATCTATGAGCGCATTCGCGAAGAAATTCGGGGTGGGCGCAACGCGATTTCGGCTATCGATGCCGGCTTCAAGCGCGCGCTCGCGACCATTCTCGACTCGAACATCACCACCTTCATCGCAGCCGCAGTCTTGTTTTACATCGGCACGGGGCCGGTTCGGGGTTTCGCGGTGACGCTTGGCATCGGCATTCTAACCACGGTTTTCACCGCGTTCACGCTTACCCGGCTGATCGTCGCCGGGTGGGTACGTTGGAAGCGGCCGCAAAGCGTACCGATCTGAAGGAAATGCGGCCGTGACTCACACTGTTCTGATTGGGCTGGGCATTCTGATCGTCGTGCTGACGGTGATCAGCATTTGGGGCGTTTTGCCACCGCTGCGGATCGTGCCTGACGATACCCACTTTGATTTCACGCGCTTTCGCCGCATCAGCTTTCCGATCTCGGCGCTGCTGTCGATTGTCGCCATCACGCTGTTCTTCACGCATGGCCTGAATTTCGGCATCGACTTCAAGGGCGGCACGCTCATGGAAGTGAGGGCGAAATCCGGTACGGCCGATATTGCTTCGATGCGGACGACGCTTGCCGAATTGGGCCTCGGCGATATCCAGTTGCAGCAGTTTGGCGGCCCCGACGAGGTCTTGATCAGGGTTGCCGAGCAGCCGGGCGGCGACCAGGCCCAGCAGGAGGCGGTTAAGAAGGTGCGCGGAGCGCTTGGCGATTCCGTCGAATACCGGCGTGTCGAGGTGGTCGGGCCGCGCGTCTCTGGCGAGCTGTTGGCTTACGGCATGCTCGGGCTGATGCTCGCGATCGTGGCCATCCTGATCTATCTATGGTTCCGGTTCGAATGGCAGTTCGCGTTAGGCGCCATGATCGCCAACGTGCACGACATCGTGCTGACGATTGGCTTCATGTCGATCTCGCAGGTCGACTTCGACCTCACCAGTATCGCCGCATTGCTGACTATTCTGGGTTACTCCTTGAACGATACTGTCGTGATTTATGACCGCATCCGCGAAATGCTCCGCCGCTACAAAAAGATGCCGATGCCGGAGCTGCTCAACGAGTCGATCAATTCAACGCTGTCGCGTTCCATCATCACCCACGTCACGGTGACGCTGGCGCTGCTCGCGTTGCTGTTGTTCGGCGGCAATGCGATCCACAGTTTCACCGCCGTAATGATGTTCGGCGTGGTGCTGGTCGGCACCTATACGTCGATCTTCATTGCCGCGCCGATCCTGATTTATCTCGGCGTCGGAACCAACCGTGTTGACGCGCCGGATACGCCCAAGAAGAAGTGACGCGGGCATGATCCCGACCGGAAAGCCCGCGTTTGCGTAGAGTGGAGACCGGTTTTCGGACAAGATCATGCCTGAAAAAGCCAATGACCACTCGGATACGCTCCATCTTCCGAGGTCAGCGCCGATCGACGCTTATGGAAATGGCGGCTTTGCATTTGCCGAGATGTCGCATCGGGGTTCGCTCCTGTGCCTGCCGGATGCGATCTGGGCGTGGCCGGTGACCAAGGTTGCCGAAATCGACGAGTACTCGCTTTCACGCGTGTTTGCGGCCGCGAACGGGATCGATACGCTGATTGTCGGCACCGGTACGGATGTCTGGGTTGCGCCTCGCCGGTTACGCGAGGCGTTGCGTGCCGTCCATATCGGACTCGATTCCATGCAGACGGGTCCGGCGATCCGCACCTTCAACGTCATGATCGGTGAGCGCCGGCGTGTTGCCGCGGCGCTGATCGCGGTGCCATGAACGCTGCCGCGGACGACAGAAGCGCAGCCAGCCATTGTGCCGAGCTTGTGCGCGCACACGACTTCACGCGCTATGCCTCCACTCTGTTCGTATCGGCACCGGAACGGCGCGCGTTGCTGGCGCTGTATGCCTTTAACGCTGAGATCTGTCGGGTCCATACCCAGGTGAGCCAACCTCTCCCGGGCGAGATCAGGTTGCAATGGTGGCAGGACGTGCTCGCAGGTCAGGGCCATGGCGGCGTCGAAGGCAATCCCGTCGCCGCCGAGTTGCTGCTGGCCGTCCGGAGCTACCGCCTGCCCGTGGAGCGGCTCTCACGCCTGATCGAGGAACATCAGTTTGATCTCTACAACGATCCGATGCCGACCATGGCCGCTCTCGAGGGCTATATCAACGACACCTCATCAGCCCTGTTTTCGCTGGCTGCGGCCGTGATGGGCCCACCATCGAGCGAGGTCGAACATCTGGCGCGCCATGCGGGACTGGCGCAAGGTCTGGTTCAGGTGATGGCGGTCCTGCCGCTTGACGCATCGCAACGCCGATTGTTCGTTCCGCAACAGGTGCTGGCGGAACATGGTTGCGACCCCGAAGACGTCTTCGCGGGCAAGCAAACGCCGGAACTGCGCGAAGCATTGGATGACGTTTTCGGCGAGGCGAGGGAGCATCTCGGCACAGCCGAGACGCTGCTGTCGTCAGTAACGCCGGAGGTTCGACCGGCTTTCCTGACGATAGCGCAGGTCAGGCGCGATCTGGAGTTGCTGGCCCGGGCCGACAACGATCCCTTTGTGCCGCGGCCGCCATCAAGATTGCGAACGCTGTGGACGCTATGGCGTGCGTCGCGCTCGCGCGCTTTCGTCTTCTGACCGGTTCATATCCGTTGAATCAAAATTGAAGCGGTCCTGGAAATTTTTCCTTGTATCGAAGATGTCTTTCAAAAAGGCCCGGTCGGGTTCGCTGGTCACCATGGTCTCGATCAGATCGAGTTGATTGGTCGCGACCAGTTGCAGAAGCCCAATTCGCGGCTTTCCGCTGGCGTCGCGCGGCAAGGCCTTGACGATCTGGATGTGCTCCGGCGGCTTCGGGCCTCCGGCCGCGGCCAATTCACCCTTCAATTCGGTCTCCAGCGCCATCCGGTCGGACTCGACGAAGGCATAAAGGCCCACGCCGGCGCGACGATCGGGGAAGGCGACGATGGCGGCATCGCGCACGGCCGGATTTCTCCGGATCTCCTGCACAAGCACCGGCGCGTCATTGACGAGACGCCGGCCGCCGCCTTCGCGGTCGGTAAAGTTGAAGAGGCCGCGCGTGATGGCTTTGTAGACTTTCTTGCCGGTCGCGAGCCAGACCCTCGCAACCAGAGACTTGCGGGCGATGATCTTGCGCTCTTTCGGCGTCAACGCCGCCGGCGCGTAGCTGCGCTTGAGCTTCAAAAGATGCCGTAGATCTTCATAGGCCGCCACGCGAAACAGCCGGCTGCGCTTTCGAAAGCATGCCGCCAACTGGAAGTCTGTCATATAGGCGCGGCCGTCACGCCCGACCAGCCAGTTCTGTTCCTTGGCAAGGTCGTTGTGGCAGACGCCGGCGCGATGCAGCCGTCGCAGCGCCTGTTTGGCGGAGTGAAAATAAGCGACGTTGCCGGCCGGCTTGACCAGATGCATCGCCACCCCGTCGATGAAACCGCGCACCAGCGCCTGCCGGCCGGCCCACAGCAATTCCGGCCCGACATGGAGGTCGCGCACGACCGCGAGCGCATGCCGTTCGCGCCGGAACAAATGACGCGCCACCAGGTACGACCACCAGGGCACCCGGTCGATCCGGCGCAGAATAGCGTCCACCTCGCCGTTCGGCGTGCGAAAGCGTCCACGCTCGATGGACGAAAACACATCGCGTTTGAGCAGGACGCCTTCGATCCAGTGCGCCGACAAAAATTCAGCGTCGTCTTTCGGCAAACTCATGAGATGCTCACGCCGCCGCGGCCAGCCGCAAGTGATCGGCGATCCAGCGATCGATATCCGCCAGCGCCCGCGCGCTGAGGGCCTGGCGCTTGGCAATCGCCTTTTCGTTGCCGCGCAGCCGCGTTCCGTCCGGCTTTCGTGTCGGCGGGTTGGCGAGTGGCGGAAACAATCCAAAATTGACATTCATCGGCTGGAACGATCGGGGGCCATTGTCGATCGTTTCCAGATGACCGCCGGTGATATGTCCGAGCAGCGATCCGAGCGCCGTCGTCGGAGGCGGTGACGGCAGCGTACGGCCATGTGCGGTGGCGGCGGCTGAGAGACCGGCGATCAGACCGACGCTGGCGGACTCCACATAACCTTCGCAGCCTGTCATTTGTCCGGCAAAGCGCAGTCGCGGCGCAGCCCGCAGGCGCAGTTGTGAGTCCAAAAGCTTCGGCGAATTCAGAAAGGTGTTGCGATGCAGGCCACCGAGGCGGGCGAACTCGGCATTTTCCAGTCCCGGGATCATTCGGAAGATACGCTGCTGCTCGCCATACTTCAGCTTGGTCTGAAAGCCTACCATGTTGTAGAGCGTGCCAAGCTTGTTGTCCTGGCGCAGTTGCACGATGCCATAGGCTTTCACGGTGGGATCGTGCGGGTTCGTCAGTCCCACCGGCTTCATCGGGCCATGGCGAAGCGTCTCGGGTCCGCGCTCAGCCATCACCTCAACCGGAAGACATCCATCGAAATAGGGTGTGCTGGTTTCCCATTCCTTGAAATCGGTTTTTTCGCCGGCGATCAACGCGGCGACGAAATCCTCATACTGCGATTTGGTCATCGGGCAGTTGATGTAATCGGCCCCCGTACCGCCAGGACCGACCTTGTCATAGCGCGATTGAAACCACGCCTTCGACATGTCGATGCTGTCGCGATGCACGATCGGCGCGATCGCATCGAAAAATGCCAGTGCATTCTCGTCCGTCAGTCCGCGTATGGCGTCGGCCAAGGGCGCTGAGGTGAGGGGGCCGGTCGCGACAATGACATTGCCCCAGTCGGCGGGCGGCAGGCCGTCGATTTCGCCGCGCTTCAGCTCGATCAGCGGATGATCTTCCAGCGCTCTGGTGACCGCGGCTGAAAAGCCATCGCGGTCGACCGCCAGTGCCCCACCCGCCGGGACCTGGTTGGCGTCGGCAGCCCGCATGATCAGCGATCCGAGCCGGCGCATTTCGGCGTGTAGCAGCCCCACCGCATTGTTGGCGGCATCATCAGAGCGAAATGAATTGGAACAGACAAGCTCGGCAAAGCCTTCCGTTCGATGGGCGTCCGTCATCCGGTACGGCCGCATCTCGTGGAGAACCACGCGAATGCCCGCGTTGGCGGCCTGCCATGCGGCTTCCGAGCCGGCGAGACCGCCGCCGATGACGTGAATGGGTTCCGACGTAAGGGTGCCTGTCATACGGCAGGTAGGTAGCGCGTTTCGTCCAGGAGTGGAATGCGCGCGTCAGTTACAAACAACAACGCCCGCCAATGGCGGGCGTTCAGGCTTCAGCGGCTCGAAGGTTCAGCCGTTTTGATTGCCGGCTGCAACGCGCGGAATGTCCGAGCGATCAAGTCCGATGTCAGCCAGTTCCCGATCGCTAAGCTGCGACAGCTCGGCGACATTGCGCTGATAGTCGCGGAACGCCTGGATCATTCGGATGAGCGAGAGCAGCATGGTAGTCTCCTTCAATTCTTGATTCAGTCCTTGATGAAGGCTGAACCGCTGAAGCCAATATAGCTCTCCATACTGCAGTGCAGAACCTTAAATGCTGCGGTGCAGCTAATCAATCAGCGCATAGCTTCTCAAGGATTGATTAACCATTCGGCGCGTGCCGCCTAAAAGGCATTCAAGTCAAATTCTAAGGGAAAAGCAGCCTTCTTTGCGCCATTTGGCTCGAAGTCTCCAAGTCGGACCTCGCCTCGTCGGCGCAGGGAAGCCCTTGGCCCCCGAAATTCGGCGCATTTAAGCATGCCTCACGGGCAAATAAGTAATGAATATATAATCAGTTATAGCGAGACGCCTACGGCGCGTGGGTAAGCTGAGTTGCGAAGGTGGCAACTGTCCGGGAATAGATATCGCTCTTGTTCCACTCCTGGAGCACGGGGAAGTTGGGACTTCCCGGTTGCCAATCCTTGCCCTTTTGCCAGCCGTGGCCCGCCAGGAAGTTAGCGGTTGAGGCGAGAACGTCGGGAGCGCTGCGCAACAGGTCGCGCTTGCCGTTGGCGTCAAAGTCGACCGCGTATTTGACGTAGTTCGACGGCATGAACTGGGTTTGGCCGATTTCGCCGGCCCAGGCGCCGTGCATGTCGGCCGCGCTCATGTCGCCGCGATCGATAATGCGGAGCGCGTCCAGCAGCTCGCCCCGGAACAACTCGGCGCGACGGCAGTCATAGGCCAGTGTCGCCAGCGACCTGAGCGTCGGAAACTTGCCGATATTGACGCCGAAATCGGTCTCCAGGCCCCAGATCGCAACCAACACTTCGCCGGGCACGCCATACGCATCTTCGACCCTCGACAGGACCGAGCCGTATTGCTTCAGCATATTGGCGCCGCGCGTCAGGCGCGGTGGCACCATGCGGCCGGAAAACTGCTCGAAGCTTTGATCGAAGACCTTTTGGGAATGGTCACGGGAAAGCACGCTTTGGTCGAGCGTCACGCCGTTGAGGCTCGAGGCAAGGGTCGCCTGGGAAATCCCTTTCGAGGCCGCTTCCGTCTTGAATTCGTCGAGCCAGCTCTGAAAGCTGCCGGAGCCACACGGTACGGCAGCCTGCGCGCCAGTCGCCGATATCGCCAAGCCCAGGCCCATCGCAAGGGCGCAACCGAAAAACAGCCGATGTCGCAATCGAATCGCCTTCCGAGCTGAGGAAAAGGTACGCGCTATGTCGGGCGCAACCGCGGCCAAAACAAGGCTTACGCTGCGTTGCGATAGCGCTATGTAGCAAACTGCCGGTGGATCGTCACCGGCAGTTTGATTGTTCCATTTATGCGCCACTCTTACGCCGCCAGGGAAACAGATTGGCGGGAAAATCCGCAGCCGGACGCTTTTCGCGCGGCGGGCGCGGTGGGACGGGGCGTTGGAAGGGATCCGGCGCGATCACCTTGCGATAGAGATGCCAGGTTGCGTGACCGAGCAGCGGAATCACGATGGTAAGGCCAAGGAAGGCCGGGATCGATCCCGCCACCAGAAGCGCAGCGACGATCAGGCCCCAGACGGCCATGGCGACCGGATTGGCGGCAACAGCACGAAGCGAGGTCACGATAGCGTCGCCGGCACCGGCCTGCCGATCGAGCATCAGCGGGAAGGAAACCACGCTGACGCACAGCGCCACGAGGGCGAACAGGAAGCCTGTGCCGCAGCCGACCACGATCAGCCACCAGCCCTCCGGTGTCGTCAACACGCGCCGGGCAAAATCCGGAACCTCGGCGGCCGCTCCATAGCCGAACGCATCTACGTAAATCGCTTGCGCGGTTACGATCCAGGTCGCGAACAGCGCGTACAGCAGCACGCCCAGCAGCTGTATGGAGCCAAACGAGGGCGAGCGAAATACGTCAAGGGCATCCCAGGCGGTAGCTTCCTCGCCATTCTCGCGGCGCCGACTGAGTTCATAAAGAGGGAGTGCTGCAAGCGGGCCTAAAAGCGTAAAGCCCGCCGCGAGCGGGAACAACAAAGGCAAGATCGAGTAGCCGAGCACGGTGCGGGCGATGATGATGCCGAGTACCGGATAGATCACGCACAGAATGATGGCGTGGGTCGGAACCGCCTTGAAATCCTCCCATCCGAGCCGCAATGCGTCGAGCAGATCGGACAGCCCGATGCGGCGGATGATGGGGCCTGCAGTATCTTGAGCTGGCTGAGCCAGCGGTGGCGCATTGCCTGAGTATGTGTCGGCCATGGTCGCACTCTCCCTTGATGCGGCTGGCCATTTTCAGCGTCGAACGAGGACGCGCGGAGCCGTCCGCGAGATACGATCACGATCAGGCCAGACGCGAAGACAGAAAAACCAAAACTGGCCGTGTCGCGAACTGAACCTCCACCGTACTCCGATTTTCTTGCGTTGTCTCTCACGCTTGGGTGACGCTCGCAGACCAAATCCACACACGAGTATTCGCCCTGATTTGACGAGATTTGCCGATGCTTTGCGGTGCAACAGCGCGTGGTTCCGTGACGTATTCCGGCCGACCCTGGGTGTCATTCCGCCGTCATTGCCGCGTAGTTCAGTCAAATCGTCGCGGCCGTCTGCATTGGCAAGGTCTGCCGGGGAGACTAAGCTTTCGTGGTCCGGCTGGGGTGCTGCCGGAATTGAGAATAACCCGTTCACGTCTTCAAAAAATTCCAGAGTTCATCAGGAGCAAGCGATGAGTATTTTCGGAAAAATCATGAGCGCGATCTTCGGCACCTCGGCAAGCGCAACCCCCGTTAGCGGTGGCGCAGCTGCACCTGCGTCCGGCGGAACGGCGCCGTCGAGCAGCGCGTCTGCCGCGCCAGCGGCGTCAGCACAAACCGTCGACGTCGCCGCAATCCTGGACAAGGCGGTGGCGGCGAAGAAGGAGAAGCTGGAATGGCGCACCTCGATTGTCGACCTGATGAAGGCGCTTGATATCGATTCAAGTCTCTCTGCCCGCAAGGATCTGGCCCACGAACTCCATTACACCGGCGACACCAACAATTCCGCGTCGATGAACATCTGGCTGCATAAGCAGATGATGACCCAGCTTGCCGCCAACGGCGGCAAGCTGCCGTCGGACGTCAAATGGTAGGCTGAGTTTTTCATAGGATGGCAAAAAGGCCCGCGATTTCGCGGGCCTTTTTCATGCCTTCGCTTTTCATGCCTTCGTTGCAATCGCGGTGTCTTGCGGGGCCGGGGGGCGGGCGGTAGATAGCTCCGCAACACCAACAATAATTCGGAGCACGCGTATGGAAACCGTCGATCGCAGGACCCTTCTGGCCACGGGTGCGCTGGCGCTGGCGGGAACAGCTGCCCCGGGTGGTCCGGCTGAGGCTCAAGCGGCTGCGAAGCCAATTTTCGAGGTGCCGGCCATCACCATTCCGATTGCTGGCGAAAAGGACGTGTTTCCGGTTCGCCGCATCTATTGCATCGGACGCAATTACGCCGCGCATGCGATCGAACGCGGTTCCGATCCGACGCGCGAGCCGCCGTTCTTCTTCCAGAAGCCGACCGATGCGATCCAGTATGTCGCGCCCGGCATGGTCGTGGATCACCCTTATCCGTCGTTGACCAAGAATTATCATCACGAGGTTGAACTGGTCGCCGCGTTGAAATCCGGCGGCGTCAACATTCCCGCGGAGAAGGCGCTCGATCATGTCTATGGTTATGCGCTCGGCCTCGACATGACGCGGCGCGACTTGCAGAACGGCATGTCGGCCGAGAAGAAGCCGTGGGAAATCGGCAAGAGCTTTGACCACGCCGCCGTGATCGGACCAATTCACCCCGTGAGCAAGACCGGACACTTCACCAAGGGCGCGATCTCGCTCGCAATCAATGGCAACGTCCGCCAGGCCTCCGACCTCGACAAGATGATCTGGAGCGTCGCCGAGCAGATCGCCAAGCTCTCGGAGGCCTTCGAGCTGAAGGCCGGCGACATCATCTACTCCGGCACGCCGGAGAATGTCGGTCCGGTGGTGAAGGGTGACGTGCTGCTCTGCAGGCTCGATGGCCTGCCGGACATGTCGATCCGGATTGTGTGAGTCAGCCGACCATGTCCGCATATTCCGGATGCTTGCGCAGGTAATCGACGACGAAGCCGCACGCTCCGATTACCTTGCGGCCGTCGGCGCGGATCAGCGCGAGTGCGCCCTCGACGAGCTGCGAGGCGATGCCCTGACCGCGTAACGCGCGCGGGGTTTCGGTGTGGGTGATAATCACGGCCGCGGGCGTGAGGCGGTAATTTGCAAAGGCGATGCCGCCTTCCACATCAAGCTCGAACCGGCTTTGCGTCTTGTTGTCGCGAACGGCGGCCATGTTAGCCTTTCAGGAGATCGGCATACTCTGGATGCTTGTCGATATAGGCTTTGACGAACGGGCATTGCGGGATGACTTTCAACCCTTCAGTTCGAACCTGATCCAGCGCGCCCTTGATCAATATCGAGCCGACACCTTTACCGCCCAGCTCTTTTGGGACTTCGGTGTGGATGAAGGTGATGACACCATCGGCGACTTTGTAGTGGGTCGCCGCGAGATAACCATCGACCAAGAGTTCATAGCGGTGTTGCGCAGGGTTGTTGACTACCTCGGTCATGAAATTTCTTTATCTTTGTTTTGTCTTTGGCTTGCAGATTTATCCGCTCAGATTATCAAGCCCAACCAACCCCGACCACTGTTTAAGGATTATCCCATGAGACTTATTCTTTCGCTTCTCGGCGTTGTATTGCTCGTCGCCGCCGCGGTTTATTTCCTGATGCCGGCCGACCAGTTGCCGAGCTTCATGCCCGGTCATGAGGCCGGCGTGACGCGCGTGCACGCCAAGCACGGCATCGTGGCTGGCGTTGCTGGAGTCGTGCTGTTGGCGGCGGGATGGTGGACAGGCCGCAGGTGAGCCCACGCTCGGCCGCCGATTTTTCCACAAAATCAATTCAGTGAAACCAGCGCCGGGTATCCCCGTAGCTAACGCGGTAGCGGACCTTTCTCGTGTCCCTTGGGTAACCGCTACTGGCGGCCCTTGCTCACCATGCGGAGTAAGGGCCGCTCACCCCCAATGACCGCGTGATCTCGCGGCAGATTGGCACGGTGGGAAAATCATGCGGCGAAGTGTTTCGACGCATGTCAAGTGATTACCGTTATTTCCGGGGCGCGCCTGAGCGCGAACCAGGAATCCATCACACCACTTGCGCTGCGGCACCATGGATTCCGGGTCTCCGCTTCGCACATCCCGGAATGACAGCGATTGGGCCGCGCCCGCGCATCGTCCTTTCAGCGCCCCAACCGTTTCCAGTTTTCGACTCAATTTCGCCCGCCGACTCACCTCAGTCTGCAAACAGCGCGGACAGGGGCGATTCGCGCATGATCGGAAGTCGCATCCGGTCACTTGCACGCCCCGCCGTTGAAATGTGTGGGCGAGCTGTTGTCATGGATGCCATTGCGCTACCAAAACCAAAGCCCATTCGTATGCGAGGGCGCTCCTACGTCGCATTCGTGTTTTCGCCTGTGGTGCCGATCATCGACTGGCTGGAGGAAGTGGACGCTACGCTCCGCCAATCGCCGGGTTTTTTCGCCGGCAAGCCGGTGGTGCTCGATCTTTCCGCGGTCGATCTGAGCCAGAATGCGATTGCGCAGCTCATCACGAATTTCGAACAACGAAATCTTCGTATCCTCGGCATTGAGGGTGTGGACGCCGCTCGCCTCACCGCGAGCATGCCGCCTTTACTGATAGGCGGCCGCCACTGCGTTATTCCTAACAACGAACCGAAAAAGCCCGAAGTAAAGCCCAAGCCGGCGTCGCTGCTGCTCGACAGCCAGATACGTTCCGGTCAATCGGTTGTCTTTCCCGAAGGCGACATAACAATTGTCGGATCAGTCAGCTCCGGCGCCGAAATCGTCGCGGGCGGCTCCATCCACGTATACGGAACGTTGCGCGGCCGGGCGATGGCCGGCATCAATGGCAATTTGAACGCACGCATCTACTGCCAGAAAGTCGAGGCCGAGCTTCTGGCCATCGATGGTTATTATCGGACAGCCGAACAGATCGACGCCACCACGCTTGCCGGACCAATGCAGGTCTGGCTCGAAGGCGATGTCGTGCAAATTACACCACTCAATTAGTTTGGGGAGAGATCGATAATGGCCAAAGTGCTGGTCGTAACATCAGGTAAAGGCGGCGTCGGCAAGACAACTACGACGGCTGCCCTCGGGGCAGCGCTGGCGCAAATGGGAGAGAGGGTTGTCGTTGTCGACTTCGACGTGGGCTTGCGTAATCTTGATCTCGTGTTGGGCGCCGAACGACGCGTGGTTTTTGATTTCATCAACGTGGTGCAGGGCATCGCAAATCTCTCGCAGGCCCTCATTCGCGACAAGCGTCTGGAGAATTTGTGGCTGCTGCCGGCTTCGCAAACGCGGGACAAGGATGCGCTGACGGAAGAAGGCGTCGGCAAAATCATCGCGGAGCTTCGGACGAAATTCGACTGGATCATCTGTGACAGCCCGGCTGGCATCGAACGTGGCGCGATGCTGGCGATGCGCTTTGCGGACGAGGCGGTCGTCGTCAGCAATCCCGAAGTTTCGTCGGTCCGCGATTTCCGACCGCATTATTGGCATGCTCGATTCCAGGACGGCGAAAGCCGAGAAGGGCGAGCCCGTCCAGAAGCATCTCCTGATCACCCGCTTCGACACCGCGCGCGCGGCACGCGGCGAAATGTTGTCGATCGAGGACGTGCTGGACATCCTGGCGACGCCTCTGCTCGGCATCATTCCCGAGAGCCAGGACGTGTTGCGCGCCTCCAATGTCGGGGCTCCCGTGACGCTAAACGACGCCAACAGCGCGCCCGCCCGCGCCTATGTCGATGCGGCGCGCCGGTTGATGGGCGCGACGATCCCGATGGTGGTGCCGTCAGCGCGAAAGGGCCTGATGGACCGGTTGCTCGGACGGAGGGCCGCATGATGAACTTGCCGCGGCTGTTCGGCGGCCGCACCGCATCCGCACCCGTGGCCAGGGAGCGGTTGCAGATTTTGCTGGCGCATGAGCGCGGCCTGCGCGGCCAACCCGATTTGCTGGATCTGCTTCGATCCGAGATCCTGGCGGTCGTCTCGCGTCATGTCACGTTCGATCCAGAAAAACTGAATATCAGAATGGAACGGGGCAACGACGTATCGACGCTCGAAATCGATATCGAAGTGCCGAATGTAGCCGACGGGTGGCAGGCCGCGGTTGCGTGATACGACGCGACCGCGGTCACCATTCGCTCAGAGATTCGAGCAGATGGACATCGCGCCGGTGCGCGTGCAGTTCAGGCCGTGCTTGCTGGTGTAGTGGATCGTCATGTCGGCCGGCGGGCTTTCGCAAATGGATGCACCGCCGCTGTTGTAGCAAATCAGCCCGGTATCGGGATCGATGAAGTGTCCCTTCGGGATCGCGTTTACGACCCGTTTGCTCGGCGGGTCTTTTACCGGCTTGGAATAAACCCAACGATAGTCATGCGTCGCCATGCAATCCTTGAACGCTTGCGTGTCCTTTGCATCGCGCGCCAACCCGGTCTGGCTGTAACAGGCGTCAAGCGCGGCATCGTAAACCGCCTGCGGCCGTGGGTGACCGTTTGGCCGGATGTTGTCGTGATACATCTGGTCGTAAAGCGGCGACGCGAACACTGATGATGATGACATCAGGGCGACGGCTGTGGCGAGGATGACCTTCTTCACGAGCGTTCTCCTTTGCTCATAGGGGTCGCCGTGAGCCGAGGAGGGGTTCTGGAGATTACCGAAGTTTAACCGTTGTCGTCCCGGCCTTCGCCGGGACGACAGACTGACTGAGTGGCTAATGTCGCCGAGGGATGGCAGGCGGCGGTTGCCTGACGTGCTGACTAGTGGACGACGTCGAGCTTGACCTTTGCGGTCCCGCTTCCGACCATTCCGAGCGCATTCGCCGCGGAGTAGGAGACATCGACAACCCGCCCGGCAACGTACGGGCCACGATCATTGACACGTACGGTAACGGACCGCCCGGTCGCGACGTTTGTGACGCGCAAGCGAGTGCCGAATGGCAGCGTCGGGTGAGCGGCGGTCAAGTCGTGGGTGTTGAACTTCTCGCCGCTCGCGGTCCGTTGCCCCTCCGTATAGAAGCTCGCAATTCCCTGTGACGCGGTTTGTGTCGGGGGCGTATTGTGGGGCGGCGCGAACGGTGCGTGCGCTCTCGCCGTGGCGACATGCCTGTCGGGGATAAATGATGACGTGAGATCATGCCACGACGCTTGCTGGTTCGGACCGACAGATGCGGAATGTCGAACCACGGGCGACTGTGCACAGGCTGCAAGCGAAGCAGCCGCAAGCACGGCGGCAAATGACCGAAATGTCTTTTTGACGCGCGCGGAGGCGCCCAACACGTTGACGAAATCACTGGCTATGACGGCAACGCACGAACTCTTGGCAGGATCGATGGAAGACATGCGTCTCTCCAGCTTCCGCCCCCGGCCTCAGCCCGGAACCGAATGAGGGCGGATCCGTGGCCCCAGCGATCGGCCAACGCTTTCAGTGGTCGATTTTCACGGGGGTGTGGCCGTTGCACCACAGGTTGCCGACGGTGCAGTGGGGTCCGCTAGTCCTTCCAACGACTTAGACTGGCCAGTCCACCGCCAATCGGCCTTCCGCTATGAAGGCGTTCCTGTTACGTTCCTTCGCACATCTTAGGGCTGTATCGAGGGCGCAGGCATGAGTTCACGAGGAAAACGCAACATCAATCTGCCGGCGCCTTATCTGAAGCGGATTTGGCTTGAGCCCACGCTCATTCCTGATCGCACGGCCTATCCGTTCTGCTTGCCGTTTCTCGGTGACGATTTCTCGCTCTCTTTCGATCGCGCCATCACCATCATCGTCGGCGAAAACGGCACCGGCAAATCGACACTGCTGGAGGGCATCGGCGTGCTCGCCGGTTATGACGAGGCCGGCGGCGGCAAGGGTTATGCGACAGTCGATCATTCCTGGGCGATGGAAAAGATGGGCGGACAGCTATCGTCAGCGCTGCGGGCAAGCTGGCTACCGAAGATCACCAACGGCTGGTTCTTTCGCGCTGAAAGCTTCTTCTCGGTGGCAAGATATCTGGACCAGATGGCCCTGCAATATCCGATGGGCGGAGGGCCGCCGCCCGACTTCCTCTCCCACTCTCACGGCGAAGGCTTTCTGCGCTTCTTCGAGGAACGCTGTCAGCGGCAGGGCATCTTCATCTTCGACGAGCCGGAATCCGCACTCGCCGGCGCGCCAGATCGAATTCCTGAAGCTGATGCGGCGGATGGACGAAAGCCGCCACTGTCAGGTGATCATGGCGACACACTCGCCCATGCTGATGGCTTATCCCAACGCGACGCTGCTGCGCCTGACAAAGGACGGGTTGGAGCCGACGACGGTCGAGGAGACCGATCACTACAAGGCGATGCGGGAGTTCTGCGGTGATCCGCAGGGGTTTGTAGCGACGGCGATCTTGGAGGTTGATCTGGAGGAACGAGAGGGTGGCGGTTAGATTGTTGGGGGCGACTTTGCGGTGCGTCGTTGCTTCTTCCGTTCCTTTTTATCGTCAACAGGATTAAAAAATCCGGCTTTTCGATAATTCGAGACGCCACCGGAAAATTCACGCAGCATCTGAGCTGCGGGGTCATCAATCTCAGACGAAATGTAAGTGAAGAGAACTCGGATCTTCGTGCGGGTCGAGACCGCCGTGGCAAGTGTGACAAAGCGTTATCAAATTTTCCGGATCAGTAACGCCACCCTTTTCCCAAGGGCGAATATGATGAACATGAAGAACCAAATCTAAGTTGTCGTCAGGCCGTCGTCCGCAAATTCTGCACCGGCAGCCATCTCGTTTAAATATTTGCATTCGAAGTCGTGGTGTAGGAGCGCGACGAAATGCCGTCTTATCAAAAAGACTTGGACTCTTATAGCCAGTGCGACCGTCGTGGACTGACGGCTCAGGGCCGAGCGATTCGAGAAAAATCCTTCCGCTAGTTCTTGTCTTACAAGGGCATTCCCGCCATCGACTAAAAACACCAACAGTTCATCCGGATTATGAACGAAACAAAAGGGCAGCCCTAATTTCTCCCACAGTGTTGCGTATGCTGCGTAGACAAGTCGACTTTTCCGGATTTCATGCCGGCCGTCTTCAGTCCAGCCCACCCATTGGCTTTGCGTTCCAAAGATTACTCTAAGATCGTCGTCGGCCGTTAAAGTGATCGCATGGTACAAACAGTCGGGATCGGAAGAAGGCCCCTGCATGGAGGCGAGTTTGGCGTCTAGGTAGTTGTCGGCTTTAGGTTGGTCGCTCATAAGGCCCCAAAGTCTACTCCGCCGCCTCGCTCGCCCCGCCGCTTGCCTTGCGCGACTTGCCCGCCTTCTTCAGCACCGGCGCTAAAAACTTGCCGGTGTAGCTGCGCGGCGCTTTCACGATGTCTTCCGGCGGACCCCAGGCGACGATTTCGCCGCCGCCGTCGCCGCCTTCGGGGCCGAGGTCGATCACCCAGTCGGCGGTCTTGATGACTTCGAGATTGTGCTCGATCACGACCACCGTATTTCCTTGCGACACCAGCTCGTGCAGCACTTCCAGAAGCTTCTTCACGTCGTGGAAATGAAGCCCTGTGGTCGGTTCGTCCAGGATATAGAGCGTGCGTCCGGTCGCGCGCTTGGATAGCTCCTTGGCGAGCTTGACGCGCTGGGCCTCGCCGCCCGACAGCGTCGTCGCCTGCTGGCCGACATGGATGTAGTCGAGACCGACGCGGTGCAGCGTTTTGAACGTTTCGCGTACGCGCGGCACCGCCTTGAAGAAGTCGGCGGCTTCTTCCACCGTCATGTCGAGCACGTCCGCGATCGACTTGCCCTTGAACAGCACTTCCAGCGTTTCGCGGTTGTAGCGCTTGCCCTTGCAGACATCGCAGGTGACGTAGACGTCGGGCAGGAAGTGCATCTCGATCTTGATGACGCCGTCGCCCTCGCAGGCCTCGCAGCGTCCGCCCTTGACGTTGAACGAAAACCGTCCGGGCTCGTAGCCGCGCGCTTTCGCTTCCGGCAGGCCGGCAAACCATTCGCGGATCGGCGTGAACGCGCCGGTATAGGTCGCCGGATTCGAGCGCGGGGTGCGGCCGATCGGCGACTGGTCGATGTCGATGATCTTGTCGATGTGCTCCAGCCCCTCGATGCGGTCGTGGGGCGCAGCGCCTTCAGAGGCATTGTTGAGTTTGCGCGCGATCGCCTTGTAGAGCGTGTCGATGAGAAGCGTCGACTTGCCGCCGCCGGAAACGCCGGTGACGCAGGTGAACAGGCCCAGCGGAATTTCCGCCGAAACGTTCTTGAGGTTGTTGCCGCGCGCGTTGATGACCTTGATGGTGCGGCGATGGTTCGGCGGCCGGCGCTCGGGAATATCCACCGACAATTCGCCGGTGAGATATTTTCCGGTCAGCGATTTCGGATTGCGCATGATGTCGTCGGGCGTACCTTGCGCGACGATGTGGCCGCCATGCATGCCCGCGCCGGGGCCGATGTCGAGCACATGATCGGCAAGACGGATCGCGTCCTCGTCATGCTCGACCACGATCACGGTATTGCCGAGGTCGCGCAGCCGCTTCAACGTATCGAGCAGCCGCGCATTGTCGCGCTGGTGCAGGCCGATCGAGGGCTCGTCGAGCACATAGAGCACGCCGGTGAGACCCGAGCCGATCTGGGAAGCCAGCCGAATGCGCTGGCTTTCGCCACCGGACAGCGTACCGGAGGAACGTGCCAGCGTCAGATAATTCAGGCCGACGTCGAGCAGGAAGGACAGCCGCTCGCGGATCTCCTTGAGCACGCGGGCGGCGATCTCGTTCTGCTGCGTGTTGAGCGCCTTCGGCACGGTCTCGAACCATTCGCCGGCGCGGCGCACGGACATTTCAGAGATTTCGCCGATATGCTTGCCGCCGATTTTCACGCATAAAGCTTCCGGCTTGAGCCGGTAGCCGTGGCAGGCCTCGCAGGGCACGTCGGAGAAGTATTTCGCCAGTTCCTCGCGCGCCCATTCGCTTTCGGTTTCGCGGAAGCGGCGGTTGAGGTTGGTGATGACGCCCTCGAACGGCTTCTTGGTGTCGTAGGAGCGCACGCCGTCTTCGTAGGAGAATTTGATCTCTTCCTCGCCCGAGCCGTGCAGGATCGCTCCTTGCGTCTTCTTCGGCAGGTCCTTCCACTTGGTGTCGAGGGTGAACTTGTAGAATTTGCCGAGCGCGGTCAGCGTCTGCACATAATAAGGCGACGACGACTTCGCCCATGGCGCGATCGCGCCCTTGCGCAAGGTCATCTCCTTGTCGGGAATAACGAGGTCCTCGTCGATATGCTGTTCGATGCCGAGGCCGCCGCAGGCCGGGCAGGCGCCGTAGGGGTTGTTGAATGAGAAGAGCCTGGGCTCGATTTCCGGAATCGTGAAGCCGGACACGGGACAGGCGAATTTCTCCGAGAACAGAATCCGTTCCGGGCCGCTCTTGTCGTGGATTTTGGCGACTTTCTTTTTCTCGTCATGGCCGGGCTTGACCCGGCCATCCATCGCCTCTGAAGAAGATGGATCGCCGGGTCTCGCGCCTTCAGCGCGGCCCGGTGATGACGAAGGGGCGCCATCCGCATATTCGATCACCGCAAGCCCCTCGGCGAGCTTCAGCGCGGTCTCGAAACTTTCGGCAAGCCGCTGGCCGATATCGCTGCGCACCACAATACGGTCAACCACCACATCGATGTCGTGCGGGAATTTCTTGTCGAGGGTGGGCGCTTCGGCAAGCTCGTGGAACTGGCCGTCGATCTTGACGCGCTGAAAACCCTTCTTGAGATATTCGGCGAGTTCTTTCTTGTATTCGCCCTTGCGCCCACGCACGACCGGCGCGAGCAGATAAAGCCGCGTGCCCTCCGGCAGCGCCAGCACGCGATCGACCATTTGCGAGACGATCTGGCTTTCGATCGGCAGGCCCGTCGCCGGCGAATAGGGCACGCCGACGCGCGCCCACAACAGGCGCATGTAATCGTAGATCTCGGTGACAGTGCCGACGGTGGAGCGCGGATTTTTCGACGTGGTCTTCTGTTCGATAGAAATCGCCGGCGACAGCCCGTCGATCTGGTCGACATCGGGCTTCTGCATCATCTCCAGGAATTGCCGCGCATAGGCCGACAGCGACTCGACGTAACGGCGCTGGCCTTCGGCGTAGATGGTGTCGAAGGCGAGTGAGGATTTGCCCGACCCCGACAGGCCCGTAAACACCACGAGCTTGTCGCGGGGAATTTCGACATCGACATTCTTCAGATTGTGTTCGCGCGCGCCGCGAATGGTGATCGCACGCAGGCTGTTGGCGGATTGTTGGCGTCGCGCTTTCAAGATTTCATCCATGTCGGCATTTCCGGGCGTACGAAGACGCGAGGAGGGCGTGTCGCCGGGAAGCGATCAGACGCCAAATGATCATGCTCGGAACATAGGAAGAACGGGAGTCAATTTCCAGTACTGCTTGAAAACCATCAACGGAATTGATTCGCGCACCGTGTTTTCGCGCAAGGTGGGGACCAGATGGCAGCAGCGGTCAGTAGCCGGCAATTAAAAAGGCTGGCCGTTTCGAATTGATCGGTTCGATCGCGATCAGTACTTCGCCACCACCGGGCCACCCCAGCGGTAGTTGACGCGGACCGACACCAAATCGGCGTCACCGCGCACGCGGTCGGTGCTGACCACCGCGCCGCCGGCGATATTGGTGAAGGTGGTGGTGTTGTTGGCGATGAAGAGATGGTCGTATTCGAGCGCGGCCGACCAGTTGGGCGCGAACGAGAACTCAACGCCGGCGCCAAGCGTGCCGCCCCAGCGATTGTCGCCGGAGGAGTTCGCAAAGCTGTTGCCGCCCGTCACGAGGTTGTTGCGATCGGCGATCACGGCGCCACCGCCCTTGAAATAAAACAGCGCGGTGTTCCAGGCGTAACCGATCTGGCCGGTGAATAATCCGAACGCATTAACGCGAGAACGATCGGTATTGGCCGGCGTGAGAATACTGACGTTGCTGCCGTTAAGGCTGGCCCAGTCGCCCAAAGCTTCAAAGCCGAATACCCAGGACGCCGCTTGCCAGCGATATCCGGCTTGCGCACCGGCAAAACCACCCGAGGTGTTGTGGCAGCCTTCCGGGCCAACCAAGGGAGCGGTCTGATCGAAGCAGCGGTTCGCGGTGCCCCAGCCACCGTTGAAGCCAACGTAGACGCCACTCCAGTCGTAAGCCACCGGGGTCATATCCGGCACTTTGCTGTAGGTCGGCGCCGGCGGCAGATCAGCTGCCATCACCGGCGCGTTCACGCCCAGCGCCGCGAGTGCGATAGCTCCTAACAGCAAACGCTTCATCATCTTCACCCCAGCGCCTCGCGTCCCTTCGAAGCGCCTTCTTCAAAACGAGGCGCCCAACGCAAGCGCCCATCTCCCCAATTAGGAGGTCAGGATAGCCGATTGTAGACATCGAATCCGTCTCCCAAATGTCACAGTTCACAACGAAGTGGACCTAAAGGAAGCTGATGATTTTTCGTGCTTTTTCACCGGCTGTCCTGAGGCGTTGGGGAGGCGGCCGTGGTGTTGGCTGAGGACACGGGGGCAGTAGCCTGATGCCGTTAGTTCTTGCAGAATTCGACCTGGAACAAAACTGGAACATTTCGGCCGGCAGTGCTATATTGTGGGGATAACAGGAGGATCGGCCGGCGCGGCCGACCGGTGAGCGTATAGGGTCGGCGCTCGTCATGAGGTGAGTGGAGAGCTGCGATGGCAGGAAGTGTGAACAAGGTGATTCTGGTCGGAAACCTCGGCAAGGATCCCGAAATCCGGCGCACCCAGGACGGGCGGCCGATCGCCAATCTCAGCGTGGCCACCTCGGAGAGCTGGCGCGACAAGGCGACCGGCGAGCGCAAGGAAAAGACCGAATGGCACCGCGTGGTGATCTTCAATGAAGGGCTGTGCAAGATTGCCGAGCAGTACCTGAAAAAGGGCTCCAAGATTTACATCGAAGGCCAGCTGCAGACCCGCAAATGGACCGATCAGGCTGGCGTCGAGAAGTATTCCACCGAAGTAGTGCTGCAAGGCTTCAATTCGAACCTGACCATGCTGGAAGGGCGCAGCGGCGGGGGGGGCAGCTTCGGCTCCGACGATCAGGGCGGCGGTGGAGATTTCGGCGTCAGCGGGCCATCGAGCGCGCCGCGCCGGGCGGTGGCGGCTGGTAGCCGCAACAGCGATATGGACGACGATATCCCGTTCTGAGGGAGTCCTCGTTAAAGCAACGCATTGAAATTCCGCCGGAACCGCCGTCGTCTCCATACGGAATAGCGGTAGCTTGATCCGGGCCCTTTGGGCAGGGGTCGCGGGGGTGATAGGAGACGAGCGATTGAGTCTCGCACCGCTACTCGATGCCGCGCCGGCGATCCCAGTCCACGCTTTGGCGGCGATGGCGGCCTTCGTGCTAGGGATCGTTCAGTTCGGGGCGCCAAAGGGAACGTTGCCTCACCGCACCATCGGCTGGATCTGGGTTCTCTTGATGCTCGCGGCGGCCGCCAGCTCGTTCTGGATTCACCAGATCAAGCTCTGGGGGTCGTGGAGCCCGATCCACTTGCTGTCGATTTTTGTGCTGATCACGGTCCCGCTCGGCGTGTGGCACGCGCATCATCATCGCGTCGCCGATCATCGGCGGATCATGATCTTGATTTTTTCCGGCGCTCTGGTCGTTGCCGGGCTGTTCACGCTGCTGCCGGGGCGGATCATGCATGCGGTGGTTTTCGGGCCCTGAAATCGCGCTTGTGGCGCGGCCTCCATGCTCCCGTTTCAAGGCATCGAACCCATTGGCCGGATGGTCAGCTAAGTCACTGGAAAAACGGGGGGAAAATCGACCATCTCGAACGGCTAAGGGGTGGTTTTACCCCCATCGATGCGTTATACGAATCTGATTCTGAATTGACCGGATTTTCCTTTGTCAGAGCCTGAAGATACCAAGCCCGGTGAACCGCCGGCGCCGTCCGATATTCGTCCCGTTTCCATCCTCGACGAGATGAAGCGCTCCTACCTTGATTACGCGATGAGCGTGATCGTGGCGCGTGCGCTACCGGATGCGCGCGACGGCCTCAAGCCGGTGCACCGGCGCATTCTCTACACGATGCACGAGAACGGTTTCGACTGGAATAAGACGTTCCGGAAGTCGGCCCGCAGCGTCGGCGACGTCATGGGTAAATATCACCCGCACGGCGACCAATCGATTTACGACGCGCTGGTCCGCATGGCGCAGGATTTCTCCATGCGCCTGCCGCTGATCGACGGCCAGGGTAATTTCGGCTCGGTGGACGGCGATGCTGCGGCCGCGATGCGTTACACGGAATCGCGGCTCGCCAAAGTTGCGCATACGTTGCTTGATGATATCGACAAGGACACCGTCGATTTCCAACCTAATTACGATACCTCGGAGAAGGAGCCGTCAGTACTACCGGCAAAGTTTCCAAATCTTCTGGTCAACGGCTCGGGCGGTATCGCCGTCGGAATGGCCACCAATATCCCGCCGCACAATCTCGGCGAAGTTATCGATGCCTGCGTAGCCCTGATCGACAATCCCGGACTTACAATCGATCAGCTGATCGAAATCGTCCCAGGTCCGGATTTTCCGACCGGCGGCATCATTCTGGGTCGCCAGGGCATCCGCTCGGCCTATCACCTCGGCCGCGGTTCGATCGTGATGCGCGGCAAGGTGTCGATCGACACCATCCGTAAGGATCGCGAAGCGATCGTGATCACCGAAATTCCCTATCAATTGAACAAGGCTACGATGGTCGAGCGCATCGCCGAACTCGTGCGCGAGAAGAAGATCGAGGGCATCGCCGACCTGCGCGATGAATCCGATCGTGACGGTTTTCGCGTCGTCGTCGAGCTCAAGCGCGACGCCGTTCCCGACGTGGTGCTGAACCAGCTCTATCGCTTCACGCCGCTGCAGAGCAACTTTGGCGCCAACATGGTTGCGCTCGACGCCGGCCGGCCTCTGGTGATGAACCTGAAGGACCTGCTGACGATCTTCGTTGCGTTCCGCGAACAGGTGGTGACGCGGCGGACCAAGTTCTTGCTCAACAAGGCGCGCGACCGGGCTCACATCCTGGTGGGCCTTGCCATTGCGGTTGCCAATATCGACGAAATCATTCGCGTGATCCGCACCTCGCCAGATCCGACCGCCGCGCGCGAAACCTTGATGTCGCGCGACTGGCCGGCCAAGGACGTCGCGGCGATGATCACGCTGATCGACGATCCGCGCCATCGCCTGGCACCCGACGGCACCGCGCGGCTGTCGATGGAGCAGGCCAAGGCCATTCTCGACCTGCGCCTGCAACGGCTTACCGCGCTTGGCCGCGAAGAAATTTCCGAAGAGCTCGACAAGCTCGCGATCGAGATCGCCGACTATCTCGATATCCTGCGCTCACGCGCCCGCGTCCAGACCATCGTCAAGACCGAACTCGCCGAGGTGAAGGGCGAATTCGCGACCCCGCGCAAGACCGTCATCATGGAGCAAGAGGGCGAGGTTGAAGACGAAGACCTGATCCAGCGCGAGGATATGGTGGTCACGGTCTCCCATGCCGGTTATGTCAAGCGCGTGCCGCTGTCGGCCTATCGCGCCCAGCGGCGCGGCGGCAAGGGGAGGGCGGGCATGCAGACCCGCGACGAGGATTTCGTCAGCCGCCTGTTCGTGGCCTCGACCCACACGCCGGTGCTGTTCTTCTCCTCGCGCGGACAAGTCTACAAGGAGAAGGTCTGGCGGCTGCCGATGGCCGCGCCAAATGCCCGCGGCAAGGCGATGATCAACATCCTGCCGCTGGAGCAGGGCGAGCGCATCACCACCATCATGCCGTTGCCGGAGGATGAATCATCCTGGGGCAATCTCGACGTGATGTTTGCCACGACCGGCGGCACCGTCCGCCGCAACAAGCTCTCCGATTTCGTCGACGTCCGCCGTTCGGGCATCATCGCCATGAAGCTCGACGAGGACGAGGCGATCGTGGACGTGCAGATCTGCACCGAGCACGACGACGTGCTGCTGACCGCCGCTGGCGGCCAATGCATCCGCTTTCCCGTCACCGATGTGCGGGTGTTCTCGGGCCGCACCTCGATGGGCGTGCGCGGCATTGCTTTGCCCGAAGGCGACCGGCTGATTTCGCTGTCGATCCTGCGTCATGTCGAGGCGACGTCGGATGAACGCACGGCCTACCTGAAGATGCGCCGCGCGGTGGCAGGCGAGGGCGTCGCGGAGGAGACGGCGGAAGCCGATACGGAAGAGACTTCCAACGCCATTCAGCTCTCCTCCGAGCGCTATGTCGAGATGTCGGCGCAGGAGCAGGTGGTGCTCACGGTTTCCATCAACGGCTATGGCAAGCGAACCTCGTCCTTTGAGTACCGCACCACCGGCCGTGGTGGCAAAGGTATCGTCGCGATGTCGGTCAACAACCGCAACGGCAAGCTGGTCGCTTCATTCCCGGTGGAAGAGTCCGACCAGATCATGCTGGTCACCGACAAGGGTCAGTTGATCCGTTGTCCGGTGGAGGACATCCGGATCGCCGGGCGCTCGACGCAAGGTGTCATCGTGTTCGATACCGCCGATGACGAGCATGTCGTGTCGGTCGAACATATCGGCGAGGAAGCCGAAAACGGCAATGGGAACGGCAACGGCTCCAACTAGAGCCGTCGCCTCAACTTAACCCATCCGCATCGACAGTTCGACGTCCTCGGCGAACGGCGTGGACATGTAGCCTTTGGCCTTCGAGCGCACATGCGCCAGGTAGTCGGGGCTATGGTCGGCATTGTCAGCGACGATGACGGCGCCCGGCCTGAGGCGGCTTTCCACGAGATTCAGGATTTCGGGATAAAGCGACTTGGCGCCGTCGAGCAGCAAGAGATCGATCGTGTCGGGGAGATCGGTGCTCAGCGTTTGCAACGCGTCGCCCTCGCGGATCTCGACGAGGTCGATGAGACCGCCGGCGGTCAGATTGTGCCTTGCCCGCACGGCCTTGGACGGTTCGAACTCGCTGGTGATGAGACGGCCGCCGCCATTGTCGCGCAACGCTGCGGCGAGATGCAGCGTCGAGATACCGAACGAAGTCCCGAACTC
This sequence comes from uncultured Alphaproteobacteria bacterium, assembly GCA_963752265.1. GTDB lineage: Bacteria > Pseudomonadota > Alphaproteobacteria > Rhizobiales > Xanthobacteraceae > Bradyrhizobium. The sequence goes on from CAVVZW010000077.1 coordinate 129,675, forward strand.
GACGATGGTCCGAGCCCGCGCGCTTCGCGCCAACATGTAGAGCAACGCGCCGGTCTCGCGTGAGACCGCGAGCGGCATGTTCTTCAGGCGCGCATAGAGTTCGCGGTACTCCGTCTTGCTCCGCATCAGGTGTGTCCGTTCTTCGTCGGAAAGATCGGCCGCGGCCGTTTCGAGCTCTGCCTCCGATGCATCGGCTTCTTCGAACAAGCGCTCCAGCAGCGGCGCAAGCGGGGTGGTGGTTAGCGTAGTCATGTCGTCTCCGATCAGCGGTAAGGGTTGCTGTTGCGATGAATTTAAAATACGACTAATCATTCGCATTCGCTATTCGCATTATCTGTGAACCTCGATGGCTGATCGCCGAAGTGCTTCAATTTCCTCACGAAAGCAGCCCCAACAGGCGCGCTCGAGCGAGCTCGTCGCGACGATTTTGGAAGCGGCAGTTCAGGTTTTGGCAAAGGAAGGCGCGCAACGTTTTACCACGGCGCGGGTGGCCGAAAAGGCAGGCGTCAGCGTCGGATCGCTGTATCAGTATTTCCCGAACAAGGCGGCGATCCTGTTTCGCCTGCAAAGCGACGAATGGCGGCAGACGAGTGAATTGCTACGCGGCATCCTCGAGAACGCCGAGCAGCCGCCGCTGATGCGGCTGCGCAAGCTGGTCCACGCCTTCATCCAATCGGAATGCGACGAGGCCGCGATGCGCGTGGCGCTCAATGACGCCGTCCCGCTTTATCGCGATGCGCCCGAGGCGCAGGAGGCGAAGGCGTCGGGAGACCACACGGTTCAGGTTTTCTTGCGGGAAGTGCTTCCTGCGGCCCCGGACGCGGTGCGCGCCGCGGCCGGCGATCTGATCAAACGGACGCTCAGCTCCGTGGGAAAGCATTTCTCGGAAGCGCCTCGAACCTCGGCCGAGATCGAAGCCTATGCCGACGCGATGGCCGATATGTTTTGCGCCTATCTCAAGGCGCTCCAGAACGGCGAAACCCATCCATGAAAGTTTTGATGGCTGCGGCCGTTTTACTGACTTGCTCGAACGCGACGGCTTGCGAGCTGTCGCTGGTCGCGCCCGCGACGTCGGCGCTCAAAAACCCCGTCGAGGCGCATGTTTCGCTGGCCGATGACGCGTTGATCGTACGCTTTTCGGTCCGGGCGCCGTCGTTGAATGCGGAGAAAGTTCTCGCGGCAGGAGAATATCCCTACCAATTCGACGTCGTGGAATTATTCGTGACATTTTCAGACAGCGGATTTCCCTACTACGAGTTTGAAGTATCGCCCTACAACCAGAACTTTCAAGTCAGGATCGTCAGCGCCAAACAACACCAGGAGGGCGTTGATCTCGGCCTTACCTCGACAGCGACCATGGTGGCTGGTGGCTGGAACGCTGAGTTAAAGATCCCGCTCAAATCCCTGGGCTGGGACGGCGATCCCGCGAAGATCCGCGGCAATCTCTATTCGATTTTAGGATCGAAGCCGAAACGCAGTTACTGGAGCACGTTTCTGCCAAAGGCGAAAAATCCGGATTTTCTCCAGCCGCGGTTTTTTCGGCCATTGCTGCCATGCAGCTAGATGTGAAGGAGAAGACATGAAGCGGCGTGACTTCCTGCGAGCCTCTGGCCTCTTCTCCGCAAGTGTGATCGTCGGAACTGCGCCGCTCGCCATTCGCAAGGCGGAGGCCGCAACCAGCCTGCCAATTGCGGCGTTGAAGGCCGTGCTCGACCCTAAAAAAGATCTGGTTTTGATCTCCGGGAGCGGCGCTCAGAACAGATTTGATTACGACGCCTCCTACAGCAAGCGAAAGCAGCTCACGCCGCAAGTACGCGTGGTCGCCTCAAGTCCTCAAGCCGTCGGCAACGCCGTCCGCTGGGCAACCGGAAACGGCGTGGGTTTTGCCATTCGTTCTGGCGGCCATTCCTACGAAGGCCTTTCACAAAGCGCCGATCTCGTCATCGACGTTCGCGGGATGGCGGCCATTCAGTTGTCTACCGACAAGAAGACCGTGTCGATCGGCTCCGGCGCCTCTTTGGGAGCGGTCTATAAGGCGCTCGAACCTTCGGATCGGGCGATACCGGCGGGTAGCTGTTTCCCGGTCGGCGTTGCCGGCCATTCGCTGGGCGGCGGCTTTGGTTTGCTGGGACGCCCCTTCGGGCTCGCCTGCGACAGCGTGCTGTCGATGGAGGTGGTCGACGCGTCGGGTCAAACTCTCAACGTGAGCGATCAGGAAAACCCGGACCTGTTTTGGGCGTTGCGTGGCGGCGGCAACGGCAGCTTTGGGGTTGTGACCAAATTCAATTTTCGCACCAGCGTCGTCAATCTGGTCGCGAAATTTGCCATCACCTGGAAAAAGCCCGCACCCCAGGCTGCCAAAATCGTGCTGGCCTGGCAGGAATGGCTCGACAATTTGCCGCCCGCAGTCACCTGCACGCTTCACCTGACCAAAGAGCCGGGCGGGTTGATCCAGGTGCACATCGCGGGGCTTTCCGTCAGTTCCGAGACTAAGCTGACGGCGGAATTGAAGCGCTTGCAAAAACTGTCAGGTTCGGCCGACATGATGAGCACGAGCACGCTGACCTTTGCGAGAGCGGCCACGATCTTCAACGGCGGCGGGCCAGCTTATGAATCCGTTCTGATGAAGGCCAAGTCCGACTACCTGACGTCGGCAATGAGCGAGCAGGGAGTTCTGACACTGCTCCAGGGTTTGCAAAAGGCACCGGGAGAGATAGCCGTCCTGCTCGATAGCTATGGCGGCGCGATCAACAAGATAGCGCCCGATGCCACGGCGTTCGTTCACCGCGGCACGACGAAATATCTCATCCAGTATTTCATGCAGTGGGAGAGTCCAGCAGCGACTGCGACCAATATCGCGATGATGCAGGCGCTGTACGCCGAGATGCGCCCTTACGTTTCCGGCCAGTCTTACGTGAACTACTGCGATCTTGATCTTGGCGAAGGTTTTGCCAAAGCCTATTGGGGGGATAACCTCACTAGGCTGACGGAGATCAAGGCTGCCTTCGACCCGATGAACATTTTCCGGCACGCCCAGAGCGTGCCGTTGGGGTCATAATCGGAACCCTACGGGGTGCGATCGGCAGTCACCAGGCGAACTTCCCGAACGGTTCCGTGGCTTCCCTTGACCCCGGCGGTCCGCAGGCAGCTAGCTTCAAAATTCGGCCAGGTCTGCTGCGAGCAATCATGGCCTACGGTGCGGATATCGAGGCGGTCGGCCTTGGCCAGCGGCGGCTCCACGCTGGCCTCAACTTCCGGTGCAAAGCCCGGCAGGACGGCGAGACCGGCGGCAACGCATGCTGCGATAGCGATAGCTGAAATGGTCTTGATCATGACGGTCCCCTGTCACCGGGCCTTGGTGGCCCTCGTTGTCTGGTCTTTTCATACAAACCGGGCGTTTCCGGAGTTCTTCGCCGAGGTCCGCCAACGGCCCAAAATGGTTTCATCCGCCCGTCATTTTGTTTCGTCGCCCGGTTCGGGATGAAACAAAGCCGGCCCTGCACAGAAGACGCGGAGTACCGGCAAGGGGTTCAATGGCCGACCAAAAATATAGGTTTAGCTGAGGGGGAACTGATCAGCTTGCAGGCTTGGGCCGGGCGGGGTAGGACGGTTTCATGCCCCGCATCGCGCTTTACCCCGGCTCCTTCGACCCCGTCACCAACGGCCACCTGGACGTGGTCCGGCATGCCGTCGGCCTGTGCGACCGCCTCGTGGTCGCCATCGGCGTTCACCCCGGAAAAGCGCCGTTATTTACGGTCGAAGAGCGGCTTTCGATGCTCCGCGAGGTGTTCGAACCGGTTGCCAGTCACGCCAAATGCGAATTCGATTGCACCACCTTCGACGACCTCACGGTCACCGCGGCCAAGCGCGTCAATGCGACCATCCTGATCCGGGGTTTGCGTGACGGCACCGACCTTGATTACGAAATGCAGATCGCCGGCATGAACGAAACCATGGCGCCGGAGGTCGGCACCGTTTTCCTGCCGGCATCCCCGACCGTCCGCCCGATCACTGCCACACTGGTGCGACAGATCGCCAGTATGGGTGGCGACGTCTCGAACTTCGTGCCCAAGGCGGTTGCAAAACGCCTCAAGGCCAAGTTCAGCCGCTAACACTTCTCTCTCAAGCTGGAGCTTCCATGATTCGAATTCTCGCCGTTCTTGCCGCGCTGATTTGCGCTGCGCCCGCCATCGCCCAGCCGCTTCCTGCCGGTCTCGACAAGAAGAATGTGCTCGTCATCGACACCACCAAGGGCCGGATTGTCATCAAGTTGCGCACCGACATCGCGCCAAAGCACGCCGAGATGATGAAGCTGCTGACGCGTGAGGGCTTCTACAACAACGTGCCGTTCCATCGCGTGATGGATGGCTTCATGGCGCAAACCGGTGATGGAAAAAATTTCGACGGCACGGGTCATTCCGACCATCCAAATCCGCCGGATGAATTTTCGACGGTCAAGTTCCAGCGTGGCGTCGTCGGCATGGCCAGCACCGGGCAGCCGGATTCCTCGAACTCGCAATTTTTCATCGTGTTTGCCGATGCTTCTTTCCTCGACGGCAAATACTCGGTGGTTGGTGAAGTCGTGTCTGGTATGGACGTCGTCGACAACTTGAAGAAGGCTGCGCCCGGCGTGCGAAGCGGCGCGGTGATCGATCCCGACAAGATGGTGAAGGTGCAGGTCGCCTCCGACATGAAGTGACCTGTGACCAGCCAGCCTCGCCGTTTGCTTTTGATAGGCGCCGCGGGTTTTTGGCTCGCCGGATTGACACCCGCACCGGCGCAACCGGTGCAGGTGAACACCCTTGCCGATGTTGTTGCGAGGATCAGGACGTGCTGGCGGCCGCCGGACGCCACGCTCGCCCATCCCGACATCGACATCACCGTGATCGTCAGTTTCAACCGGGCGGGCGGGATACTGGGCCGCCCCCGCGTCACCTATGAATCGGAACAGGCCGACGACAACGATCGTTTACAGTACCGGATCGCGGCAATGGAGGCGTTGCAGCGCTGCGTTCCCATGCCATTTACGGAAAGCATGGCCGGCGCCGCGGCCGGTCGGCCCTTTGCTATCAGATTTCACAACCGCAAACCCTCAACAGAGAAACAAGCATGGCTGATACAGAAAATACTTTGATCCTCGAAACCACACAGGGCCCTGTCACCATCGAAATGCGCCCGGATCTTGCGCCGAACCACGTCGCGCGGATCAAGGAACTGGTCCGGGAAGGCTTTTACGACGGCATCGTGTTCCATCGCGTGATCGATGGTTTCATGGCCCAGACCGGTTGCCCGGAAGGCACTGGAACCGGCGGGTCCGGTACCAAGCTCAAGGCCGAGTTCAACGCCGAGCCGCATGTGCGCGGAACCACGTCGATGGCGCGCGCCGCCAATCCCGATTCCGGCGACAGTCAGTTTTTCATCTGCTTCGACGACGCCTCGTTCCTGAACAAGCAGTATACCGTGTGGGGCAAGGTGACCTCGGGCATGGAAAACGTCGACAAGATCAAGCGCGGAGAGCCGGTGAAGAATCCCGACAAGATCGTCAAGGCGCATATGGCGCTGGATGCGGCTTGAACTCTGATCGTCATACGTGGGCTTGACCCGCGTATCCATCGATCTTCGAAACGGTCTCCCGTAGTAGATGGATTGCCGGGTCAAGCCCGGCAACGAAGATCCGACCCATGCGCACCGATCTTTTCGACTTCGAATTGCCGGCTGAGCGGATCGCGTTGCGCCCCGCAAGCCCACGTGATTCCGCGCGGCTACTGGTGGTCGAACCCGGCGCGCGCCTGCACGACCGCGTGGTGTCCGATCTGCCGCAATGGCTCAAACCGGGCGATCAGCTTGTCGTCAACGACACAAAGGTTATCTCGGCCCAGCTCAGGGGCAGGCGTATTGGCCGCGCGACCGAGCCGAAAATCGAGGCGACGCTGATCAAGCGGCTGGATGCGTCGCGTTGGCAGGCGCTGGTCAAACCGGCCAAGAAGCTCGCGCGCGGCGATGTCGTACGTTTCGGCAACGAGGGCAGGGTTTGCCTGCTCGGTCATCTCGATGCCGAGGTGGAAGACAAAGGCGAAGACGGCGCGGTCACGCTGTCGTTTTCGTTTCACGGGCCCACGCTCAATTCCGCGATTGCCGATCTCGGCAGTCCGCCGCTGCCGCCCTACATCGCCTCCAAACGCGCGCCCGACGAGCGCGACGCTGCCGACTACCAGACCATGTTCGCGGTCAACGAAGGCGCGGTCGCAGCCCCCACCGCCGGGTTGCATTTCACCCCTGAACTGGAAGCTACACTGCGTGAGCGCGGTGTCGGTCTCAATCGTATTACCCTTCATGTCGGCGCGGGAACGTTTCTGCCGGTCAAGGTGGACGACACCACGGAACACAAGATGCATTCCGAGTGGGGCACGATCCCGGCAGAGGTCGCCGAAGCGCTCAACGCGGCGCGCGCAAGCGGTGGCCGCGTGGTTGCCGTCGGCACCACGTCGATGCGGCTACTTGAGAGCGCGGCCGCGGAAGATGGCGAGATCCAGCCATTTTCCGACGACACCGCGATCTTCATCACGCCGGGCTATCGCTTTCGCGCGGTCGATATTCTCCTGACCAATTTCCATTTGCCGCGTTCCACGCTGTTCATGCTGGTCTCTGCCTTCTCAGGGCTTGAGACCATGCAAAGCGCCTATGCCCATGCCATCGCAAGCGGCTATCGGTTTTATTCCTATGGCGATGCCTGCCTCCTGTTTCGTGGATACGACTAACCTCCACGGCTAGGCCGCGGCGCGCTCCGGCAGCAACTCTGCGATCTGCACGGCGTTGAGTGCCGCGCCCTTCAATAGCTGATCGGCGGCGACGAACAGCGAGATCGAGTGGCCGCTTGCGTCGCTGAGATCCCGGCGGATGCGCCCGACCAGGACGTCGTCCTGTCCTGATGCCTCGATCGGCATCGGAAAATAATTCCTGACGCGGTCGTCGACGATCTTAACGCCAGGCGCATTTGTCAGGATCTCGCGAACCTCGCCTTCCGTGATCGGTCTTTCGCACTCGAAGGTGATCGACTGGCTATGGGCACGCAGTACCGGGACGCGCACACAGGTAATGCCGATCGCGATTGCGTCGTCCTCAAAGATCTTCCGCGTCTCCTTGATCACCTTGGTCTCTTCTTCGTTGTAGCCGGTCTCGGGATCGACCCTGGTGTCGTGGTTGAAGACGTTGAAGGCGTAAGGATGCGGCAGCACGGTGGGCACATAACTCTCGCCGGCGAGGCTGGCGCGGGTCGAACTCGACCAGTTCGGTCATCGCCGCGGCACCCGCGCCGGAGGCCGCCTGATAGGTCGAAATGATCATCCGCTTGATGCGGTTCTGGCGGTGGATCGGCCATAACGGCATCAGCGCGGTGATTGCCGAGCAATTGGGAACGGCAATGATGCCCTTGTGCTCGGCGATACGCCGGCCGTTGATCTCGGGGACCGCCAGCGGCACGTTGGGGTCCATGCGGAACGCGGAGGAATTGTCGATCACGACGGCGCCGGCCTTGACCGCGATCGGCGAGAATTTTCGCGAGACGCCGCTACCGGCCGAAAACAGCGCGATATCGACGCCCGCGAAGGAATCTTCGCGAAGCTCCTCGATCTCGATGGTCTCACCGCGGAAGCCGATCGTTTTGCCCGCGGAGCGTGCGCTGGCCAGCGCCTTGAGCTTGCGGACCGGAAATCCGCGCTTGTTCAAGGTGGCGATGAATTCCGCACCTACGGCGCCGGTCACACCGGCAATGGCAACGACAGGGTCTCTGCTCACGTTTGTCTCCATGGTCTTCAGGCAATAAAAAAGCCCCGGACCGTTTAGGGGCGGGGCTTCGGATCAGATGATGCGGCTATTTTGACTACGCGCGCACGCCTCCCGAGCCCCCGGAGGGCTTGGTTTTGGTCGTGGTTTTGGTGGTCACCGACATCATGGGCTGAACTTATGGGTAAGGATCGCCGTATCGTCAACCGATTTTGCCCGAAAATCCCTTAAGGCAGGTTGAACAGGACGCCATTGATACGCGATAAGCCGCTTCCATGAGCTTACCCAATCATTTCGAACTTACCGCAACCGATGGGTCTGCGAGAACCGGCCGGTTGACGACACCCCATGGCGTGGTGCGCACGCCGGCCTTCATGCCGGTCGGCACCGCCGGCGCCATGAAAGGTATGCATTGGCGCGAGGTGCGGGATGCCGGCGCCGACATCGTGCTCGGCAACACCTATCATCTGATGCTGCGGCCCGGCGCAGAGCGGATTGCCGCGCTCGGCGGCTTGCAGCATTTCACCGGCTGGAACGGCCCGATGCTGACGGACTCCGGCGGCTTCCAGGTCATGTCGCTGTCTGAACTGCGAAAGGTTAGGGAAGAAGCCGTTACCTTTCGTTCCCATATCGACGGCGCGATGGTCGAGTTATCGCCGGAGCGATCGATCGAGGTGCAGCGGCTGCTCGGCTCCGACATCGCGATGCAAATGGATGAATGCGTCCGGCTGCCGGCCGAGCGCGGCGACATCGAGCGCGCGATGCAGCTCTCGCTGCGCTGGGCCGAGCGCAGCAAGCGCGCGTTTGAGACGGCACCCGCAGGTTACATGCTGTTTGGGATCGTGCAGGGTGGTGATGTTCCGGAATTGCGGCGCGCGAGCGCACAAGGCCTCGTCGATATCGGCTTTCACGGTTACGCCATCGGAGGACTGGCCGTCGGCGAACCGCAGTCGGTCATGCTGGCGATGATCGAGGAGGTCGCGCCTGCGCTTCCCGAGGCGCGCCCACGCTATCTGATGGGCGTTGGAACACCTGACGACATGCTGAAAGCTGTAGCGCACGGCGTCGACATGTTCGACTGCGTGATGCCGACCCGCAACGGCCGCCACGGCATGGCGTTCACGCGGCACGGCCAAATCAATTTACGCAACGCACGTCACGCCGACGACCCACGACCGCTGGATGAGACCAGCTCCTGGCCGTCCACGCGCAACACCTCGCGTGCTTATTTGCATCACCTCGTGAGGTCAGGCGAGACCCTTGGCGCGATGCTGCTATCCGAAATCAATATCGCTTACTACCAGCACCTGATGAACGACGTCAGGGAAGCGATCGCGCAAGGAACGTTTGCGAGTTTTTGCGAGCGCACGCGCAGCGGTTGGGAAAACGGCGACATCGCGGCACATTGAAAGGTTCCGCGCGCCACTTGAAAAGCGTGAGACTGATTGGAACTAATTACAGACCAAACGCTTGAGCGAATGCTTGGTTACAAAGCCATAACCGCAGGTATCGCAGGTCCACAGATAGCTGACGATGTTATCGGCCAGATAGGCTGAAGCTTCGGCAGCCACCATGGAATCCGCGCACACAGGGCACGTCGGCAGATCACTCCCACGCGGACTTTGCGACACGGTGGACAGGACTTCAGCAACGGCTGACATCGTGACCTCCCTTTGCGACCTGAACCTGACTGAGACCATACAAGCATAGTACGACTATGTCGCAACACAAATGCGTTGGTTTTGCGATATTTAGCGCCGCTGCATTTTGCGATGCAGCGAATTGTGGCTCTCAAGTGCTTCGACGCGCGCGCATTGCCACATTGAATTTTACTAAAACAATTGTTCAACTTTCCAGCGCGACGGGAGGCATAGGACATGGATGAATCCTCAACGACGCGTGCCGTGCAGCATCGCGGCCGGGGCAGGGTGTTCGACAGTATCGTGGATGCCATCGGCGATACACCTATTGTGCGGTTGCAACGGCTGCCAAAGCAGCGCGGAGCGAACGCGACGATTTTAGCCAAACTTGAATATCTAAACCCTGCCGCAAGCGTGAAGGATCGGATCGGCGCTGCGATGATCGTCGCGATGGAAAAGGCCGGCCTCATTGACGCTGACACGGTGCTGATTGAACCTACGTCGGGAAATACCGGAATTGCGCTGGCTTTCGTGGCGGCCTCGCGCGGGTATCGGTTGAAGCTGGTCATGCCGGAATCGATGTCGATCGAACGGCGCAAGATGTTGGCGTTCCTTGGCGCTGAAATTATCCTCACCCCCGCCGGTCAGGGCATGAAGGGCGCGATCGCCACCGCCGAAGAATTGGTGCGAACCACGCCGAAGGCGGTCATGCCACAGCAATTCAAGAACCTCGCCAACCCTGAGATTCATCGCCAGACCACGGCGGAAGAAATCTGGAACGATACCAGCGGCAACGTTGACATCTTTGTCGCGGGCGTGGGGACCGGTGGCACCATTACGGGGGTAGGGCAGGTGCTCAAAGCCCGCAAACCGGCGTTGCGGGTCGTGGCCGTCGAGCCGGAAGAAAGCCCGGTGCTCTCGGGCGGTCAGCATTCCCCGCACAAGATCCAGGGCATCGGCGCCGGATTCATTCCCGATATCCTCGATCGATCCGTCATCGACGAAATCGTCAAGATCAACAGCGCAGACGCCGTCGAGACCTCGCGCGCCTTGGCGCGCAACGAGGGGATCGCCGGCGGTATCTCCTCAGGGGCTGCGATTGCGGCAGCGATCAAGCTGGGGCAGCGTCCGGAAAACGCCGGTAAGACCATCCTTGCCATTGTGCCGTCTTTCTCGGAGCGTTACGTCTCAACTGTATTGTTCGAAGGAATTTGATTGTGCCCGATCAACCAAGGCGACCGCGAACCCAGAACGATGCCCGCACCGAAGCGGAGGCCGCGTTCAAGAAGGCGACCAAGAAGGAGCCGGAAGCGCCGCCGAAGAAGCTCGGACTTCCCGGCGTGAAGGAACTGGTCTCCTTGCGGATCGATCAGGACGTGCTCGAGTACTTCCAGGAAGGAGGCGCGGGCTGGCAGGACCGGATCAACGACGCCTTGCGCAAGGCGGCAGGGAAATAGTTCGCCGTAAGCCAGAGCGTCACGCCTCCACCTGCGTGGGCCGTGCTGCCGGTGGCTTCAAGTTCAAGAGATTGCCGGTCAGAATGAGCATCGCCCCGAGCACGGTAAAAACGTCCATCCGCTCGGCATAGATCAGCCAGCCGGCAGCAGCGGTCAGGGGCACGCGGAGGAAATCCATCGGCAACACGACGGTGGCGTCGGCATACAGCATCGCGCGCGCCATGCAGAAGTGCGAGAAGGTGCCCCCGATGGCGACCGCGATCGCGCAAGCCCAGGCATAGGGTGTGGGCCATATCCAGACATAGAGCGTGGGGAGTGCGCCCGCCACGACCTGGACTGCCAGCATCCAGAACACGATTGCGACCGTCGCCTCAGTGCGCGTCAACGACTTCATGATGGCGACCGACGTGCCGAAGCCGACCGCGGCGGCCAGGGCGATCAATTGACCCGGATTGATTTCGCCGGCTGCGGGACGCACGATGACGAAGACACCGATCAGGCCGAGCGCAATGGCGGAGATCTTCCAGATCGTCACGCGCTCGCCGAGAAAGCTTGCGGCGAGGATTGCCGTCCAGATCGGCATAGTGAACTCGAGTGACACCACCTGGCCGAGAGGAATGAGCGTCAGCGCATAGAACCAGCCGAGCTGGGCGGCGTAGTGAAGCAGGCCGCGGAAGGTATGCAGACGCAGCCGCGATGTCCGCAACGCTGCAAAACCGCCGGCGAGGCGGATCAGCGGGTACAATAACACGAGACCAAGCACGGAGCGGATTTCCATGATCTGGAATACGTTAAGCTCGCGCGCCGCCTCACGGCCGGCGATGGCGACCATCAGCATCAGGCTGAGCCAGCCCGACATCCACAGCGCGGCTCTCGGTTTTGACGGCGTTTGGTTCATCGGAGCAAATAACCCGCCCTCAGGCGATCACGCGCGAGACATCAACAGAGCAAGCCGGTATCGTCGAGCAGGCCGCCGTTTGCAACGGGCAAATAAGCGAGTGTCATAGTACGTAAAGCGATTGGTGTTCTCTCGAAGTCATGGAGGATAATTTCATGCGCATCTTGCAGCCAGCTGACTGGTCGAAACCGCGCGGCTTCTCCCACGGGGTGGCGATTGAGGCTCCCGGACGCTGGATTGTATTGGCCGGCCAGACCGGCGGCGATGACAAGGGCGACTATTCGCCCGATATGGCGGCCCAGGTCGGCGCGGCCCTGAAGCGCATCATCCGCCTGCTCGCCGAGGCCGGCGCGGGCCCAGAGCATATTGTTCGCCTGACCTGGTATCTGACGAGCCGGAGCGAATACGAGGCGGCGGGTCCCGGAATCGGCGCGGCGTGGCGCGAAACTCTGGCCAAGAACTTTCCGCCTTCAACCCTGCTTTACATCGACGGTCTCGTCGACGTCAGAGCCAAGGTCGAGATCGAAGTCACGGCTTTCGTGCCCGGCTCATGAAAAAGCCGGCGGCACCGAATGGGCGATCCGCCGGCGATTTTTTCCGATCAGGAATCAGCTGCGCGTCAGCGTAATTGAGACGCCCTTGAACTGGCTCTCGGCCCTCATAACCACGGATTGTTTGTTGCCGCGCGTCGTGAGCGAAATGTTCGCAGAGAAGCCCGGCGCATTGGCGACGACCTGGATCACGCCACCAGCTGCACGTCCCTCTATGTTGCCATTGATGTTGCGGCTGGTCTCGCTCCATGTCCCCGCGATCGCGGAGCCTTGCGCCGTGATATTGCTCGTCAGATTGAATTTGTAGCTGTCGCTGGCGCAGGTCAGTGTCTGTTGCAGACCATTCCCGCCAGCACCGACCGCATAGGTGGCGCGGCAGCGGATACGTTCGTTCGAGCCATCGTCCAGCGTCACGGTGCCCGCGCCGCTCCAGACCCCCGCAAGGCCAGCAAAAGCCCCACCGGATTGTGCGGTGCTCGTGCCGCTCCAGATCGATGCAACCAGCACTGCCGCGGCCGCAAAAATCAGTCGCCGTACGAAAGTGATGCCCAAGGATTTTTTCCCGTTACTGACGTGAAGCTTCCCAGCGGCCACTGCATGGTACTCCCGCAGATGCTCCATTCCACTTCCCCCACCCGGCATTGCCATTGAGCTGGCCGTTCGCATATGCACCATTGATCGATACCCGCACAAGCCCCTCGCGACCAATCGTGCCTGCGACATCGGAGCCGGGTGCCGAAATCTTACCGTCTGTCACCGTGAGCGTCGAGCGCACGGTTGGTTCACACGAGCCGGACTTGGTGACGATGGTAACATTCCAGGTTCCGTCATAGGGCGTTTGAGCTGCCGCGGGACGAGCCCCAAGCGCGGCGATACCGAATAGTGCAACGGCGGCAAACGACGAACTAAAACAAGCTTTTGCAATGCGTTGACTATGCACGAATCAGCTCCCCGAAGTGAAATACGGAACCAGCTATTTCGTGACATTATGGTCAAAATTTGGTGCATTGCACCAAATTGACAAAATCCTGTTAGGATAAGTACTTATATCTATTATCGGGAAATAAGGCGGCCGCGATGCGAGCTTAATCCGGCAGCTCCGGTGCGTTGGTGGCGAACTGCTCGTCTTGCGGCCGCGCCGGCAGTGCATCATGCGCCTTCGCGTAGTCGATGACTTCTGCCAACAATTTCTGACCCATCGGCGCAAGCGCGCGTTCCCACAATTGCCGGGCTGTTTCACCTTTCCCGACAAAACACCAGTCCTGCGCTGCGATCGCGCCGGCATCCATGCGATCAGCCAAGTGGTACACAGTGCCGCCGGCAATCGGATCCTTCTCGCGGATAGTCCATTCCACAGCGGCGATTCCACGATGCCGGGGCAGCAGCGAAGGATGGTAGCCGATGCCGCCGAAGCGGGCTGCGGCCAGTGCGTCCTTGCCGATGCGCGCATGGCTATGGGCCGTAACAATCAGATCGGTCATAGGCGCGATCTCTGCAGCCACGACCAGTTTCGGATTGGCCTGTACGACCACCTCGATACCAGCCGTGCGAGCAGCCAGGGCCAGCCGGTCTTCGGCATCAGCAACGACGACCCTCACCACATCCACATCGTGCTGACGCAGCATCTGCAGGGTGGTCACACCAAAATGGCGCGAGCCGACAAGGGTGATCCGCATAGTTTTCTTCCGTCAAATTTACACAGCTGCCATGTCGATAACATGCTACGGGGACTGGCCATCAGGGCGAAAGCGGTGAGGGCGGGCTTATCAACAGACTGGACGGGTCGGTCCGGAACCCGCCGTGTTGCATCCCTGGATGCGATCAGCTTCTACCGCGATGAAAATTTCGGAATTTTCTCCGCAAAGCCGTTGAAACACTTCAGCCGTTCGTCCTCTTCCTTGACGTAGCGACAGTCCATGACGCCGTTGGCGGGGGTCGCCTTTGGCTTTGGCTTGGGCGGAACGGCGGCATCATAACAGTCGAGCCGCTCTTTGGATTCGTCGTCGATATCGAGGCAAGCCAAAAGCTTCTCGGCCAGCGATTTCGGAGGCCCCTTTGGCGCCGCCGCCTTCGACCTGGCATGAGCGGGCGGCTTTGTGGGCGCGGGGGGCGCGGCGTCGTCGTCTTGCTGTGCAAAGGCAGCCGTTGCATGCAAGATGACGATCAACGCAAGCAGTTTCTTCATATTCCCTGTCCTCTTGGGGTTCGAACCTGCGTGGTTCGATTTCGGACGTTCGCATCGGGAAAGCGCGCCTCGCAGCCGAGCGAGCGGCGAAAGTCGGAACCCGCGCCCCTCTATAGGGCCGCCGACGGCCGTTGCAACACGAAGATGAGGCAAGATGAATGCAAATCCGACCTTGGTCGGCCGCCCTGGCAGCCGGGGCCTGAAAATTTGTGGCAAGACAGCGGCATTCCGTTTGCGTTCGTTTCAAACGCATCGGCCAACGTAGATTTCGATGGGCGGCTGATCCATAATACGCACTCTCGTGGAAGTGGAGAAAAAAGACCATGCGTGCCTTCAGGCGCTTTCAGATCGCCGTTCCCTTGATTTCGATCGCGGCCAGCTTTGCGTTGTCGGCGCAGGCGCAGGAGCAACAACACAAACCGCCGCCGCAAGGGCAGGCCAGGCCCGCTGCTCCCGCGGCGCGTCCCGCAGTCGCCCCGCGCCCGGGTGGAGCTCAAGTCCGCGGACCTCAGGGGCCACAGGGGCAACGCGTTGTTCGCGGCAATTTCCCGACCCGCAATTTCGGCGGCCACCCTTATCACGGCCGCTTGGCGTGGGGTGGCGGACGATGGCGCCACGAGATGCATAATGGCCGCCTTGGCTGGTGGTGGGATGTCGGCGGGGTCTGGTACTTCTACCCGCAGCAGATGGACGGTCCGCCGACCTATGTCTCCGACGTGGAAGTCATGGACGATGCCTATGCCGACGGCCCGGACGGTCCAGACGATGGTCCGGCGGTTGGCGGAGGCTACCCGCCGCCGCCCGTGGCTTATGCACCGCCCCCGCCACCCCCGCCACCCGATCCAGCGGCAAGTGCCGTCGGTGGTGCGGTTATCGGCGGAGTTCTGGGCGGCCTGATCACCGGCCGTCCGGTTGGCGCGGCGGTGGGTGCGATTGCGGGTGGTACGGCGGGTGCTATCGCAGGTGCCCAAGCGGCCGCACGTCCCGGCTATTATCTGGCGCAGGGCAATTGTTATTATAAGTACCCATCCGGACAATACGTTCAGGTCGATCCGCGCAGTTGTTATTGAATATGCCTGTTCGCGCGGGTGGCATGCTGTAGCCGCCCGCGCGATCAACCTGGCGATTCTTCTTCAGCAGGCGAATGAGCCATCGATGTCCAAATCATTGCCCAAGTTATCGCCGACATCCTCGCCGTCGCTAAGCGTTCGGATCGATCTCGACCCAAAGGGGCGGATTGGTCCGGGCAAAATTCAGCTGCTGGAGAGTATCAACAGCTTCGGTTCGATCTCCGCGGCCGGGCGGGCGATGAACATGTCCTACAAGCGGGCATGGGATCTGGTCGACGAAATCAACCGCATCTGCCGCCAGGCGGCGGTTGAGCGTCAGACCGGCGGCAAGAACGGTGGCGGCGCCATGCTGACGCCGTTTGGCCTGTCGCTGGTCGCACGCTACCGGAAAATCGAGCGCTCGGCCGAAAGCGCGGCGCGCAAGGAACTTGAGGCCTTGCGGGCAGATATCGGCGTTGGCCGAAAGAGCTGAGCCGCAGCGGCTGATCGCCTAGCTTCCATTTCAGGATCGAACGATAAGTGGATTGCCAGCCCCGGTCGGAGGCTCGGGCGATTACGCGGGTTTTCGATGCTGCGATAGCAGAAACAAATCACAATAATCATCCACTGTTGCTGAGTTGCACTAGTGACCGATCTCACCGCCGTTATGTTCCGTTGGATATATCGTACGCTATGTTTGGCTGGACATAGCGCGCAACAGCCAGGGGACTGGTCTCTCGGGGCAGCCGATTCTAGGGGGTACTCGAATGAAAAAAACGCTTGCAATTGGACTCGCATTAACCGGCATGGCGGTCAGCGCACACGCGGCGGACTGGACGCCGCCGAAGGTGCCGGATCCGATTCCCGATAACCTGACCTGGTACGGAATCACGCCGATCGGCGCGCTCGACCTCGGTGGCGCCTACCAGACGAACGGCCGTCCGCTCGGCAGCGTCGTTTCTGGCCTTGAATATTCGCCATTCACGACTACCCGCAACTATACCGGACAGTCGATCACGACGATTCAACACAGTGCTCTTCAGCAGTCCTTTATCGGCGTCAAGGTCGATGAACCATTGGGTGGCGACTGGAAAGCGATTGCTCGCCTCGATACCGGCGTCGATCCGCTGAAAGGCACTCTGTCCGACGGCTGTAGCTCGTTCATCCAGAACGCGGGTGTGGCGTACAACCAGCAGACTTCCAACGCCGACAGCGGTCGATGCGGCCAGGCCTTCAACGGCCAGCTCTGGGGCGGTATCAGCAACAAGCAATATGGTACGCTGACCATCGGCCGCACCAACTCCTTCGAGCTCGACGCTATCGCTGTCTACGACCCGATGGCGCTCTCCTACGCCCTGTCGCTGCTCGGCTACTCCGGCACCAACGGCGGTTCCGGAAGCACCGAAGCGGCGCGCTGGGACAATTCGGCCAAGTACGTCTATGACAACGGCCCGATCATGGCCGGTGCGATGTATTCGAATGGCGGCAACGCCACTGGTTTCTTCGGCGATGCGTACGCCTTCATGTTCGGCGGGCATGTCGGCGGCTTCTCGGCGGAGGCGACCTATACTAGGGAACACGGCGTCGTGAACCTGCAGTCGGCAGCCAACCTTCCGCTCAACAGCACGTCGCTTTTTGCCAACATGTCCGACGATACCGAAGTGTCGGTGATGGGCAAATATACGTGGGACATCGGACGGCCGGGGTCCGCCCCGATGTATACCAAAGCCGTCAAGGCCGAGCCACTACCGGTCGACCGGTTCACGATCTTCGCGGGTTACTCCAACGTCCGCAACGCCAATCCGGATACCCCGATCACCCAGGGTAACGCCGCAGGCGGATATCAGCTCACGGTGCTGGACAACAACGCATTTACGAAAGCGCGGATTTTCGACTTCTACTGGACGGGCGCGAAGTACGACTTCGCTTGGGGACTGAGCCTCACCGGTGCGTACTATCACGTGAACCAGAACTCCTACATTGCCGACAACGCGGGTTGTCCGGTGGCTGGCGGCGCGAGTGCGACCACGTGCGCGGGCAGCTATGATCAGGTCTCGTTCCTGGCCGACTACGCGCTGAACAAGCACCTCGACGTCTATGCCGGCGCGACCTGGGCCCAGGTGGGCGGTGGCTTGGCTGCTGGTTTTCCGGGTAACCCCGGCACCAAGGTACTCCAGGGCATCAACTTTTCTGGACCTGCGCCCGGTCACGACATCAACACGGCCGCTGTCGTGACCGGTTTCCGCATCAAGCTCTAGGCGGAACAGGTTGGTTTAATCCAAGCCGCCGCGGAGGTTGGACCGCGGCGGTTTTGTTTTTCGAAAGCTAAACGGGTAAATCGGCCGCGCACTAGTCTAGGGCGGATCGCCGGTCCCATTCGTCCTCTTATGGCGAATGAAGACGAAATTTTAAACCATTGATGGTGTTATCGAAAGGCCGCACCGCCGCGCGGCCGAGTAGCCGGGCGCCGCCCTTTTTAACCTACCCCAGAGAGCGATAGCGCTCGGCTACTTCGCGAGGCTCTCGCCACGTGCCTGGGAACTTTGTTCTCGGCCGGAGAACTACGGGCCAAATGGTGCCGGGTGGCGGACGCTTAGAGACGCCCGTTGCATTCGTTGGGTACGAAGCGAGGATTCATCAAGCAGGCGTTATCCAGCGAGGCGTCCCAGCCGCCGCGCCGGCGCCAGCCGCTCCAGGCCATATAGTCGCAATACTTGCTATGGGGGTTTCCGGCTTCCCGGGTGGCGCAATAGACGCTTTGGCCGTAGGAGACGGGGCCTGCGGGCCTCGCCATCACGGGTCCTGCGACGACCATCATCGTCATTGCGGCGAAGAGAATTGTCTTTTTCACGTGAGCGTCCTCTCGATGTTATTCTTACTCAATTAGACAGCCTTGATAAAGGTTTCATTCCCTCAAAGACGCGGTTCAAATCATCGGGAGCGTACCGCTACCCGCGCCGTCGAAAATTTGACGGTTCAAGGTCGAAGCCCCATACGGCCTCTCGGGCGCGAACCGGGTTGTCCCGCGGGCCGAGAACCTACGGTCAACAGCCCGGAGGCTTGTAGGAAGGGTCGAGCAAGCAGGCGTTGTCGAGCGAGGCATCCCAACTGCCGCGCCGTCGCCAACTGCTCCAGGCCATGTAGTCGCAATACTTGCTGTAGGGATTTCCGGCCTGCCGGGTTGCGCAGTAGATACCCCGGTCATGTGAGCCTGGACCCGGCTCGGCTATTGCGGACCCTGCCGTCATCGCCGCCGCGACCACAGCCAATAGGATTGCGATTTTCATGGGAGCATTCCTCCTCGACTAGCCTACGAATTAGATTACCCCAGCGAAGTTTTTTTATTGCGCGGCCGATGATTTACAAAGCTGTAATTGCTGCACGACGCAAGTTCATATTGTCGCATGCCGCAAGTTCAAAGATGCGCGCAACCTCAAGGCGAATATTTCCCATGGAATCAGCGCCAAGTCGGCCATTCCCCGATTGAATTCCCCCTCCCGAATACGAGCAGAGGTCTGCTGATAATTTATTTCGATCGATCTTTTATTGCGCGGGCGGCTTCAGCGGCTTGGACGCACGATCGGCAGCCTTCCACATCGGGCGACGAAAGAATACGAAGTCGCGCAGCGTTGCCCCGCGCCCATCCGTGAAGCCAGTTTTCGGCTCAACGACATCGATTTCGCTTGCGACGAAATGCCCCCGAAACACAAAGGCTGCAGGGTCAGGCCATCAACAACGGAGTTGATTCCATGACGATGATCCTTCGCTTCATCTATCGGGAATATTGCCGGACCTGCCTGATGCATTGCAGGTACCTGTAAACGGCGCCTAGTCGTGGGTCCATTCACCGACGACCCGGTGCACCTCGACGAGATGCTCTCGCAACTGTTCGAGCGTGAAGCCAAGCGCAAATAGTCGCTCCGCATCTTCGCTCTTCATATCGCGCGTCATTCCGCCCCGCCGAACGGCGTCGAACCGCTCGATGTAATCGCGGAAAGCGGCGTCAACCGCGGCCAGCGGGGGCGGGGGCTTTTGGTCACGCAAGGCAGCGCCGCTAGCGCGAAGGAAACTGCGTCCCTCGGTCTCGATCTTGCCGAGAGATGGCGTCAGTTGCGCCGCAACCTCCTCGGGCAACTCGCACCCGACGGCGCGGCCCAGCATCACGATGTCATGGCGCAACCGCAACAACGTGCGCAACAAGGGGCCGGTATCGGGACCGGAGGTAAGGCGTGCGTTGCGCTCATGTTCGGCTTCCGCACCGGTCGCGTTCAGCCGCGTCAGTGCGGCTGCGATGCCGTCCTGAATGCGCCGGCGTTCCATCAGGTCGAGTTCGCGGGTGTGGTCCTCCAGAAACCTTGAGAGGGCATCCGCCATCAGATCGAGCATATCGGCCGCAGCCTGGATGGTGATCGCATGCGCGCGAGACGGAAACAGCAGAAAGGAGACGATGAAGCCGACGGCGCCGCCGACGGTGACCTCCAGTACGCGATCGAGCGCGGAAGCCGCCGGGCTGACATGCTGCATGCTCGGGACCAGCAGCACGATGATGGCGGTCACCGGGAGGACGTTGAAGTTTGACTCGAAACGAAGCGATGAAGGCGAGCGGCGCGATCGCGAGCGCTAACACAGCGAGCAATGCCCATTCGCTTTCATGCGGAATCAGGATCGCAATTGCGCCGCCGTAAGCGACGCCTGCGAAGGTACCGATCAGATAGTCTTTTGCTACCTTCACTGAGCGGCCCAGGCTTGCCTGGGTGACGATCACCGACGTCAGAACGGCCCAGAGCGGCAGATGCAGGTGTAAAACCTGCGCCAACGCCAACGCTAACAGCGCGCCGACCGTTACCCGCAAGGCCAGGATGAATTGCAGCCGGTAGCGGTGCACGTATCTTTGGATTAACGCCGGCAACCCGGCGATACGGTTTTGGTTGGCAGACATGCGCTAGTGGTTCCATCAGCTGGCTCGCTCCGGACAGAACAACTCAAAGCGCTGTCTATAGCAAAAGGATTTTCTCTCAGCCCAGCCCGGCAGAGCTGTTGCATTGCTATTTCGAACGCCCGCTTGTCGCCTCAGGGGCTGTGGACCAGATTTCACTCACATGTTGAACTTCGGGAGATCCGCATGAGCCTGGTCGAGAGAAAGATCGAATCGCTGCCCTTCGTCCTTGGAGAGCTGAACTACCTCGCGCCGGTCGAAGGGAAACCGCGCACCTATGCGTTCGACCCGCCAGCCGGTGAACCGAAGTCAACCGCGTTGCCTGAGCCGCATCAGGTCCCCGTGTTCGACGGCCGGGCGATCTCGGACAGCTTTTCACTCGATCGCGAAGGCTTTGCGCTTGTCCGGCATCCGACAGCGGTGCGCGATTTCTACAAAGATGAAGAGATACGAAAGGTCTACTATCCGGCGGCGGAGGCCTTCATCAAGGCCACTTTACGCGCGGACCGCGTGCTGATCTTTGATCACACGGTGCGACGGCGGGTTGAGGGCGCGGCCGATATCCGCGGCGCCGGCCCACGGCAACCGGCAACAAGGGTCCATGTCGATCAGACCGATGCGTCGGGCGCCAATCGTGTGCGCGAGCACCTTCCTGCGGAAGCCGATGAACTCTTGAAGGGCCGCGTGCAGGTGATCAACCTGTGGCGCCCGATCCGCGGGCCTTTGCGTGACACCCCGTTGGCGCTTTGCGATGCTGCGAGCGTGGCCGCAAACGACCTCGTCGCGTCCGACTTGATCTATCCGAATCGTAACGGTGAAACCTATTCAGTGAAATTCAATCCGGGCCATCACTGGTTTTATTTCCCGGAAATGACGGCGGACGAAGCCCTGCTTTTGAAATGCTATGACTCGGCAACCGACGGCCGCGCGCGGTTTGCCCCGCACACTGCCTTCGTCGATCCGACAACGCCGAAGGATGCTCTGCCGCGGGAGAGCATCGAGCTGCGTACACTGGTATTCCACCGGCAATAAGGCTCCAGCGCGCTTAAGCTACGGCGCGAGGCTGTTTACATCCGCTTTCCCGGTCTTGCGAGCCCCCGACGGAATCGCATAGCTTTTCGTCGGGGTAGGCAAATGAGAGCACCGCGATGGCTTCATCTGCCTTGGAAAATGCCTTGACTGCGACCTGCATCTTGATCGCGCTTGCCGTCGTGTGGTGGGGAGTAAAAATCCTTATTGCGTGAGAGCCTTGCCGGCACACCTCGGCCGGTTCGCCCGTAAGATCGAGGATTGGCGGGACCAGACGCCGCAGTCTTACGCCGGAATGCCACAATGAGAACATCAAGCGGCGCTTCCGTCGAAGGCACGGAATTGTCGATGTCTCGACATAGAAGATGCGCGGGGTCGGCTTCGGCGGCGGTGCAGCTGTTCACCCTGTTGCTTGTCGCTTGCCTGATTTCGTTACCGCTGAACGCGCGGGCTCAGGAACCGGGAAGCAAGAAAACAACGGGTTTCCCGTCCGTGGAAGACGTCCCACCGAGCCGAGAAAATCCCGCTATGACGATCGATGAACAGGCGAAGCTCAAGAAGGAACTGGGCGCCGTGCGCGACCGCCAGACGTCCAAAGCTAAATCGCCCGGCACAGGCGCTGCGCGCGCAGAGCCTGCGAAGCCTTGATCGCCTTTGCGGGACCGAATCTCCGCGCCCGGAATCTTTCCCCCAGATGGGCGTCTATACTTTACTTTGTCGTAATCCAAGCACGGGGCTTCGGTCCCCGCGCTTTTCGGAAACAGGATCAGCGTGAGGCCTCCTCGGGTTGAGCGGCCTTTTTGCGGCCCGGTGTTTTCCCGTGCTAAGGACGGCCGGGTCGCAGGGGGGCGCATGACCGGGCTGAAATCGGCATTTGCGAAAGCGTGGGGACATCCGCGCCGCGATAGATACCTTTGGGCCGCGCTGTATGTCGGCTGCACCGCCTATTTCTTTCTCCACTACATCAAACACCCTGGCGGCGCCGTCCTTTACCGCGATGCCGCTCGGTGTCTCTGGGACCAGAAGGTATTGCAGGTCTGCGATTGGATTTTCACTTACAATCCAGCCTTCGCCTTCGTCATGTTGCCGTCGATCGCCATCCCCATGTGGCTCTTGCTGGCGGTCTGGTTTGCGATCACGGTGGCTTGCACGATCTGGTGCTGCCGGCTTTGCGAGAGGCTGGTGGTCACGACCTTCCAGGGCGAATGGTCCGATCGCGATCGCGAGTTGCTGCGGCTGTTCGGCATCCTGATCAGCCTGAAATTCATCGTCGCGGTTTTTGAAAACCAGGGCTTTGACCTGCTAGTTCTCCCGGCGGTCTTGATCGGCATCCTCGCGCTCGCCCAAGGCCGTGACGTCTTGTCGGGCATCTCATTGGCCGCAGCTGCCGCGCTCAAGGTGACGCCGCTCCTGTTTCTGCCCTATCTCGTCTTCAAAGGCAGATTTGTCGCCGCAGCCGTCTTCGCGGTCGCACTCACTCTGTTCTGCTTTCTGCCGGACATGTTTTTCCACCCGCAAGCCGGCGCACACGGGTATTTCTTGGCGTGGGTCCATGACGTCGCAATCGCGGGCCTGACCGAGAATCCAGCCGCAGCCCCGCATCCGTTCTGGAACGGGGCAAACCCGTTCAACCTTTCGCTCCGTGGTGCTTTGGCGCTTGCGCTCGACGGCACTTCTTACGCCAGCGACTTCAAGACCTGGCTGCGGGTCCTCCAGCTTGCCTTCGTGGCCGTGATCGGCGCAATGCTGCTGGCATCGCGAAAGAAAGACCTCATTGCCATCGACGGCGCAGTCCTGATTATCGCGATCTTGATGCTGTCGCCCATGAGCAGCCGCGATCATTTCGTCAGCCTGATCCTCCCATATTACCTGATTGTGGCAGGCGCGATGCGGGCTCAGCAAGCGCCCTTCATTGGCGTCACAATTCTGGTACTGAGCTTCTGGTTCACGGGAATCCCACGCGAAATCGTCCCGCACGCCTATTCCGAGTTCGTGAAAATGCACAGCGATTCCGTTTACGCGACGCTCCTGCTTCTGGTCTATCTGGGCATGATGATCCGATCACCCCAGTCGTGGGGCATCGCCCAGGCTGGCCATGCCAAAATTGATCGGCAAGTGCTCGAACGAGAATCGCTTAGCGCCGCCACTTCGTCCTGACGAAAGGGGGAGCGGGCCAAGTCGCAGCGGCAGACCGGCTACGTATGCCGGCAGGCTGACGCGCTAACGGGTAATTAATACCATCAGTTCATAGTCTTCCTCAGATTTCAGTGTGTAACGCGTAAGGAGCCGTCGCACGGACGATCCAGCGGCGGCTCTATTTATTTGAGGTCAATGCAGATGACCAAGGCATCCGAAACACAGATTAAAACCGAGCAAGTCGAGACCGCAGCACCGAGCAAACAATCTCGCCGCAAGTCGATTTTGGCGCTGTCGGTGTTCGCTTTGGGCCTGAATGCCACCGCGGCCGTCTACACCATGTCGCCTTCCGAATTTGCCTTGCCAAATATCAGTGGGCTGGTGTCTGAACTGCTTCCGCAAGAGAGAGCAGCGGCTCCGATACCGGAGTCCGTTGTCGCGACGTTAAAGGACATTCAGACGGTTCAGCTGCAACAAGCTGCGGCGCTTCAGCAGCATAGCGCTTTGTTGCTGCAGAATACGGCGCTGCTTCAACAGGACTCAGCTACGTTTGACGCCCTGAGACACAGCCTGACGGACGAAAAAGGCGACGTTAAGAATATTTCGGCACAGCTTTCGAAGCTGACGTCGAAAGTGGACTCGCTCCAGAATTCAATAACGTCGGAAATAACAGCCTCCATTTCAAAAGGCCTGGCGCGTAGTCGGTTATCTGCCGCTGCGCGCAAGAGGATGGCTCGTTCGCTGAAACCCGCCGGACCTATTTCGCTCGGTGGCGCTCCGTTGACCACAGCACCGCAGGGCCCGCAACAGAGCCCCGAGAGTTGATAGAGCAGGGCGCGGGGCTTCGGTCCTGCGTTCTTTTCACCGCAGTCACTGCTTGATGCAAAGAATGACGGTTTGCGGCGGGTCGCTTTGGCCGGGCTTGGCATCGCAGCTCGCGCCATTGTCGCCGAGCGTCCGTGGCGCCTGAGCGGCATCCCCCGCTTTGGTGATACACGTCGCGCTGATCATCACCTCGCTGGTGCCACACATCGCCGGCTTTGAAATTCCGCCGTCGGGTTCGGAGCGCACGACGCGGAACGGCAAAGGCGGCGAAACGCCGTCTCGTCCGTCCTTTCCAGGGCGGCCATCGAGCCCCTGGGGTCCGGGAGGGCCAGCCTGTCCCACAGGGCCTGCTTCACCCTTGTCGCCCTTATCACCCTTGTCGCCCTTCACCCCGCAGCCGCTCAGGGCCACGACGGAGAGCAGGGCGCAGATTAAAAGCGTCGGATTTTTCATGACCGGAACCCTTAAGACGACCGCTAACTCACGGCTACCGCCTTAAGTTCCCTTGGCCACCCGCCACCTATTTCCGGCAGGTCACGACGGCGTCAGTGTTGATCAGCCACGCCTTGATCTCCGAGGTGGAATTCTCTGGAAACCCGCCCGTGCTGTAACGCTGCATCTTTTGCGGGACGGAGGTCGTCAGCAATACGTCTTTCGGATTGATGGCGCTGAAATACTTCATCATCGGCAACAGCGCGCATACCCGCGGGGGTTGCGAATGTAGCCCTGCTCGAGCTCGGTCCAAAAACGGCAATCGCGGTTCGAGAGAAGATAATTCAGCCGCTGCGCATCGAGGCACGCGTCCAAATCGGAGACGCCGCAGGCGGTGCCTTGCGCCGAGACCGGGACTGGGCCGATTGCCATAACCGCAACCAGGAGGGTCGTGCGAAACCAAGTGTGTGAAATCATTTCACAACCTCCGCTCGGCCTGAATTCGGCGTCCGGCACGTGTCCAAGATGTTGAGACGGTCTCACTCGCGCGGCAAATTGAGTGCGGCAATTGATTTGCGGACACGAGACATTCGCTAAACTTCAGCGATGCGCGAGCACTGGCAGATGCTCCGCAAGAAACTCCGGAACGCCAACGGTATCGACGTCAGAAGCTCGCCGCAGCCTATAGTGAGCGACCTGAGCGAGATTGAAGCCGGGCTTGTGCGGCTACGATAGCGGACGCTACCTCGACTCTAGATGTTGCCCGATCGCGCTCGGCTTGTTCGAGTTTTTTTCGCAACGACACGATCTCTAACATCAATTCTTGCAAGCGATCTTCCGAAATACTTTTTTGGGTCCTCATGACTAACTCCCAAAAACACCCGCCGGGCCAGCAATACGCGCCCGGCGACACTTAAGCAAAGATCGTGCCCATTGAACGTGAGTTAGCTCACATATGCCAACGAGGCAATTTGACGCAAATGCTCTCGACAAGCGCGCTACGTTGGTAATCCCCATAATCCGGCCGATCGGGCCAGCATGGCGGGGTAGGTGAATCCGGTTGGCAACGGTGGCGACCAGACGGCCGTTCTAAATATCGGCAAGATATCTGAAGGCCGATTCAAATTCGGCTTCACGACGGACGAGTGAATTCTGTTCTGCGAAATGTCCGTGTCTATGTAGGCAGGAGCCGCGGGTTCCCGACGACCTGAGACTAAGGGGTAGCTGTTGCCAAACTTAAGCGCCTCCGAGAGCCCACGAACCCAGCCACGATGGATGTGTTGCGAGGCCGCCGCCTTCAGTTCGCTGAGCTAAAGCGGTTTCTGGCGCGGTCCTTGGTTTTGAGCGCGTGAAGCTGACGCACGGCAATCTCGTCCTGTCCGTGTCGGTTCTTCCTCGGCGAAGAACCCTTCACGAAGGCGTGCGCGACCACGGGCGGAGGTTCGAGCGGCTTGCGACGTATCACCATCGCTGGCCCTTAGCTTCTGCGGCGCAAGTATGTGGTGAGTGCACAGCGTCGCCGAGGTGGGCCCCCCAGCTGGCAAATCAGATCAATCGTCTCTGGGCTGGACTTTTGCGCTAACGATCTCGGATTGGATCGGGCAACTACAACTTTGGCGTTCGCATCTGCGAACCATATTTAATCCACAATAGACTTCGAGACTTTCGACAAGATGAGACTCAAGGGGAATCTCGTCGCTCGTCGGGGGACGCAACAATGCGGATGGCTATTGAGGTCAACGTTGCCCTATGGGGCATGATAGTCTGTGCGACCGTAGAGGCGGCTGACCAGCTTCTCGGATTGTTCTAACCGAAGAGCCATTGAGCAATTTTGAGACCCGCCCAGCCTATGGCGAAGAGCCATCCGACTGTGGCGATGCCCTCCAAAATCAACCATCCCAAAGGCCAAATCGGCTCGCGTGTCCGCGGCTTGATCGCTGGGTCAGGATCGGTAGGCGAAGCGCTCATTTTGTCCACAACAACATTCATCATGTCTTTATTCCGGCTTTTGTGGCTACCCATTTAGTCGGAGCCGGCGGCCGGAGAGTTCGGCCTGCACACTGAAGTGTGATGGGACGCACGCTCAATGAAAGCTGGCGATCAAGCTGCTGTGTCCATTTTTGGACCTTTGAACCACGCAGCAGCTTCGGCACACCAATTGCTGCCCTAAACAGGGAGATGGCATATGGACACGATACAGCAGTTCAAGGCGAAGCCGGCCCTTCACCCCGAGCGTTGCAAAATGGACGACGAGGATGAGCTAAATTGGCTGACTGAGGCGGAGCTGCTGACAAGGCTTGCCGAAAACGCCAGGCGGCTTGAGATCATAGAGAGGCTCCAAAATTTGCGTTAGCCGGGGTTGCTTTTCGATTGACGCCAGGAGCTGCCGAGGCGCATCGGGCCTCGGTCGGGCTCCAAAGCGCATTTAGCGACTTGGCGGGCGCGGGCACTCTGGCTTCATGCCGGGTGCGGTGCGCCAACGTCCAGAGCGCAAGCTTAAAAGCCGCCGACCTGTCTCGCTGACAGGATCTCAACCCCCGGTTCTTTCGCTTTGGCGGAAGCAGGAAAAAGCCATCTGACAATGTCTGGCAGCAGAGGATGTACGACATCGGCGTCATGTTTGGCGATCTAGATCATCCGACCACACCGGAAGCGTGATCGACAGCGCGTGGCATCACATGCGAAGCGGCTGAGACGGTAACTCGAGCTTAGCCGCGCGAGACCGACGTAGTCCGTGACCCTCTGGTGGGTCACTCGTTTGGTATTGAGTAGAGCCGTCGCTGATCTTACCCCCAGCGACGGCTTTTTCGTATCTCTAGCAAATGTCACGCACCAGGAGCTGAGCCGGTAGTAATGCGGAGTTTTCAACCGGCGAGCGAGGTCGCACAATGGGTGAGTCGTCCAATTTTGACCGGACTTAACGCGCGTGATGCAACGCACAACAAAATTGTACGGATCGTCCGTTGGAACTGCTGTTCCGTGTAGAGCGTTAGTCGCTTCGTAGCGTTGGTTGTCCCTAAGTCAAAATGCGGAGCTGCGCGATGCTTTTTGCATTGGAAATGAACTTTGCTCTCTGGATCATGATCGGCTGCGGTGTGGCAGAGATCGCTCAGGTAATTGGTTACCTGAAATAGATCAATAACCATTCTACTATTCTGACGGCGAGCCAACCGAAGGCTGAAATCCAGCCAAACATCGCGACGGCGACTGCAACAAGATAGAAGATACTGAAAAGCCGCTGCAATAACGTCCTTCTATCGGCCGCCGAGCCTGCACGCACCACTTGGATGAGGTCGTTCAAGGCAACGCTCCTCCGAAACTAACTACGTTGTCGGCGGCGCGGGGGTTTCAAAACCTGCGACGGACACGACCGAAGACTAGCAGGCGTCAATCGCTGGAAATGTGAACCAGTTCTCGACAGGGTCTCTTCGTGCGCTGCCTGTGAATTCGTGCCCTCCAGGTTGCTATGGGTCAGGTCAAATTCCCATTTTTGTGGCTGTGGATACGCTGTGGAAAACCTGTATCTGAACGACGCCGTTGAACCCTAGCGATCCGCCCAAAGACCTACTTCGCGTGTATCGGAGGGATGGGAGGTCCTCATATCCGGATTTCAGGGATTGGGTCACTCGGCTAACCAACTTCTGCGCCGGGCTACCGCCGATTCTGTGCGAGGTCCATATCAAAGATGGTTTAATCCCGAAGTGTTTAGGCGCGCTCGCGCTGATTATGATACGGCGCCGTCAGCAACAGCTGCAAGAGCATCCGGTAAGCATTGTATCTAGCGGTTGCCCTGCTTTTTTCCGAACCGCGAACAATGGCCCGACCGTCGGTCGTGCACACGTGCCACAGCCAAATTTTACGGCCGCGCTTGGTCACGACCATTTCAAAAATCGGCAGCTTGTCGGGCATCTATAAGCACCAAGCGAGGAAGCCGCGCGCTAATTGGTCAGATACAACTCGATCGCATGGACAAGAAAAATGCTGACGCTGACCGCTGCAATAACCGCTATGACAATCTCGAACATAAGACCTCTTCCAAATCTCTCTGGCCAAATTGCTTTGCTCTTGCGCTCAGAAGGAACTCGCGCCCAGATCGAAACCGATGGCAGCCATGGTGATCGCAACCATCAATCCGAGACCGCAGAATATCGCGATCAAATTGAGCGGGTCGGGATGGGTCTGGGCCTTTGCAGCTTCGCGAGCGAGAACACCGGCAACGATCGCATTCATAGCAGCCTCCTCATTGAGACAGGCCGCAAGTTACTTGACCGCCATTGCAGGAGTTTTTCGCAGGGCAAGAAAATGGCTTCGCCAGTGTTTCAGGATCGTTTCGTTGGGAACCTGCGCGGCCCGCCGAGGCATGCGTTTGCGTCGTTTCGCCAAGCGTGAGTTTTCAAATCTTTCGGGCAATTAACGGCCGCGAGAGCCACCGCTGGTCCGCAACAACACTCTTTGTGTTTACTCTGGCTTGCGAGGCGAAAAGTTCACTGTCGCGAGGTATCGAGCACTCGTCTTGTAATTACAAGCTGCCCCCAAATAGGCCGCGCCTCTAGATTTTTGTGGGTCCCAAGAAACCTATCAACTGCGTATCTGATACTGTACTGGCCCTCTTCATCTCGCCAGTCATAGTCATCAAGCGCAAGCGTTCCCTGCACCTTCAGCTTTGTGTGCCAAGCTTCGAGGTCATTCAGAACCGCTTCCCATGAATGATCTCCGTCAATGTATATCCAATCAAAATATTCATTCGGAAATTGAGCGGCCGCTTCAACTGATTTGCTGCGATGGATGGCGACGGCAGAGTTCCCGGCGAACCGACGACAGACAGAGTTCTTAATGTTGTCCATATCGTCTTGGTTCTTGGCGGCGTCTCCTCCGTACCATCTGCCCGGGTACTTTGACTCAAACATCCAGGGATCAATGAGATGAAACTCCCGCGGATGTCGAAGTTTAAGCACTCGCTCGGAGAAATCTCCCTTCCACACGCCAATCTCGGCGCAGACCGCGCGCGGCGGGACGAAAAACAATACGCGCCGTCGTCCCAAGGTGTATCTGAGGCGACGTAGACGGCTAACCAACACTCCAACGAAAGCATGCATATAAGCACTTTCGCCAGTCCAGGAGCTCCAAAGTCAGCGGGCAATGTATGATCGGCCGCTTACATCAACCTTACGGCGGGCTAGATAATGCGGCGGCCGTCCCGAAAATCTTCGCACAAGAAGCGGTCTTCCAGGCCGAATGTCTTGGTTAATGCAGCCACCATGGGCGCGACCGCACGTACGGGCCGCCCTTTCTACACCGGCCGCCTGACGTGGCTGGCGTTGTTGATCGCGCTATCACCGAAGGAGATCGGACAGCCCGATGTGCAAGCGATCTCTGTTAGTTAGGATAACAAAAACCCCCGCCATGCTTTGGGAGCATTTCGGCTCGGCTCATTGCAGGCGGCGCAATCTGGCATTCTCGTTTCGGTCCAGGTTGGCAACTTGTTCTCAATTTGCTAGAACCACCTTATGGCAATCTCGGCGTGTCCGAAATGCGAGCTGCACGCCTCTCGGTACTGGCCCCTTTCGATCAAACGCAGGCGGCTTGACGTCAGCTGACTTCTAAGATGCAGAACATGGTCATCTTAATATACACTGCGGTGATCTTGCTTATCGGATTCAGCTTGGGATATGGCGTGAGAGAACGGAAGTCACGGCATCGTCGAGCAAAAGAGCGCGAACGGTTTCAAAAAAAGCTTCTCCGGCAAGAGCCCAGTTCGATAAATCCTGAAGAGCTAAGGCCCATCGAGTCTCCTCATCTCGGCGGATAGCGCCGCCTCAGCGAGCGGCCTCTTTCATTTGAATACTGTGCACGCGATAACTTTCCGCCGATCGAGTGCGGATGGAAGCGGCTAGGGCTTGGGGCTGAGGACAGACGGGATCTCTTGGCGTTGACGACTTGGTGTGCTCAGTCGACAATCTGCTTCATTATCCGCACGTGTATTATGTCGCGCCGTGTTGATGGTTTCGTCCGATCGTGAAACGCCTGTGCAACCTC
The DNA here is from genome assembly GCA_963752265.1 of uncultured Alphaproteobacteria bacterium. GTDB lineage: Bacteria > Pseudomonadota > Alphaproteobacteria > Rhizobiales > Xanthobacteraceae > Bradyrhizobium. Next base: position 160,631 of record CAVVZW010000077.1, read on the forward strand.
GTCGCGGTGCTGTTTTGTAGCTGCCCCGAAGCCTACTAAGTAAGGATCCATGATTCCGTCGATGCCGGTTTGCGTGATGTCCTGATCGGAATTTAAGAGGTCCACCAGCGAATTTAAGCAAACTTCTAGCGTTCGCATAATACCTCCGTGATTGTTGGCTGCGGCACGGACAAACTCACCGCCTTGCGTGCACGGTCAAAATCCTGGAAAATAACTTTTCAAAATGTGAGTTGGGAGCAGGGATTGTCAGAGTCGGTAAAGTTGATCGTTGACGCTTTTGTATATGTAAAAGATCGGAAGAAAATCGAAGAACTTCGCGAGCATCGACAAATGCTACGCGCTAAGCTCCTTGCCTGCAACGGCATCGATCCGAGCCACTCGGTACGGTTGATAGACAGCGACCTGAGCGAGATTGAAGCCGGCCTTGCCAGGCTTCAATAGGTATTTGCGGTCCTCCGGGGCCAATCGGTCGGAGAGGTGAAGCATTGGACGAGATCGCTCCGCGACGGAAGCGAATTCTCGGTCTTCCGGAGTTCAGGGTTTCGCTGAAAAGCAAATCCGATAGATCCCACCACCACCGCGCGCCTCCGGCCACCATCGAGATGGCGTGGACATCGGTCTGGATCATCTTCAAGAGTGACCTTCTAGTGATCACGCGTATTGAGTAGAGCCGTCGCTGAGCTCAACCCCAGCGGCGGCTTGTTCGTGCAGCTACTGCGGCACGGCCTCGACGACGTACGTACGCCATTTCGCTACCTTCTCGCGCAACGGCAGGAGCTCCTTGAACGCTGCCGAGTTGCGGTACGCCTGGTATTTTTCGAGACTATCCCACTGTTGAATGACAACGCGCGATTTCGGCGGCTCACCTTCTACCGTAGTGATCTTGCCCCCAGCGGCAAGAATCTTGCCCCCGCCTGTCTTGATCGCAGCCTGAGCCTTTGGAACATAGGTCGAATAAGCCGCCTGATCCGCGATATCGATTTCAGCGACTGAGTAGACAGGCGGATTAGCCTGAGCATGAAGTCCCTGGACCGCGACCGCGCCAAGGCCGAACCCCGCGAGCATTGCAAATGCAACGGTGTAATGCATCCTCATGGTGGTCTCCATCTTGTTGGGCTGAAGGTTCAATCGACTGGGATGAGGGGCACGGTTCGGGCCTGTCCGAAACGCCAGTGAATCAGTCTCGAAAAAATACGCCGTCGGGCTCGAAATATCGTGTCCCGCCGGCGCCTGTTCACTGAGCCCCTGAAATCCTCAGCGCTAAGAGACTAGCAGCCACCCCGCCAATCTGAGGTGAACTAGCTCACAATTGGCTTGGAGAGCTAAAATCCACAGCGGGGCCATAAACGGCGAGGAGGATGGACAAAATGAACGCGTGCGAGCGGGCCTTCCCTAGATTCCGAACGAATGCATCATCTGCGCGCCAACCCGTTGGACGGCATCGGTAAATTGGCCATCCGCGAATTCTTGGTCGGCAAAATATAACGCGATGAGCGCGCATACCGCGATTCCTAATACCTTCATGAGTGATCCCCAAATCAATTTCGTCCAATCGCAATAGGCAAGCGCCAACGATTGTTCGAATTGGGACGGAGGGCCGCTTCGCCGATTCATTGGCGCCGACCGGCCGGCACTACAAGCCCGCACCAGCGGCCTTCCTAAAGTCATGGGGAGGCCGTTTGCGTTTCAGGCATCAAGCACGGCGCGGCAATCGGTTTGCAGACACGAAGGAAATCCGAGATCTTCGAATAACCGATTAAGTCATTGATTTATTTGGTGAGCCTGGACCTGTCACCAACAATACAGGGGCGCGGTTTATTGAGCGCTTGGTACACTTGAAACTCTCGAATTTGAGAGCGAACAGCGTCTAGAGATTGCTACCGTTCTTGATGCATACGAACGTGAAATTTTTCGAGCTGTCGGTCGGCCCTACATAGGCCGCATCCACGGCAGCCTGTTTGCATTCGTCAAGGGTCCTGTAGTTACTTACGTGAACGACACCATTCGTCGCGTTTGAAAGTATTACCATCCACAAAGCGAAGGTCATCTGAATTACCTCTCTCTTCGACATTTAGAACCGGGGGCAATTTGGATCGCAGCCAGGATCAGAACGCATCTTATCATGCGCTGCTAGCCGGTTGATTGCTAGTCAATGAGCCCCTTCATCTGCTCGAACATCTCTTTCACGTCGCTAAACGCATAAATTTACGAGATGCCGCGCTCCAGCAGTGGCGTGGTTCATCGCTGCTACTCGTTTCAGGTTCATGGAGACGCGCGTAAGTCAGTCGGCGCCGGTGTCCCGATGGGACGGCAATAGCGCCTCTAGAAGGCTACCGGGTATTCCGAAAGTACGTGGTGGTCGCAACGCGAGATCTAACTTGGCGTCGTAGCTCACGGCCAAGTCTAGCAATCGTCGCTTGATGAACGGGTCAGCTTGCTCCGCGAGGAAACGGCAATGCGCGGCACGCTGCTTTATAAATTCACTATCCATTACACCCACCCCTGGACGCAACTAACTCGCCGCATATTGTTCGCGGTGGTTTTGCTTTTAAAGAAAATAGAGGTCGTTCTTCTGGTGATCATTCAGGCTCTGTTTGACACGGTCGCCGCTGCAGCCGACAAGCAAGAGAGCGACGGCTAAGATCAGCAAAAAGCGCATCATCACTTCTCCGGTCGTTTCGGTACGAAATCGCGAACAAAAAGATGCGGCCCCGGCACGGGGACCAGGACCGCGTGTCGGGGCCATCTTGGGAACGCAGCGCCGGGGGCCGGGGCGGCACCTTTGTTCAATCAAGAACTCAGCACACTTGGTTCTTCGCCGCTGTTCAATATTGCTCACTGTCCGGGATAGTCCCAGCACGCACTCAGCGTGATCGCCCCCGTGGGTGGCTCAGATGGAGGCCGCGCAGGAATACTAGATCCTTCTACCGACGCCTTTGTTTGATACCTCGTCCCCGATGCCGTGCTTATGCGAGGCGAGTTCAGCTTGCGCGACTCTTTCCCTTAGCGAGAGAAGCTCTGACATCTTCTGCCACAAATTTGAACGTGGCCTGTCGCCACTTGGATGAGAGACAGAGCGCATTTGCTGCTTGTGGTCGTCCATGAGGGCCTCCGTTTTGGGAAAGCTTATGATGACGGGCACAAGCGCCGATGCTCAAAATTGCTCACGTTTTAAATTATCCCCTTGGGCTGAGCGCCTTCAGCGCATCGCTTGCCGCACCCGATCAAATGCGTGGTGCGTGCGGTTCTTCACCTTGATCCAATGAGGGGATTTTCCGCTGCGATACGGTCGATCGGTGCGCTTCGACACCCATCCCTCTAGACCCATGTCACAGGCAGCGTGAAACAGATCAGGTCCGATCGCACCAATCTCAAACGGGTTAACGAAAATGACGTCCGGCCGGCCGCGCAGAAGCCGTTCTAGGTTCGCCTTGCGCATCGAGAGCGGCAGTTCTCGGACGTCGTCTCCGTCGACCGCTAGACTAGGACATCAAAGCGCAAAGCTGAACCTCGGCATTTTGCATGCCGGAATGAAGCGCGTTGAAGTCGGCGATGCCGTCGACGCCGAGGATCACGGCTTCACAGTCAATCACAAACTGCTTGCGGCGGTTCTTCAGCGCTGCCTCGGCGATCCAGGGGAAGCGCTTCGTCCAATCATAGCCGACGCGGGTGATCAGCCGGATTGCTACCATCGCGCTCCACGCGAAGCCGATAGCCGTCATACTTGATCTCGTGAAACCACTCGGCGCCGTTAGGCACGGCTTTGCCCATGGTCGGCTGGCAGAACTCGAAACGTTTGATCATAGGTCGCAGTTTGGGAGCCTATTCGCGACAGACAGACAGACGGACAGACGGACAGACAGACGGACGCCATGGTCAATTTCTCGGAGCGCTATATTGATAACCAACCCCTTCGGGGTTTGATAAAATTTGAAAATTGAAAAGCTGCTGACCATGTGGTCTAGACTAGTGGGCGACACGGATTACCGCGGTGTGGAGTACCGCGGAGTACCGCGGTAAAACCGCTGTACGCGGTTCCGAAATCGCTTTATGCGGTTCCGAACCGCGGTTCTGGATTATGAATTGACGGTACTCCGCGGTACGGTTCTGAAATCTTGCGGTTCTTACCGCGGTTTGAAATTATGTAAATTTTAACATATATTTTCGCCCGCGAAGTATGAACGCTAGAGCACGCATCAGCGAACCAATCGAAAACGTTAATTACTTTAGTGAATAACTTTTACGTTTTAACCATTCATATTATAAATAACATTAGGAAAATTTTATTTTGAGCACTTTTTATCAGCGAAAAACTGTTAAAGATTCAAATTAACTTTAAGAAATAGATGGGCAGCGTTGCAAACAAATCAGAAGCAAAGCGAAAGCACCTCTGCCCACCGTCAAACCCCGAGAAAATTTGTCTGAAAACATGAAAAAAATGTGACAACAGCGGGATTTGAACCCTCGACGTTCTTCGTGCAAGTCTGATGCTATCTTCCAACTGAGCTATCCATACAGTTGCGTGTTGATTT